>CAZJKW010000054.1:0-12877 GCA_964546835.1 uncultured Fimbriimonadales bacterium
GTATTTTACTTTTGAATCTGGGCGCGCCAAATATGCTGCAAGAAAAACATTACTTAAAATGGTGGGTAGCAGTTGGATTTGCCGGTTCGCTTATTGTTTTGATTATTTCTCAAGTAATCGGTCCACTTAAGACAGAGACTTTACCCACGTCACCCGATGAACTTGGAAAAGCAAAAGCAATTGGAACGACTCTTTTTTCAAACTGGGTTTATGCATTCGAAATATGCAGTGTATTGCTTTTAGTTGGGATTGTCGGTTCAATCTTGCTAGCCAAGAGGAGAGGTTCATGAGTGAAGTACCCTTAAGTGGATTTCTTTCTGTTGCAGCAATTATGTTTGCATTGGGCACCTTGGGAGTAGTGTTGAAACGAAATCCTATCGTGATTTTTATGTGCATTGAATTGATGTTAAATGCTGCAAATCTGACGTTTCTTGCATTTGCTCGCTACCATGAAACTCCGTTGGCTAATATGATATCTCCGACCGAGACCGCAATGAATGGACAAATGGCCGTTGTTTTTGTAATGGCTGTTGCCGCAGCCGAAGTTTCAATTGGACTTGGAATCATTATGGCCATTTTTAGAACACGAGAAGAAATTGATGTTGACGAAATGAATATTTTGAGAGGATAAATAGAATGGTAGGAATAAAGCATGCCTGATTTGAATAACGCATCCATGCCTGCAGTGTTCAATGTTGTCTGGCTTGTGCTTTTGTTGCCTCTTGTTGGTTTTTTGCTTCAAAGCGGATTTGGGACTTGGTTTGAAAGACGATTTGGACGAAAAGCGCTTGGAATCTTAGCAGTAGTTCCAATTGCATTTTCGTTCCTTCTTGCGGTTGTTGTTTTTAAGGAGTTAGCATTATTAGAAGATGGCCAAAGAATTGTAATCAGTACGTGGTTTGATTGGATTGATATACAAAGTTTGAGAGTACCGTTCGAGCTAAGAATTGACCCTCTTTCATTGGTAATGGTTCTTATTATAACTGGAATTGGTTCGCTTATTCATTTGTATGCAACTGCGTACATGAGTGAAGATAAGGAATTTTCAAGATTTTTTACATATCTTAACTTGTTTATTGCATTTATGCTCATGCTTGTTTTGGGGAACAACTTGGCGTTGGTGTTTATTGGCTGGGAAGGCGTTGGTCTCTGTTCTTACTTGTTGATAGGGTTCTGGTACAAAGATATTGAAAATGCTAAAGCTGCCAACAAAGCGTTTATTGTAAATCGAATCGGCGACTGGGGAATGGCACTTGGAATCTTTTTAATTGCAATAATGTTCGCTTCAAATGCTTCAATTATTGGGGATGAAACGCGAGTCCTTAGCTTTGATGTAATCCTTCCAAAAGCACAAGAAGTGTTGGGGCAGTACGGCGGGACAATTGTAGTTACAGCCATTCCTCTTCTGCTTTTCATTGGTGCAATGGGTAAATCGGCACAGTTCCCGCTTTACTTGTGGCTGCCTGATGCAATGGCGGGTCCGACGCCAGTTTCTGCATTGATTCACGCTGCAACAATGGTTACTGCGGGTGTTTATCTGGTTGCCAGATGCCACATATTTTTTGAAATGTCTCCGGTAGCAATGAGCATAGTTGCTGTGGTCGGGGCATTTACAGCTGTCTATGCGGCGACAATTGCATTTGGACAAACCGATATCAAGAAAGTTCTTGCTTATTCGACTGTCTCACAGCTGGGATATATGTTTTTAGCATGCGGAGTGGGGGCGTTCTACGCAGGCATGTTTCATGTAATTACCCACGCATTTTTTAAAGCATTGTTGTTCCTTGGTTCAGGTGCAGTTATTTATGCGATGGCGCATAACCAAGATATGAGATATTACGGTCGTCTTTGGAAATATTTGCCAGTAACTTTCTTTACAATGTTGTTAGGTTGGTTGGCAATCTGTGGTATCCCTCCTTTAGCTGGATTTTTCAGCAAGGACGATATACTTAGCAAAACTTACACATCGTCACATTATTGGGTCGAACAGGGTTGGACAATTGACCCAAAAATTCTATATTTCATTGGTCTTGCTACTGCGTTGATGACTGCAGCTTATATGACCCGGATGTTTTGGATGACGTTTATGGGAGCAGAAGAAAGATGGAGGGCGTTGTCTGACACAGGCACTCATCACTTGCATCCAGAAATCGAAAAAGCTTCAATTCAAATTGAAAATTACCATAATGCAATAGAGGATGAACACGACTTCTTTTTGAATAATTTAGAGATAGCCCACGAACATGATCATGAGCACCACGAGTTAGACAGAGATCATAATCCACGAGAAGTTCCGTTCGCAATGTGGTTTCCTCTGGCAGCGCTTGCAATTTTGTCCGTAGCAGGTGGAATTCTACTGTCAGGAGCCTATCCGTTTTCCGAGTTATGGCACTTGGAATGGCCTCACTTATTTAAGGATTGGTTATCTTCTTCCGTCGGTCCGACTATTTTGCCGGACAAAGAGATGTTTCATGCTAATCACACAACAGAATACGCTCTTATTGCTTCTTCGATAGTTGCAGCGGTATTGGGAATGGCCGTTATGATTTATCGATTTAGGTCAAAGTTACCGGAAAAAGAAAAGGAAATCATGGGAATACAAAGGGTAGCTGGCCAACAGTGGTTTTACGATTCCGCAATGGTGACATTGTTTGTGAAATGGGGAGGAATCTTGTCAACTGCTTTTTATCGCATATTTGACAAAGGATTGATTGATGGATTTTTCGTCAATGGTTCAGCAATGGTGGTAGGTGGAATTGGAAAACTGCTAAGAAAAACCCAAGTAGGCTACGTTAGAACTTATGCGATGGCAATTCTGGTCGGCGCCGTCAGCGTAATCGCTTACATAGTTTATGTTTCAGGAAAATAACAAATGGAATTGACAAACTTGCCAAGCAACACACAAACAGGATTTAGCTTGCTTAGTCTGGTGATCTTTTTGCCGGCATTTGGTGCCATGTTTCTGGGCTTGATTCCAAAAGATTTCGTCAAAATTCACCGCTACGGTGCCCTATTAATCTCAATTCTAACATTTTTGGCTTCAATTTCGATTTACCAATCTTTTTCGAGCAATAGTTATCATTTTCAGATGGTGGAGTTCATTCCGTGGATAAAGAGTCTGGGAATATCCTACAAGATTGGAGTAGACGGAATAAGCATCTGGCTAATCTTGTTGACCACATTCATATCAATTATTGGTATTTGGTTCAGTTTTTACGTTAAGCATCGTGCAAAAGAATTTATGGTTTTCATGCTAATTCTTGAAACAGCAATGTTAGGTGTATTTTGTTCACTAGACTTGATCTTATTCTATGTGTTCTTCGAAGCAACGCTGATTCCGATGTATTTTCTAATTGCTATTTGGGGCGGCAAAGAAAGAGGTTATGCGTCCATCAAGTTCTTTTTATACACGTTTTTGGGTTCGATTTTTATGTTGGTGGCAATGGTTGCAATTTTCTTCATTGCAAAAGACAAATTAGGATATGGTACATTTGACTTAGTTGCACTTCAACACTTGGCATCGGAGGGACAATTAGCAACTGGGTCATTGCAACTTTGGTTGTTTGCTGCTTTTGCAATTGCATTTGCAGTCAAAGTTCCTTTGTGGCCAGTCCATACGTGGTTACCTGATGCCCATACGGAAGCGCCAACAGCAGGTTCCATTGTTCTTGCTGCCGTCATGCTGAAAATGGGAATTTTTGGCTACTTGCGATTTGGGCTCCCGTTGTTTCCGGAAGCAGCAGTCAAGGCAGCCCCTGTTATGATGGTTTTGGCAGTTATTGGCATAATCTACGGTGCAATCATGGCTGCCGTTCAGCCGGATTGGAAGCGGTTAGTCGCATATTCATCTGTCAGCCATTTGGGTTTTGTTATGCTAGGCCTGTTTTCTTTAAATCACTCCGGCCTAACGGGAAGTTTGTTGCAGTCCATCAATCACGGAATTTCGACCGGAGCACTTTTCTTAATGGTGGGAATGATTTATGAGAGAACACATACGAGACTTTTCGCCGATTATGGCGGATTGAAAAAACAAATGCCAATGTTCGCTGCTTTGTTTTTGATCGTGATGTTAAGCTCGGTTGGTCTACCCAGCATGAACGGTTTTATCGGAGAATTTTTATGCATGCTGGGTGCATTCCAATCAGGATTTGAAGGAGTTACCGGAACACCGATGTGGATTCCTGTTCTTTCTGGCGCAGGAGTTGTTTTGGCAGCGGTGTACTTACTTTGGATGTATCAGAAAGTTTTTTATGGAGCCGTAAACAATGTTGAAAACAAACGCATCAAAGACATTAAAATTTGGGAACAAGGGCTTTGTTGGTCATTGGTTGTTCTGATTTTCTGGTTTGGTTTATATCCTAAAACTTTAACAACACCTATGGAAGCAAGTCTCAACGCTATTCGCCATCAAGTATTGCAAGAACCCGGGATGCGTCCGAAATGGTCCGATAAAAACATTGACATTAATTCAAAGGGTGATGTTGTAGAGGCTCTCAACCGAAGTAACCAAGACATCGGTGATTGGCAGCAAGGAAGAATATTGGTTCCTTCAAAGCACTACATTCAAAAAGATGCCGTGATTGCCAAAGGAGCAACGCCGTGAATCATCGTACTGAGTTTTTCGAGTACTTAACGGGGAATTCCAATGTAGAATTTCAATGCAAGTTTGCAATTGTAACGAGCTGCGACTCTATCCGTAGTCAACTCAACGATGACTGTGTTGTTTTGTTCAAGACAAGGAACGCTTTTCTTGAATGTTTAAAGGTTGACTCGGAATTTGTGGCCAAACTAACATCTGATCCGGTTAAAGCTTCCGATGCACTTAAAACGGCGAACGAGAGTATCAAGGATGATGTGAAGTGTGCAAAAGAGAGCGGAGTAGATGGAATTTTTTACGAGTTAGGTGGCGCTGCTCCAAAATGGTGCACGCCTATGCAATACGGTGGCATGCAGTTGCAATTAGATGAGGAAATTATGTCCATTGTTAAAGACTGTAAGTGCAATATTCTAAAAGTTTTGGGCGGTAAAGAAGCGTATTTGGATTTCATTCTCCAGTTATCAACCAATATCTTAAGTTGGGTCACTGAAAGTTCAAGTGATTTTCGTCAAAGACTGTTTGATATTTATCAAGGCATTGTACTAGTTTCAGAGGACCCGTTTACGATTCAGAGATTCGGAAAAGGCAGGATAGAAGTAGGTGCGCATGGATAATCCAATCACGTTGCCCGCTCCAATTGACTGGGTTGCGATCATGCCAATGATCGGTGTTACAGTAACCGGAATTATTGCAATGATAATTGAAATGATTCGACCCAAACAAACAAATAATTCTATTGTTTGGACGTGTCTAATTGGTTTAGCATTTTGTTTTGGATACATGCTTAGTACTTGGAACCACGGGGTATCAGAATCGTTTGGAGCGAGGTTTAGCTTCGGCACCGGTCCAGTCAATGGCGGACTGTTTATTCACGATCGATTTGGTCAAGTCATTCAACTCTTGTTGATTACTATAGCATTCATTACAATTCTTTTTTCAGATGGATATTTACGAGAAAAGAAAATTCCATTTGGTGAATATTATCCTTTAGTGCTTTGGTCTGTTGTTGGAGGCATGATAATGTCAACAACTCGTGATCTATTAATCATGTTTTTGGGTCTTGAAACCTTGTCAATTGCCCTATATGTTTTAGCAGGCCTAAGTAACAAGGAAAAGAGGTCGCAAGAATCAGCTCTTAAGTATTTTTTGCTTGGAGCATTTGCCAGCGGATTTATGCTGTTTGGAATTGCTTTGGTTTTTGGTGCGACCGGAACCACTCATATTGCTGGAATACCTGCATTGTTTTCAAACGCGGCTGGGCTTGGCGTTCTCGGGAAAGTTACCTATGTTGGGATTGGGTTGATCCTCATTGGCTTTGGATTCAAAGCAGCACTTGTACCTTTTCATATGTGGACACCTGATGTGTACCAAGGAGCACCTACAACCGTGACTGCTTTTATGGCTGCCGGTTCGAAAGTCGCTGCATTTGCTGCTTTGTACAGGTTTTTGGATGCAACAGTTGATTTGCGCAATGTTTGGCAACCTGTTTTAACGACTCTTGCAATACTAACAATGTTTGTTGGTAATTTGATTGCATTGGCGCAAAAAGACGCCAAACGGATATTGGGATATTCAAGCATTGCACACGCTGGATACATTTTGGCCGCAATCCTTGCATGGGCTGGCTCCAAAGAATTTGGAATTATCGGACAAGGTCAAGGGACATTGCTTTTCTACTTAATTTCTTATAGTCTCATGACAATTGGAGCTTTTTCAATTCTAACATTGTCGGGGAGAAATGGGAAGGAAGGGACGTTGCTTGAAGATTATTACGGACTATGGAAGAGAGCGCCATTTGCAGCGGCAATGATGATAATCTTTATGGCCAGTTTAGCGGGAATTCCTCCGACAGGTGGATTTGTTGGAAAGTTGCTTATTTTTAGAGATTTGATTAGCGCGAAGATGACATGGCTGGCGATAATTCTAGCAATAAACTCTGTGATTAGTGTGTTTTATTACCTCAAAATTGTTATGGCTGTTTGCGTCAAAGAACCTGAATTACGACCCAATGGATTTGCAAAACAAAGTGCCGGACTTTTTGTCGCGTGTGGCCTATGTGGCCTACTGATTATGGTAATTGGATTTTTGGCCGATCCCTTTAGGAGCTGGTTAGGTTTTTGATGTGGACAAAGTTTTTGTAAAAAATCTGATCCTTTTCTCTTACCATGGAGTAACTGTTGAAGAAAAGCAAGTAGGCAGGCAATTCCGAATAAACATTGTTGCCAAAATTAAGAACCTGGGAATTAATGACTCCGATAGTTTGTCTGCAACAGTTAACTATGTCCGGCTGACCTCAATTGCCAAAGAAGTTTGCTGTCAACAAAAGAGGAATCTGATTGAAACGGTTGCTCTGGAAATCGCTGAAAGGGTACTTAATGAACTCGCACTGGTAAAGAAAATAAAAGTCACAGTTGAAAAAATGAATCCACCAATTGGTGAAATTGCCGAATCTTCGGGAATAACAATTACTCGTTCACGTGTAAGCTGATTGCTGAGTGCAAATGCGGATTGATCTTTGGGTGAATTAATCTAAGAATCTCCTTTGTTTGACGAAAGTACCTATCAAGTTTGTGGCCTACGCGAGTACATTTGGCTTCTTCAACATTAGATAATCTATCGGCTAACTTAATTATCTTGGCATTATCACTCATGACTTTGATTTCATCAAAAAGTCGAGCAGTTCTTAACTGCCAAATCTGTTTCGAGGAAAGACCTGACCTTTCAAGTTCAGTAGGCTCATTCCTCGTCACTTCGGTGACCAAACGACAAACGGAATCTCCAAATCGCTGCTTGATCTTTGCCGGTGATGTATTGCATTCCTCAATTACATCATGGAGAACACAAGCGATTAAAATGTTTTCATCTGTAATTTTTCCAATATAGCGTGCTTTAGTTAGCACATCTATTGGATGACAAATGTAAGGAATCGCAGGTTTACCATCGCGAAATTGGTCGAAATGTAATCTGGTGGCCCACTTTACGGCTTCTTGCAAGTTCTTTCCAACATCGTTCATTTGGATATACTTTGACATATGCCAAAAACATTTGCCGCTGCTGACATTGGAAGTAATACGGCGCACTTGTTAGTTGCAGAAGTAAACTCGCAAGGAGTCAGGCGGATAGAAAATCTCTCCGAGTGGCTCGCACTTGGTGAAATTGTCGCAAAAGAGAAAATCATCCCTGTTGCTGTTCAAGAGTCGCTGGTCAAATCTTTACGTCAATTCAAAAATAGAGCAATCGAACTGGGTGCAACATCCTTTTACGCTTTTGGAACTGAGGCAATTCGAGCGTCAGAAAACAAGCACGAAGTCTTAAGTGCGATAAAGAAGGGCACAGGTTTAGACATAAAGCTAATTTCAGGCAGAGAAGAAGCAGATTTGGGCATTTCTGGAATTAGTTTGGATTGTGATGTATCAGGCGAATCCCTTTACTTCGAAATTGGAGGAGGAAGTTTGCAAATAGCCTTCTGCGCAGGTATGAGAATCATTCAAGAATATAGTCTTCCGTTAGGGACCGGAAAACTGAAATCCGCGTGTTGTTTAGATTCGCATTCTGATCCAAAACAATTACATTCCCTTAACAAAATCATTGAAGAGGCATTGAAAAGTATTCCAAAATTTGGAACGGCTAAAGCATTTGCTAGCGGGGGAGTGGCAAGAGGAATGGTTAGGTCTTTGCATCCAGAAGGAGAGCAAACAATTCAGTTGTTTGAAGTAAGTTACCTCTCTGATTCACTTGCAAGTTTTGACAGCAAAACGCTATCCCTTAGGTTTCCAATTGGCTCAAAGAGGGTGTCTTCCATGGCTTACGGTGTTCCTGTTTTCAAAGCACTGTTGAATCATTTTGGGCTTGCTCGTATTAGGGTTAGCAATTTTGGAGTGAGAGAGGGTGCCATTATCAAAATGTATAGCGGCGACCTCGAAGGAAGCAAACTTAAGAAGTGAAGAAGGATTTAAGAAGCCATGAAGAAACTGATTCCCGGTACTTAAATCGAGAAGTTAGTTGGCTAAATTTTAATAAACGAGTTCTGTTCCAAGCTTCTTGCAAAGACAATCCGGTTCTTGAAAGACTTCGGTTTCTTGCAATTTTTGAATCCAATCTGGATGAGTTCTTTATGGTTCGGGTTTCTGGCCTGATGGAACAGCAAGAGGCGCAGCTTACTGAGTTATCGCCAGATGGTCTTACCGCAACAGAGCAGATTCGGCTGATACTGGCAATGGCAAAGCAGTTGCGCGACGAAGCAGATGGAATTTGGGCAAATTCACTTTTGCCGGCAATCAATAAAATAGGAGTTCGCCTGTTAAAACCGAATCAGGTGCCAAAACAGAAAGGAATAGAATTGGAAAAGTACTTTGACAAGGAAGTTTTTCCACTTTGCACTCCGTTAGCGCTGAAACCGACCAACAGTTTTCCATTTATTTCTAACAGGAGCCTTAACTTGGCGGTCGAATTAACTGGCAAGCGTGGGGATCGAAAGCTTGCAAGAGTGAAGATTCCTTCCGTTTTGCCAAGAGTGATTTGGTTTGGTGCCAAGCAGAATGATTGCATTTTAATTGAAGACTTGATTGCTCTGCATATTGGAAAGTTGTTTCCAGGAATAAAAGTGCGAGGTACCCATAGATTTAGGGTTATTCGGGACGCAGATATTGAGATTCAAGAACTTGAAGCTGCGGACTTGATTTCGAATATTGAACAAACCATCAGGCTTCGCAGATTTGGGGCACCGGTATTGCTGGAGTGTGATTCAACAATGCCAAAGAGAATCAAGTCGTTTCTGTTAAAGTCGCTTGACCTGGAAAAGGAAAATTCGTTTGAAGTGAATAGTGTATTGGGTATGGATTTTTGCCACGAATTGGCCAGCATTAGGCGGACACAACACAAATTCCAAAGTTTTGCTCCTTACATCAGCACCAATATTGAAAAAAGCGAGTCACTTTTCAAAGCAATTTCAGAAGGAGAAGTATTGGTTCACCACCCTTATGATAGTTTCCAATCAGTGGAGACTTTCGTTGAATCGGCGGCAAATGACAAAAATGTGGTCGGAATAAAAATCACTCTATACCGAGTTGGCTCTGAATCGCCAATTGTTGAATCGCTACTACAAGCTGCGGAGGCTGGAAAACAGGTGGCGGCCCTCGTAGAACTTAAGGCAAGGTTTGACGAGAGTAATAATTTGGTGTGGGCAAGAGCATTAGAACGCGCGGGTGTGCATGTGACTTATGGTTTTAGGGATATGAAAACACACTGTAAACTTTGTTTGATTTTGCGGCAAGAAGGAAGCAAGTTAAAGAGATATGCGCACGTCGCGACCGGGAACTACAACCCTGAAACCGCAAAACAGTACACCGATTTGGGTTTATTCACCGCAAACGAAGATGTTACGCAGGATATGAGTGAACTGTTTAACTTATTGACAGGGTTTTCTCAACAGGACAGATTCAGAAAACTTTTGTTCGCTCCGCTAAATCTTCGAGAAGAAATCATTGAAAGAATTCGACGCGAAATCACTTCCCGAGTGTCCGGTAATCGTTCAAGAATTATATTTAAACTAAATTCCTTGGTAGATCCTGAAGTTATTGATGCTTTATACGAAGCAAGTCAAAGCGGAGTGAAAATAGATCTTATTGTCAGGGGAATCTGTTGTCTACGGCCAGGAGTTAAAGGCCTTTCAGAGAACATTCGAGTAAAGTCAATCATTGGTAGATTTTTAGAACATAGCAGAATATATTACTTTGAAAATGGGTCAACTCCGGAGCTATTCATTGGCAGTGCAGATATGATGCGGCGAAATCTTGATAGAAGAATAGAAACGCTTGTTCCCGTTGAATCCGAACTGCAGATAGACTACCTATTGAACACGGTCTTAAGAATTTATTTGGAGGACAATGTTAAAAGTTGGGAACTAAAGTCAAATGGGTCCTACCAACAGGTTAAGTCAAAGAACAAGGGCACAGATGCACAGCAAGAGCTATTGGCACATCCGGCACTAAAAATGAGATTTCACAATTAGCCACCTAACCACTTGAAGCGAAGCAGTTTTCCGGATTCATTTCTTGGAATGTTTTCGACCATGGTGACCTTTATATCATCAGCCCAAGGCAAAAATGATTCTAGAATCTCTCGTGCCCTTTGTGTCGGAAAATTACTGCCTTTTACAAGCAATTCAAATCTGTGGATGTTATGTTGCAACAGTTGGATTGATGAATAGCCCGGCAGCGCATGTAAAGAAACAAAAATTGGGCTGTCCAAAATCAACTCACCGGACGGAGTTCGAATTTGCGCAAAAACTCTGCCGTCTATAGAAGCAATATTTCTTAACCCACCGATTTGCTCGGAATCTAAGGTTGCAATGTCACCGATCGAGTATCTAATGAATGGCGTCATCATAGGATGTAAGTTTGTTAAAATCACTCTTCCGGATTGTGATGGAGTTCCATTCTCGTCCAAAATTTCAACAAGTACATTTTCTTCGTGAATGTTCATCGGTTGATTGACCCCGCCCGTGAACGAGATGCTGTTCAATTCTTGGCAACTATAGGAATTCCATATCGTGGCACCAAATTCACTCTCAAAAAATTGTTTGGTTGATACATCAAGCGACTCACCGATAGTTTTTATCCACCTAACCTGATGCTGCTTTTCTAAGTAAGGGATACAAGCACGAAGAGCGGAAGGGAAGCAAAGAATGTATTGAGGCATCGCAGCATCCATAAATTTTGCAACGTGTTGTGGACTGGCGCTTGTATCAATAACATATTTGTCTCCGGTAGTGTACATTGACATTAAAGGGTCATTAGTCTGTTGGTTTACTTTTATGCCAGTCCTCAACTGGTCATAATTTTTGTCACCTGGTTTTACCAAAGCCCTCAAAAACAGTGCAGGGGCCAATGGATCATAGTCCATCCATTCGAATTCTCGAAGTGCGGTCGCTGTCCGCATCGCTTCCGCAATGTCGGTTGACTGTGACAATACCTTTGCCCCTGAAGAACCAGAAGTGGTTATGAAAGACATTGGATTTGCACCAAATGGAGCTTTCTTTGAAACTAAATGGTCATTTTGGCTTGCAGCAGATTCACGTTCTAAGATCGGAAAGTTATTGAATTCGCTAAAACTTTCTGGCAGTTCTTTTCCTTCGAAGTAATCCGAGTAGTAGGGTACGTTATCTTTAGCAAACAGAATGACTTGTCGAAGCCGCTTCAATTGATACTCTTTCATTTCGTCGCGCGACCAATGTTGAGATTCCATTAACATTTTATAGTTTCGGCGCACTTTTTCGTGAAAAGGCGATTGAATCTTTCGATCAAACTTTGATAACCAATTCATGGATTTACAAAAATGGTCTTTTCGCGATTGTAAGTCACGACTCCTGGAGATGATTTCCGCGGCTTTCGAACATACTTTGCCAGCACATAATCGACGGGCACGTGGCGCGCGTGCTTTTGCGAGCTTTGCTTTGCAGCAAGTTTTGCTGCAAATTCAATGGTTTCAAACTGCACTTTAAGCGGTTGATTGTTTGTCTGAAGTAGGACGTGACTTCCTGTGCCCGCACGAATATGAAACCAAAAATCATTGGGCCTGGCCAATTTTGTCGCTAAGAAGTCGTTTGCTTCAGCATTGTCACCGTACAATATCTTCCATCCACCCGGTGCTTCTAATTCCTTGATTTTCTTGGATCCATACCGTTCGCTTTTCGAAATTTCTACTTTATCAACGGTCAACTTACTTGCAAACTCAATGAAACTGGGATCATGCGGATCGATATTCAACAATTCCATTTGTTGTCGCAATTCTTCTAAGGTACTTTGTAATTCCTCTCTTCGTCGTAAAGCGTGTTCTTTTGCACGGCGCAATTTTCTGGCTTTGTCGTAAAGGCATTCTGCATTTTCGATAAGTGTTTTTGACTCGTCAAACTCAAACGAAACTAGCTTTTCTTCGAAATCCGGAATAGTTACGGTTCCATTGGAAACTGTTGCAAAGTCTTTATGTGCCATCAACAGGTCACCATAACTCTTAAATTCGTGCGATTTCTTGGATTCGGCCACTTGGTGTTCAGCCATTTCCAATGCGGCAGATGCTTTCTTAATTTTGCGTTCTAAAGCACCCTTGATCAGACTAATCTTTTCGGTTTCAGTTCCAAGTCGTTTTGATTTTCGGAAAAACATCTCCAAGGCAACTGAAAGCGAACTCATTTTCTTGCCTTCGTCTAAACCCGGAACTTTGATTGGATAAACACCCGTCGGATATAGAGTCGGCGCTGGAGCTTGGATTTCACTAAGGACA
>CAZJKW010000055.1:0-12820 GCA_964546835.1 uncultured Fimbriimonadales bacterium
CAATTGGATAATTTTCAACAAATGTTGGCTGAACTAAATGCGGTTCAACAAATCTTTCAAGAATCTTTTCAATGATACCGCCGACATCGAATTCATCTTCATATGGCAAACCAATTCGTTTTAGCGCATTTTTGGCAGAATCAAGGGAATCAAATTCTTCTGGCTCTACTCCGGCACGATTCTTTATTTCCGATAGCAAATCCACTCGAGCCCACGGTTTTGAAAAATCAATCGTAACGCCATCAGATTCTATGATATGAGTTCCAAAGATGTTTTGAGAAAGGTATTTACAGAGATTCTCAACCAGATTTTGGATGTCTTCCATTTTTACGTAAGCCCAATAAAGTTCGAACATCGTAAATTCAGGATTGTGTCGGGTGCTGATTCCTTCATTCCGAAAGACTCTTCCTATTTCATAGACTTTGTCTATTCCGCCCACCAATAGCCGTTTCAAATGCAATTCAAGTGAAATTCGAAGTTTTAATTCAATTTCCAGTGCATTGTGAAAAGTGAGAAACGGTCTTGCGGCTGCTCCTCCGACTTCATTTTCAAGAACCGGAGTTTCGACCTCAAGGAATCCCATATCGTCCAAAAATCTTCTTGTACTTGAAACAATTTTCGCACGGTTAATCAGTACGTTGCGGCTTTCGGCATTGGACAAAAGGTCCAAGTATCGTTTTCGATATCGCTCTTCAACGTCTGATAAGCCATACCATTGATGGCCGTCTTTTTCTTTTCCGAAAGGCAAAACGTGTAAACATTTAGCAAGCACCTGAAGTTGGCGTGCATGAATCGAAATTTCTCCGGTTTTGGTTGTAAACACTTCACCTGAAACCCCGACCAAATCGCCGAGATCTACTAGGGAAAAGACCTCCCAAAGAGTTTCCCCAAGGTCATCTTTCTTGGCGTAAACTTGAATTCGTTCGCCATCCTTTGATAAGTCAAAAAATGCGGCTTTGCCCATCATTCGGTGTGCCGTTACTCTTCCGGCAAACGAAACGGTTTGATTTTCGAGTTCGGAATATTTATCTCGAATTTCATTCGCGGAGTGGGAAATTTGAAACTCCTCGACCAAATAAGGGTTGTGGCCAAGCTGTTTCAGCCGCTCAAGTTTTTCAATTCGTAAGGCGCGAACGTCGCCTTCGCTCATGTTTGCACTTTCCCAATCTTCTTAATTTCGTAACTGATTTTGCCAGCCGGAACTTGGATGGTTACCACATCGCCCTTACCTTTGCCAATCAAAGCCATACCCAGCGGAGATTCATCTGAAATGTAGTCGGTGTCCGGATTGGCTTCGGCGCTAGAAACAATCGTCACTTTGAGGGTTTCCTTTGCCTTTGTGTTGCTCAGGTTAACGACTGAGCCGATTCCAATGGTTTTTGTCGGAATATCGGATTCGGTAAGCGGCTGGGCAATCGCTAAGATTCCTTGAAGTTCGGTGATTCGACCTTCGACCAGGGATTGCTCGAACTTGATTTCGTCAAGTTCGGTGTTGTCCTCGCTGAACTCCCCGTGATCGGCACTTTCGCGGATTCGTTTTGCGATTTCGGCGCGATCTTTTGTCTGGAGTCGCTCAAGTTCTGCCTTGAGTTTCACCAATCCTGCGGGGGTTACCCAGATTATGTCTTCTTGTCCTGCCATCAATTCCTCTTGTTGGTCGCCTGAAGCGCCGCATTATAACCGAAGCTACGAGGTGAAGATACGTTCAGGAGCTCTGTTGGTTTCAGCAAATTGCCGTAAGTGACCTGAAGAAATTACCAGCCAGTCCGATAAACCAACTGTGCCGGCTTATGCCCGGCAAATCAAACAAGGGATAGGAAAGTTGAAAATCCTCGCAAAGTTGTTCGGAAATCAAAGCCAAAGAATCGAATCGGCCATGTCTCGTACAGCCGAACGCCAAGCGCTGTTGACCAAGAATCTTGCTAACGTTAATGTGCCGGGATACAAGCGACAGGATATGGACTTTTCAATCGTTTTGAAGGAGTCATCAAATCTTTTGCCAATGAGGGCGACTGATGAAAGGCATATCGGATTTCAAAATTCACCGTTGCAGCAACAATCCGAAGTAGAGCGAGATGGAAGGTCCATTCGGGAAGACGGAAACAGCGTTGATTTGGAAACCGAAGTCGCGGCATTAACCGAGACATCTTTGCATTACAGCACTTTGAGTTTGATGGCACGGCGATATTTCGACGGATTGAAATCTGTGATTAAGGAAGGACGCTAATGAGTTTGTTAAGAACTTTCGGAATTAGTTCAAGCGGATTAACCGCAGAAAGATATCGTATGGATGTCATTTCCGCAAATTTAGCCAATGCAAACACGATGCGTGTTAATGGACAGGACCCATATCGTCGCAAAATGGTTGTTTTGATGGAATCCGAAAATGGCGTTTCGATTAACGGACAAGTGGAAGATGATTCTGCATTCCGAGAATCGTATGAACCCGGAAATCCGAATGCGGATACTAAGGGAATTGTTTATTACAGCAACGTTGATCCCATTTACGAAATGGTGGACATGATTTCTGCTTCAAGAGCATACGAAGCAAATCTGAACGCATTTAATTTGACAAAACAGATGGTCCAAAGCGCATTGGACATTGGAAGAGTGTAACCAATGCGAATTGATCAAATCACATCGCTCCAAACGGGTCAAACGCCCGACGTCAAAAAAGCATCCGAAAGCGGAGAGAATTTTGGCGAAATGCTGATGGACGCCCTGAAAGAGGTTAACGACGCTCAACTAAACAGTCGAGAGTTGCAAGACCAAATCATGGCGGGTCGGAAGGTGGAAGTCCATGAATTGGTTTTCGCCATGGAGCGTGCTTCAACCGCAATGCAACTTACAATGCAAGTAAGAAACAAATTGCTTGAAGCGTATCAAGAAATTCAACGAATGCAAATTTAATTTGCTGACGTTTCGATAACGCTCCGCCGACTGTGATTGCAAAAGAATCAATATGGGCGGAAGTTTGCTGAAATTGCGTGCATGGTGGGAAACTGCCGACAAGACGACCAAAACGGTTACGCTTGTTGGCGGCGGGTTGCTGGTTGCACTCTTAATCTTTGTATTTTACTTGTCAAGTTCACCTGACATGAAAATGCTTTTTCCTGCTTTGGAGCCAACCGAACAAGGACGCGTTGTTCAGAAACTCCAAGAATTGAAAATTCCTTACAAACTGGAAACCGACGGAAGCATTTATGTTCCGGGAGCACAAGTAGCAGAAACCAGAGCGCGCTTAGCATCCTCCGGTTTGCCAGCAGCCGGTTCTTTAGGATGGAGTCGCTTAAGCGAAATGGGAATGACGGATTCCGCGTCGCTTCAAGCGAAAAAAATGCAAGTTGCGCAAGAAGAAGAATTACAAAAAACGATTATGGCGATGGCACCAGTGGTTGCAGCAAAAGTTAGCATCGCTCAAGGTGAAGATTCTCCATTTGCAGATATGGTTACCGAACCGACTGCAAGTGTTGTCGTTGAATTAAGGCCGGGAACAACCAATCCGCGAGATGTTGCATCCGGAATTGTGAGTGCCATGACCGGCGCAGTTGAAGGATTAAAAGCACAAAATGTTTCGGTTATTGACAATAACGGTGTAGTTTTGTTTGACGGAAAAACTGAAGGCGATGGCGGAAGCGGTCTTGTTAGCAAGAAACGTGAAGCCGAATTGTCGGAAGCAAATCGATTGAAACGCGATATCGAAAGCATGATTGCAACGGTTGCAGGTCCGGGCAAAGCAAAAGTTAGTGCGTGGGTTGAAATGAATTTCGACCGCGAAGACGTTACCGAAAATTCTGAAACACCCACTAAGCCGATTTCCAGCGCAAAGGTCACGGAAACTTATGGAGCAGGCGGTAATCAACCTGCAGGCGGAATTGCAAGTGCCGGAGCACCCGCAACCCCTCCAACCGGTGGCGGAAATTCTTCCGGTTATTCACAAGTCCAAGAACAAGTGAATAACGGAATTACAAAGGGAACCATTGTGAAAAGTGTTGCGCCGGGAAAAGTCATCGGCGCAAGGATAAGTGTGATGTTGGATGAATCGGTTGCCGACAAAAAAGCACAAATCGAAACTTATGCTGCCAATTTGATTGGCGCAACCGGAGACAGTGAGACATTTAAAGTTTCAGTAGCAACAGCAGCATTCGACAAAACCGCATCGGAAAACGCAACCAAACAGTTGGCCGCTGCAAAGTCGGGACAGATGATGCAGCAAATCATTTCGTTGATCCCCGTGTTTGCACTCTTAATTGTTGGATTTCTTGTAATCAAGGCAATTGCAAAAACAGCTGCGAACAATAAGACGATGATGGTCTCGAGTGGAGCCATTACAAGTGGCGGAAACTATGCTGCATTACCAACAAACTCAACTGCACAACAACCCTACGCGGCAGTTACCATGCAAGAAGCGCCGAAGTCGAACAGTGAATATCCAGACGATTTAGGTGAAGCAGCGCGAAAACGAGTTGCAAGCATTAAACAAAACAGACCGGATGTTGAAGAGATTCCTGAAAAATTCGATTTAAGTCTTGCACAAATCTTGAAAATGGCGGAACAACGCCCTGAATCGGTAGCTATGCTCGTAAAGAGTTGGCTCCTTGAGGAGACACGATAATGAGTAGAGAACGCGGATCGGTTCCTAACAAGAAGAAAGCCGCCATTATGATGATGGTCTTAGGACCGGAGTTAAGCGGAAAAGTGATGCAACATTTGGAAAATGAACACATCGAATTCATCACAATCGAAATTGCAAGATTAGACCGAGTAACACCCGAAATTCGAAACCGTGTTGTTGAAGAATTTCACCAAATGGCTGTTGCACAAGATTACATTGCAGAAGGTGGTCTATCGCAAGCAAAGAAAATGTTGGAAGCGGCGTTCGGCGAGGACCGAGCCGGCGATATGGTGGGATTTATTACGCAAACTTTGCAAGGGGTTCCATTTGACTTTTTAAGAAGAAGCGACCCTGCTCAATTGGCCACTTTTATTCAAGATGAGCATCCACAAACGATTGCTTTGATTCTTGCTTACTTGCCATCGCAAGTGACTGCCCAGACTTTAGGCCGCTTGCCAAATGAACTGCGCGCAGACGTTGCCGAACGAATTGCGATGATGGACCGAACTCCACCGGAAGTTATTCGGCACGTTGAGCACGTAATGCAGAAGAAATTCAGCGCAATGGGACAAGCGAATTTGACTTCTGCAGGCGGCGTTCGATCGTTGGTAGAAGTTTTGCACAATGTTGACCGTGCGACGGAGCGTTCGATTCTGGAACAATTGCAATCGAATAATCCTGAACTTGCGACAGAAATTCTTAACATGATGTTTGTCTTTGAAGACATCACACAGTTGGACGACCGAGCAGTCCAGCAGATTCTTCGCGAAGTGGAAATGAAGGAACTTGCACTTGCGTTAAAAGGAACGGGCGAAGAAGTACAACAAAAGATTTTCTTAAACATGTCTGAGCGTGCTGCAGAAATGGTTAAGGAAGATATGGAATTTATGGGCCCTGTAAAAATGCGTAATGTTGAAGAAGCGCAACAAAAAATCGTAGCAGTGATTCGTAGGCTCGAAGAAGCAGGCGAAATTTCGGTAGGACGCGGTGGCGAGGAGGAAATGCTTGTCTAAACGAATCTTTCGTGGCGATGTGAGTGCGGAAGTAAGTTCCTTAAGCGAGTCACTTCAGGAACTTAACGCTTCGCGTTCCAAGGATAAGGTTGCGATTCAACATCCTGGAGAGAATATCTTCCGCGAAGCCTTTTCCGAAGGTTATCAGGCGGGATTTGCAAAAGGAATTGCAGATTCGCAAGAGCAAAATCAGTTGCGACTTGACCTGTTTTCAAAAGAGTTAAGTTCACTCATTGACCGCATTGAATCGGCTATGAATTTGTGGTTTCAAAAAGCGGAAACGGAGTTGTCTTCGCTTGCAGCGGATATTGCCGTGCGCGTGGTTGCAGAAGAGTTAGCAATTCGGCCGAGTGCAATTCTTGCCATAGCGCGAGAGGCACTATTAGAAGTCACAGAATCTTCAACGGTTCACATTAGAGTGAACCCATTTGACCTTCATACTTTGGAAGATAACAAAGAAAGTCTTATTAATGCATCTTCATCGGTTCGGAATTTCACGATTGCAGGGGATGAATCATTAACCCGCGGTTCCGTTGTCATTGAAGGCGAGAACGGAATTGTTCACGCAACGGTCGAGTCACAAGTCGAATCCATTTTGAGGGAAGCGGCATGATTCGCATCCCGGATCCAAAGTTACAACTCAAAATCGCTTCAAAGAAACTTGATGTTTATGGAAGAGTAAATCAGGTTGTTGGGCTGGTGATTGAATCGAATGGTCCGCAATCGAAGATTGGCGATTTGTGCGAAGTAACAACATCAAAAATCGAGTCACGGCCTCTGATTACTTCAAAATCGAAAAAAGCGGCGAGCAAGTTATCGGAATTGAGAAGTCGCGTCCAAGAACCCTTACTTTGCAAAGGTGAACATCGTAACACTGAAATCCGGTTTGGGAAAACTTCGCAAGAAGGAAAAGTTAAAGCAGAAGTAGTTGGATTCAAGGGCAACAAAGTTTTGCTTATGCCTTTTGGAGAAATCAATGGAGTCGAATCCGGCTCAACCGTGAGAAATCAAAACCGATGTCACCAAGTGCCCGTTGGAAACCAACTATTGGGGAGAGTTTTAGATGGATTGGGTCATCCGATTGATGGCTTTCCATTAAACACAAATCAGACGTATCCGGTCATTAACACGCCGCCGAATGCATTAAAGCGGAAAGTCATTCATCAGCCAATTGCACTTGGCGTGAAAGCCATAGATGCACTAATGACAATGGGTATGGGTCAAAGAGTAGGGATTTTTGCGGGAAGCGGAGTTGGAAAATCAACGTTGCTCGGAATGATTGCAAGGAATACGCAAGCGGATGTAAACGTGATTGCATTAGTTGGAGAACGAGGAAGAGAAGTGCGAGAGTTTATTGAAAACGATTTAGGAAACGATGGATTGCAACGTTCGGTCATCGTAGTTGCAACCAGCGAACAGCCGGCGATGGTACGAATCAAGGCGGCGTTTACCGCAACCGCAATTGCCGAATCTTTTAGGGACCAAGGATTAAATGTAATGTTAATGATGGACTCGGTGACACGATTTGCAATGGCGCAAAGAGAAGTGGGCTTAGCGATTGGTGAACCGCCAAGTACCAAAGGTTACACGCCAAGCGTTTTTGCTTTGCTTCCGAAGTTAATGGAACGAGCCGGTAATTCAGACGTTGGTTCAATTTCGGCACTGTACACAATTTTGGTTGAAGGCGATGATACAAATGAGCCGATTGCGGATACAGCGAGATCAATTCTTGATGGACACATTGTACTTAGCCGGAAATTGGGAGCAAAAGGGCATTATCCGTCCATCGATATCCTAAACAGTTTGAGCAGAGTTATGCCGTTAGTTGTTGAAACTGAACAAATTGACACTGCAAATCGATTTCGCGAGTTGGTTGCTGCGTATGCTGAGGTTGAAGATTTGGTTTCAATCGGTGCTTATAAAGCAGGAACAAAACCGCTTGCAGATGCGGCTATCGCAAAGTGGGAACAGATAAACAACTTTTTGAAACAAAAGAAAGATGAACCGTCCACTTTTGAAGATGCGGTTCAGCAAATGAGGGAGATTGTCAATGCGTAAGTTTGAATTCCGATTGCAGAGAGTTTTGGATTATCGCGTTCTTCAAGAAGAATGGGCGCTAACTGCATACCGTGAAGCAAAGGCATCACGAATTCAAGCAGAAAGAGAGTTGGAATTATTGGTTCAGAAGAAATTAGAAGTGGCGAGTCAGATTCGAAATTCATTGGTTGAGATGAAAGACCATGAAACGTGGATTCTTCGCATTGAAGACGAAATTGAAGCGCAACTCAACGTTATTAAGATTCTTGAAACCGAAGAAAAAAAACAACATGACGAGTGGATTGAAGCAAAGAAGGCCCTCGAAAGCATGAACAAATTAAGAGACCTTGCGCGTGAGGAATACGAACAAGAAGCAAACCGAGAAGAGCAAAAGCAGTTGGACGAATGGGCTTCTCGAAAGAGGGCAGCGTAAATGAATATTCGGCCGCTTGGAATTAACGGCGTACAACAACGCGTTCAAGAAATCAAATCCAAATTGGGTGATGTGTTTGCGAAAGATTTGAGCAAGGCAAATCACGGTCAAGTGAACCCGCAGTGGTTTAGTGGGCTTGGTGTCGGTATGGGTCCGTTGCAACCGACGGATATTTTTCCTTCCAATCAAAATTTGGGACCATCGGAGTTAACAACCCTCGCAGACCAAGTTTCATCGGAATTTGGTATTGACCAAAATCTCTTTCGTGCGCTCATTAACGCAGAAAGTTCTTGGAATCCAAACAGTATTTCACCTGCCGGCGCAAAAGGCCTGACTCAATTAATGCCCGCAACCGCAAAAGGACTTGGTGTTACTGACCCGTTTGACCCAATGCAAAATTTAAGAGGCGGAGCGAAATACTTAAAACAGATGTTAGACCAATTTGGTTCCGTTGAATTGGCGCTAGCCGCATACAATGCCGGTCCGGGAGCGGTCAAAAGATACAGCGGCATTCCTCCGTTTGCTGAAACTCAAAATTATGTGAAAAAAATTACGGGAGCCATCGGTAGATGAAAGGCGTAATTTTGCTGTTAATCGGAATCATTGTGATTGGTGGAACCACGATTGGTTTGGGTTACGCCGGCATTATCAACATCCCTGGAATTACACCCAAAAAGCAACCAAAACCGGCACCTCAAGGCGAAGAAAAATCCGAAACGAAGGAGTCACCAAAAGAGCCGGAAATCCCAAAACCATCAATCGAAGAGCCAAAAAAAATCGAAGTACCGAAGGAGCCGGAACAACAACCAAAAGTTGTTCAAAGAGTAGACGGAACTGACCGGGTTGCAAAACTTTGGTCATCCATGGATTCTGAAAATTTAAGCAAAGTTCTTGCGAAATGGAACGATGGCGATGTGGTTGCAATTCTCGCGAAAATGGATGACAAAAAACTTTCTGAATTGCTCAATACAATTGCTTCTACCGACCCGGATAAAGCCGCGCGATTGAGCCAAGGCATTAAGGCTTTAGACAAAGGCGGAACTAAGTAGCCGTGAAATTAATCGAGAAGGCACTAAAACACTCTGATTTGATGCTCGCCGCAGGAATTCTTGCGGTTGTTGTAATGCTGATTTTGCCGTTGCCCCACTGGATTTTGGATGCAATGCTTGTTGTCAGCATTGCCGGTTCGATCATCATTGCGCTAATTGCAGCAAATGTTAAGCACTCACTTGAATTCAGTACATTTCCATCGGTTCTTTTGATAACAACATTGTTGCGCCTTGCACTAAGCATAGCGGCAACAAAATTAATTCTTGGTACCGGTAGCGCAGGCAAAGTCATCGAAACTTTTGGCAATTTTGTCATGGGCGGCGATTTCGTCGTCGGCTTGGTTGCGTTTTTGATTTTGGTTATTGTTCAGTTTGTTGTAATCACCAACGGCGCCGGAAGAGTTGCAGAAGTCGTCGCGAGATTTACATTGGATGCCATGCCCGGCAAACAAATGGCAATTGACGCCGACCTAAACAGCGGATTAATTAATGAAGATGAAGCAAAGCAACGAAGAAAAGAAGTCAAGCAGGAAGCCGATTTTTATGGCGCAATGGACGGCGCAAGCAAATTCATAAAAGGCGACGCAATCGCAGCGATTCTCATCATTGTTGTGAACATTGTCGGCGGTTTGATTATCGGATTCATGCGGGGACAAGGTTCTGCAATGGAAATCCTAAAAACCTACGCAGTTCTCAGCGTCGGAGAAGGATTAGTTGCCCAAATTCCGGCTCTCCTTGTTAGTACGTCGGCAGGCTTAATGGTCACGCGCTCAGGACAAGAAGCCGGAATGGGTACAGCCGTGTTCCGTCAAGTGTTTAATCAGCCAAACGCGCTGTTGGGCACTTCGGTAGCGCTTTTGGCATTGTCAATTGTTCCGGGATTTCCAACCCTGACATTTATTGCTTTAGCAGCCGGTATCTACGCAATTTACCGATTTGTTGGAAAAACACCCAATGCAATCGTTGGTTCCGAAAAGAAACCAAAGCCAAAAGTTGATGAAGCCGCATTACCGGTGGGTCCCGAATCCGTCCTGCCGTTGCTAAATGTTGACCCAATCGAATTAGAAATTGGTTTTGGTTTAACCAAACTTGCAGACCCTAAGCAAAACGGCGATTTAAGTCAAAGAGTTTCTGCTGTCAGGCGACAGTTAGCATTAGAGATGGGATTTGTATTGCCAAGTGTAAGAATTCGCGACAATATGCAGTTAAGTGCAAATGATTATATCATTCGAATTCGTGGCGAAGAAATTGCGAGATCGCAAGCATTTACGGAATCGGTTTTGGCAATCGAAAGCGGTGCGATTACTAACCCGGTCATCGGAACAAGAACCAAAGACCCCGTTTTTGGCATTGATGCGGTTTGGATAGAGCGCGGACTGAAAGATTCAGCAGAACGCTCCGGTTATACGGTCATCGAACCCAGCGCCATGATTAGCACACACCTCAGCGAAATCGTAAAATCACACTCTGCTGAACTCATTAGTAGGCAAGATGTGCAAATCCTGCTCGACAATTTGAAAGATTCAAACGCAGCCGTGGTCGAAGAGTTGATTCCGGCGAAAATGACGGTTGGCGAAGTGCAAAAAGTGCTTCAACATTTATTGCGCGAGAGAATTCCAATTCGAGACTTGGTTACTATTTTGGAAACGCTTGCAGACTTTGCCGACAGGATAAAAGAACCTGATCAACTTGGAGAATTAGTGCGCGCCGCAATCGCAAGAACCATCAGTCGTCAACATATTGATGAATCCGGCAAAATGCACTGCGTCACTTTAGACGCCATGCTAAACAAAACTTTGGCTGAACAAATCCAAGCAACGCCTTACGGAAACAGTTTGGCTCTTGAACCCGAAACCAGCAAAATTTTGGTTTCGAAAATTGTCGAACAAGCCGAAAAAGCAACGGCACAGGGCGTAAATGCAGTTGTGCTAACGGGCAACAACGTTCGACTACCCTTAAAACGATTGCTCGAGAGACATTCAATCGCTATGCCGGTGCTGGCTTATAACGAAGTCGCAGCAAATGTAGATGTTGATTTTGTGGGTCAAGTAGCCGCTTAAAATTACGTTTCAAAAAATTCGCGAAGCCGCCTTCTTTGTGCCAGATGCCTAAGTTTGCGAATTGCAGACACTTCAAGTTGGCGAACGCGTTCTCGTGAAAGATTTAAATCATGACCAATATCTTTCAGCATTTCCGAGTTACTGCTCGGATCAAGACCAAGTCTTTTTCGCATCACCGAAATCTCCCGGTCGGAAAGGGTCGCAATAATTTGGTTTAAGTCCCGCATCGCTTCATTATTAATGGCACAAGTTTCCGGATCTTCTGAACGTATGTCTGCAATCATCGAACCAAGATTGGTCATATCTTCTGAATTGACGATTAAATCTAATGAGACGGGCTCTTGACTTGCTTGCAAAGCCGTCATCAGTTTTTTCACGGTGATTCCCATCCGGTTAGCAAGCTCAGCCGCCGTAGGGTCTCGGCCCAATTCCAAAGCAATCTTGAGTCTCTCTTTTTCCATTTTTCGAACAATTTCTGAAATATGAGCAGGCACTCGAATCGCCTTTGCTTTGTGATCTAATGCACGACCAATGGTTTGTCGAATCCAATGCGTTGCATAAGTCGAAAAACGATAACCACGATCCATGTCAAATCTTTCAACGGCGTGCATCAATCCAATGGCGCCCTCTTGAATCAAATCCTCTAAGGGAATATTGCGGTTTTTGTAATGCTTGGCAATGTTGACTACCAATCGCATATTGGCTTCCACTAATCGTTTTTTCGCCGATTCGTCACCTCTCTTAACGCGGCGTGCCAGTTCACGTTCCTCTTCTACGGTTAACAATGGGGTTTGCGTAAGTCGCGCCAAATAAGAAGGAACTGAATCAAACTGTTCCTCTTCATTTTCAAACGGTTTTCCGGCTGAGTAATACATCAAACCTATCCGCGGCTATCCAATCAGGAATTCTTACTCTCAAAGAGAACGCCTGAAGCAATTAATCGCAACCGGACGAGATTGCAAATTTTGTGCCAATCGCCTACATACATGGAAAACGACAGCAAACAGTCCCTCGTGAGCGTACTTGTTTTGACGAAACCATCGAAACTCCTGTTCCACATAGGAGCGATTTCATCCTATGGATAAGACGGAGTTTTCGCCATTTCTGAATACCAGGTTTTTCGGTGTAGACTCTTAATCCGATGAACGAGAAGCAGTTTGTCTCAGCTCGCCAATCCGAATGGGAGAGATTTGCTACCTTGGTTGCTAAATCTGAAACCAGCATTAACCGATTGCCTGGAAAGGAAATCAAGGAATTCGGAAGGCTATATCGGCGTGTTTCGGCAGACTTGGCAACCGTTCGTACTTTAAGCGAAAACCTTCCTCTTCAACGGTATCTCAATGATTTGGTTGCCCGCGCTCACGGAGAACTGTATCGGCATCCTCGCCAATCCCTTATCAAGGGTTTCCTAAACATGGTCTGTGAAGCGGCGGCTGCCGTTCGTCGAAGGCAAGTTTTCATTTACGCTTCTATTCTGTTAACTCTGGCTTCGGCGGTCTTCGCGCATCAAGCAGTTTCTGCCAACCCGGACAATCTCGATGCGTTTGTTCCGGACGGCTTCAAAGAATCGTTAGACCATTGGAAAGACAAAAAATTTGGCGATGTTTCCTCTA
>CAZJKW010000056.1:0-5605 GCA_964546835.1 uncultured Fimbriimonadales bacterium
GTGTTACCTTCACTTCAGCCTGGCCATGGCTAGATCACGCAGTTTCGGGTCTGCTTGCACTGACTAGACGCCCTATTCAGACTCGGTTTCCCTTCGGCTCCGCGGCTTAACCGCTTAACCTTGCCAGTACAAACAACTCGTAGGCTCATTCTGCAAAAGGCACGCCATCACGCATTCTGCGATTACTCGCAGCATAGCGCTCTGACTGATTGTAGGTAATACGATTTCAGGATCTATTTCACCCCCATTCCCTGGGTACTTTCACCTTTCCCTCACGGTACTTGTTGCACTATCGGTGACGAGGAGTATTTAGCCTTATCCGGTGGTCCGGACAGATTCGCGCAAAATTCCACGTGATTCGCGCTACTTGGGATACCGCTCACTATCTTCGGCTTTCGTGTACGGGTCTCTCACCCTCTATGGAGAAGCGTTCCAACTTACTTCCACTAACCTATTTTCGCTAAATGCGGTCCCGCAACCCCAATTGGCAAGCCAATTGGTTTGGGCTCTTCCGCGTTCGCTCGCCGCTACTTACGGAATCTCTTCGAGTTCTTTTCCTCTGCTTACTTAGATGTTTCAGTTCAGCAGGTTCCCTCCATACAACCTATGAATTCAGTTGTAGGTGACACAGCATTACCTGTGCCGGGTTTCCCCATTCGGACACCCTCGGATCAAAGCTTTCGTGCAGCTCCCCGAGGCGTTTCGCCGCTTACGCGTCCTTCATCGGCTCCTAGTCCCTAGGCATCCGTCGTATACCCTTTGTAGCTTTCAAAACTAGCAAAATTACGATTACGATGCGTGGTTCCACAACACTATGCAACTGTCAAAGAGCTTGGCTTGCGCTCGCGCAACCTGAAAAGGCAGGGAGCGGTTTCGGATAGTACCTTTACCACGACTTAATGTCAAGCGGTTTGCAAAGATTTTTGAATAATTCTTATTGACTCGCTCGTCTTTATTAGCCGTCCATACTGTTTAACATGATTGCCGGACTATTAGTTCCCATTATCCTGTCTCAATCCGAGCCCTGGATTCCCGTCGCGGACCTGACTGTTGGTAAGGGTGCGGTTTGGTCGGTTTGTTGGGTGGGTGATTCTGAAAAAATTGTCTGCGGGGATGATGAGGGGCTTTATTTGGTTGACGTCTCGGCGCGAAAAGTTGAGTTAACTTCAGAGGAAGGATTCTCTCCTGTGACTGCTTCTCCGAACGGGAAGCAAATTGCGGCTGCTTCAAAGGATGGATTGACACTTTTTGACCCGAAGTCTTTGAAGTCAGTTTTTGAATGGAACGAGCAAAACGGATTCACTTTCAAGGAGATTGATGAGTACTTGGTTTGTTTGGCTGTTTCGCCGGACAGCAAGTTTGTTTTTGCCGGAACGAGTGAAGGTGATTTGGTTCGTTTTGATTTGAATTCAAAATCGGTCAAGCGATTTGGGGCTCATGGCGGCAAATTGAACTCAATTTCTTTCAGTCGGGATTCAAAGTGGATGGCAACCTGTGCGGAGGATAACAAAGGATTTGTTTGGGAGTTGAGCGGAATGAGTCGAATTTTTGAGACTCAATTCATTGAGCCGGTTGTCAGTTGTGCATTTTCGAGTGAAGGCCAATCGGTTTTGTTTGGGGCAAATGACGGGGCGATGAGACTGGTTCAGATACCTGAAATGAGAGTGCTTGCCGAAGAGAGATTTAAGGGTTCCGTTTCGGGAGTTGCCGGTTTTGGTAAGTCCGAATGGATGGTTATTGGTAGTTCCGAGGAGTTTCCGGGAATGATTGCTTTGTTTGATGGCAGCCTGAAGTCGCGGGAACCAGTTTATCGGCTTTCGGGCTGGCCTTGGGGAGTTTCAAGTTCAACGAAAACGCGGCAAATTGCAATTGGAAGTGATGGCGGAAGGGTGATTGTCGTCAAAAACCGCTGAATTCGTTCAAACAATTTGGAGTTTTTTCAAAAACAATGTGCAAATTGTTAATAATGCCTTTATACTGTAATTAGCAGGACGAGTGTGCCTGCAGCATTCATACCCCTAATTGATTGGAGGAAACGGACAATGAAACGAAGAGCATTTACGCTCATCGAACTTTTGGTGGTAATTGCGATCATCGCAATTCTTGCCGCCATTCTATTCCCTGTATTTGCTTCCGCAAAAGATAAAGCCAAACAGACGGCTTGCGTCTCGAACCTACGCCAAATGGGAACGGGCATCAAACTCTACCAAGCAGATTACGACGACAAGTATCCTTTGGGACAAACATTGCTTCCCAGCGGTGGCTGGTGGAATAACCTTCACGTGGTTCCGCCAAGGTGGCACGCTCCATTTAGCGGCATCCAACAGCACAACTACGACACATTTGCGTTGAATACAATTCAGCCGTATTTGAACAACTGGGCTATCTATCAATGCCCATCAGGACCGGATAATCGTTTCAGCGATCCGACCGCTTATACAACCGGAACCGGAATCCAACAACCGGTACCCATTTCGTACAATTACAACGGCTTGGTATCGGCATTGACGGATTCATCCGTTGCTTCGCCATCAGGTCTCCGGATTATTTGGGAAGGCCGAGGTAAGCAATCCGTCCTTGGATTTAGCCGACCGAGTCCGTTCTTGTCTTGTGCGGCAGGTCCAACTTGTGTTTATCAGGGCTTGAACTCATCTCCCGGCGGAAACATGAGTATTCCGACCCCGCTTGTGACCTATTGGGTTCATAACCGTGGTGGAAACTTTGCGTTTGCCGATTCGCACGTCAAGTGGAATCGAATGGGTGCGCAATTGACGCCGCAGACGACTGACCGTGAAAAAGACCCCTGGAGCAGATATAACGCTGGTGGAGTACCAGCAGGAACCCTGTTCATGGCAGGAACGCCGGCAAAGCCGTACCTCTGGTGCCCAGACGTAGAATACGGCGGATAACAGATTCCGCTTGACCTTGAAACGACCAACGGATTCTATTCGTTGGTCGTTTTTTCAGTAAGGAGAATTCAATGAAATATCTTGTTTTGCTTGGTTTGTTTGTTGTGTTTGGACTTTCCGGATGTGGCGGCGGCGATGACGCCGGTATGGACAGCGGATCAAGTCAGCCCTCGAAGCCGTCATCAGCTGCCGGAACCGAGTCTCAGGGAAATGCAGGGGAACCGGATTCGGTTTCTCCTCCTCCTTCAGGGAACTAAAAAACGAAACGCCTGCTTGTAGTCAATTCTACAAGCCGACGTTTTTGAATCTATTAGTCATCTTCTTTTGCGACTTTCTTCGTACGCTTCGGCTTTGACTCGGCCGTGGGTTCGGGCAACAGGAAAACGGTCTTCATTCTTCCCTTTGCTTTTTGTGCCGGCGTTCTTTGCCGTTTTGGTTTACGATTGTTGCGTTCAATTCCCACGAAAATCTCCTTTAATTAGGCGGCGAACGAAATGATACCCGGAACCGACCTTCGTAGTAACCTATAATGACGCAATCAGCAACTATCATGAGCAGCCATTCCCAGCAGATTTCAGAGCGCGCACGCGCGATTGTTAACAACGTTGAGTCGGTGATTTTCGGCAAACGAGCGACGATTGAAAAGTCGGTCATTGCGCTTCTTTGCGGTGGTCACATATTGTTGGAAGACGTGCCGGGAGTTGGTAAGACGATGCTTTCAAAGGCATTGGCAAAGTCCATCGGCGGAGAGTTTCGAAGGATTCAATTTACTCCTGACTTGCTGCCAGCGGACATTACGGGTTCTTCTATCTTTAACCAAAAAGAAATGGTTTTTGAGTTTCGTCCGGGCCCGATTTTTGGAAACGTGGTTTTAGCCGATGAAATCAATCGTGCTACACCGAAAACGCAAGCTGCCTTGCTTGAATCCATGGAAGAACGACAAGTCACTGTAGATGGCGTAACTCGCAACTTACCCATTCCGTTTTTTGTTATTGCTACGCAAAATAACGTGGAATTGACGGGTACTTATCCATTGCCGGAGGCCCAATTGGACCGATTTTTCTTAAGACTTTCGATTGGATATCCGGACAAAAAAGTTGAAGCCGACATTTTGAAAAATCAACAGACTTCGAATCCGATTGATCATATTCAGCCTGTCGTCACTTTGGAAGAAATGATTAATTTGAAACAGATGGTTCGAGAGGTTTTTGTTCATGACAGTATTCGAGAATATGTCGTTGACATTGTTACGGCAACACGCGAATCGAATCAGATTGTCTTGGGTGCGAGCCCGCGTGGTTCATTGTTGTTAATGCAAGCCGCACAAGCGCATGCGGCCTTAAACGGCAAAGAGTTTGTGCGACCCGATGATGTTAAAGAAATGGCACCTTCGGTTTTGGGACATCGAATTATTCCGCGTGCAGATTTGAGATCGCGAGGAATTCCGGTTGATGAGTTGATTGAAAACATGATTTCGGGAATTCGAACTCCGGTTCCTGTTGGATAAATGCGCAGATATGCAGTTTTAACTTTAACCGTATCGGGCATCTTTTTGATGCTCGTGGGTGTTTTGCTTAACAGTCAGCCGCTTTTTTATATGAGTACGGTTATGATTGTGACTCTGGTGCTTTTAAAGGTTCAGTCTGTTATTGCAACACGCGGTTTGAGATTTGAAAGAATTATGCCCGGTACGATTATTGCCGGCGAATTGGTAACCATGAGAATTAGAATTTGGTCTGCCACAAAATTCCGAAGACCTTTGTTGATTATTACCGACGAATTGCCAGTTCCATTGAAAAACGAAGTGGATATGAGGCCACTGCCCGTTGCACCGAATTACAATGAAGCGGTGGAAACAAGATATGAGTTCCGTGCGACCCGGCGTGGAGTTTTTCGTTGGTCAAAAATTCGCGTTTCCAGCACAGACAGTTTGGGGATTTTGTCCGGCGAGCGGCTTTATCCGAGTGAGCCCGTTCAGATCATTATTCACCCAACTCCAATTCCATTTTCGATTGATATGGTTGCAATGAGTGGGTGGGGTGCAAGTCAAACCGACCAGGGCAGGAATCGAGGATTGGGCATTGAGCCACGCGGCATTAGGGAGTTTTTGCCGGGAGATTCGTTGAGATTTGTGGATTGGAAAAGTACTGCACGCACCGGAAACGTTCAAGTCAAAGAATTTGAGACGGGTCATAACATTAACTTGTTTGTTGGTATCCAGTTAACGGAAAAATCTGAAGTTGGTGAAGGAAGCAAAACGAGTTTGGAAGCGATGTGCGGCCATGCATCTTATTTGGCAGAGGTTCTTGTGATTCGCGGAAGTAACATTACGATGTTTAATTTAGAGGAATCCGGGATTGAGGTTTCCAATTCTGCGGAAAGCAGGTTGAAAGAAATTAACGATGCTCTTGCCGGTGCAACAGCAAATCGCAAAAACAGTTTCGTTTCTGAAATTGAAAAGTTGATAGGGGAGTTTCGTCCTGATCGCACGGCCGTTCTTATGCTTTCGATTGTTGAGCCCGGATTGGCAGAAGCCATTCGCAAATTGTCTGGGGTCATGCCAGTCGTTGCATTAATTTACGATATTCATCAATTTTCGCAGGGCCCAATACCTTTTGATTTGATTAGTGCTGCGGATTCGACTTTCCTCAGCCAAATTGCATCGCAATCCGTTGCCATTCGGCTAATGACCAACC
>CAZJKW010000056.1:5615-10778 GCA_964546835.1 uncultured Fimbriimonadales bacterium
AAACAGTTTTCAAGTGCGCCTTTTTCGGCTGACTTAATCAGTGCCGCAGACCCGACTTTTTTGAGTCAGATTGCCTCTCAATCGGTTGCAATTCGGCTTATGACCAACCCATTTACAAGCGATGAGAAAGCGGCTTAGCGCAACTGAACAACTTTTCGCACTTCAAGCCAGCGGCGTTGATTATGTTTTGATGGCAGCGGCTGCTTGCATTCCTTTATTGCTGACCGGATACACGGTTCAACGAATTGCCATTGGACTTTTGTTTATTTCCCTTGCTATTGCCGGATTATTATTTAGTTACATGATTAGGCGATTGGCTCCACAAGCAAAATGGATGAGACAAAGTGGTTGGATACAACTTGGTGTCGCCATTGTTGTTGGAGCAAACTTGCAGTTGTTAAACAAAACTTTGCCGGGAGGAGGATTTCCTTGGCAGTTGATTCCAGCCGCATATATGGCTTGGTTTTTGGTCGTCGGTTGTTTCTTTTTATGGAGTGACGGCGCATTACTCTTTATGGTGGTTCCGGGAATCGCTCTATTTGGAATTTTAAGTTGGTTGGAGACTGCAGGATTTTTTGAATATGCGTTGGTTTTGTTTATGGCAAGTGTTGCGGTTTTGTTAACACGATTGCATACAAGAACGATGATTGCAAAAGCGATTGCCGCCGGTTTTTCAGACACTTCAAGACTTTATTCGGGTCCATGGAAGGCGATGGCTGGTCCAACTTTGGCGATTGTTTCTGTTTTGGTTATTTCGGGATTTTCTTGGTTTGCTTCACCTACCATTGGTTCCGCTGTTCGAACGCTTGCAGGTTCTCCTAACTTGAATGTTTCGAATCCGCTTACTTCGACCACGGGATTGGATAATCGCGATGTTGATACACGAATTGGAAGCGGACCAACTACGTCTTCCGACATGCCCGTTTTACGAGTCACAACCGGTGGCAGTCCGCCTTATTTAAGAAAAATCGCATTGGCAAATTATCGCGGACTTGGATGGACTGCGTTTCGGACTGAACAACGGATGCCGATTTGGCCGGAAACGGAGGGTGCTAGACCTGAATCAAATGTTAGCAACGCAAAAATTTATGACTTTGAATTGCCTGTGGATAAAACCAAATTTGATGTTGAAACGGCGACGGTCAAATCTTTATCGCGAAGTCATCCGATTGCCTATGCACCCGGATTTATTGAACGACTTGAATATGATGGATTAGTCCGGCGTTCGGGAGGATTGCCTCCGAGTTTGGCTGATGGTTTGCCTGCAGGAAAATCTTATTATGTTCGAGCAATAACGCCAAAAGCGTCACCGATTGACTTAAAGGATGTTCCTTGGGGTGATCGCGCCGCGATACGAACTGAGTCGCTAAATTTTGATTCGATTCCCACCACCGTTAGGCGTTGGGCGCAAAATGTGACGAAAGACTCGCCAACGCAATATGACGCTGTTCGCGCGTTGATATTGGATATTGCGAAACGATGTAAATACAATTTGAATGCCGAAAGAATTCCCGGTGACAAAGACCGCGTTGAAGCATTTCTTTTTGAAACGAACGAAGGTTATTGTGATTTATTTGCAAGTGCATTGGCCGTTGGGTGCCGGGCGATTGGGATTCGTGCAAGACCGGTTGTTGGATTTTTGTTGGATGATTCCCGCAAAGACGGAAATGATTACATCGTTCGAGATCGCGATGCGCATATGTGGGTCGAAGTGGAGTTTGCCGGTCATGGTTGGATTTCATTCGACCCTACGGAATTTGCAGAATCGGTTGATGGCGGCGAAGTTGGCGCATTAATGGATTCGGAATCCGACATTGATAATTGGCAAAGAATTGCACAAACCGGTGGGGTTGTTTTTGGAATTATTGCAGTTGTTTTGGTTGGTATTGCGTTTTATTCTTATTTCCGAACCAAGGGACAACGTGACCGACGATTCGCCGCCGCCAGAAGCGTTTACTTGAAATTTTTGAAAAAGGTTCGTGTGTTGAATAAGAGGCCGAAAAAACCGGATGAAACGATTTATGAATACGCAAGTTCATGCGTAAATGGTAATGGTGAAAAAGTAATAGCAGCCGCAGAACAGATCGAGATTGCTCTTTATGGACATGAAAAGGAGTTGGAAAATGCGCTTAAAAATGCGAAGGAACTGGTGAGTCAAATTGGAACAAAGTAAAGCACGAGCGATTACGATTCATGGGCCCAGTTTTTATTTAGTTAAGCAAGCTTTGGACAATCTCATTGCGGAATTAGAAACCGGTCCAAAAGACTTTGATTTTTCAGAATTGGATGCCACCGAATCGGATGCTGCACAAGTAATGGGTTCAGTGACGACATCGCCCTTTTTTGGGCAGAAGCGAACTGTTGTTGTTCGACGTGCTGATTCATTTAGTGAAGATGAAGGCAATCGCTTGATTGAGTTGGCAGGTAGTTTGCCTGACTTTTCCCGTTTGGTTTTGGTTTTTGAAAATGAAGACGTTACTGCTAAATCAAAAAAGATTATTGATGCCATTAAAAAAATTGGTCTGGAGATTAAGTGTGTTATTCCATCATCGGATAAATTGGCAGAAGAACTGGTTGCAATGGCGAAAAAGGAATCCGTTATTTTGGAAAGACCTGCGGCAAAATTGTTATGCGAATTGGTTTCGGATGACCCGTCGGATGCAACCAACGAATTGCAAAAACTATGTTTTATCTGTGCCGAATCCGGTCGAATTCAAGCGGGTGATGTCCAAAAATACACGACGTCCAGTCGTGAGCACAAAGTGTTTGCGCTTATTGATGCGGTTTGTTCGGCTAATTTGACGACGGCGATGCGACAACTTGACTTGCTTTTTGCGAGTGCAAAAGATATTGGTGGCTACGCAATGCAAAATGTTTTGCCATTGATTCACCGTCAACTTCGATTGATTTTCCAAGCAAAGGCGATTGCATCGGAACGGGTTGGAATGGAGTCTGAGCGGGCCAAAGAGATTTGCACACAAACTTACGGATATTTGGCACTTTGGAAGAAGGGCGGATTTGCCCTTGAAAAAATCAATTCCAGCGCAAAAAGATTGACATGGGACCAAATTAGGGAGTTGTTTTGCGCATTAGAAAGGACGGACAAACGATTAAAGGGACAATTGCCGGCAGTAAGCCACCGAGAGAGTATCGAAAGAATGGTTTTGGAAATGTGCGAAGCCGTCCGAAATAGTGGAAGAGTTTTTGCCTAAAACTGCGTCCTTCCGTAGTGGTATTCTTGACACGGAAATCATTTTGTCCAAGGAGGGCCTATGGCCACAACCGCACCTAATCGTGCGCATGAGGCGCGTACCTTGCGAAAGGACGTCTGGTGGTTACAACCACTGATCACTGTTCTTGTGCTTTGCGGGTTCATTGCCTATGCAACGTTCAGAACTTTTGAAAACAACTATTATCTTTCGGAATTAAGCCTTCACCCACTCTGGGAATCGGGCGGTGTTGGACATTTGTTGAGTCCTTTTTATTCACCGTTGATTTCAGTAGATTGGGTCATTATGGGTTATCACTTTTCGCCTGCACTTTTGATTCTTCCCTTCCCCTTGAGTTTTCGGCTGACGTGTTATTATTATCGTAAGGCGTATTATCGGTCTTTTACTATGAGTCCGCCCGCTTGTGCGGTTGAGGGGCTTGCCGGGAAAAAATATACTGGTGAAAAGTTTTGGCCGATGGCATTTCAAAACTTGCACCGCTTTGCGTTTTACGCTGCATTCATTTTTATTTTTATCTTGGGCTACGACGTAATTAAGTCCATGCAATATTCAGACGGCTGGGGAATCAGCGTTGGAACTTTTATCCTTTTGGCAAACGTGGTCTTTTTGGGTTGTTACACTTTTGGATGCCACTCTTGGAGGCATTTGATTGGTGGCAAAGTGAATTGCTATTCCTGCAGCGCGGCTTCAAAAACACAATATGGACTTTGGAAAAAAGCGACATTTTTGAATGAGAGACACGCGCTATTTGCCTGGGTTTCGCTGTTCGGAGTAATGCTTACCGATGTTTATGTTCGTTCTGTTTGCACCGGTGTAATTGTTGACAAAATTCTAATCAAATTCTAATGACAAATCTTGAAACTTTTGAATACGACGTATTAATCATTGGTGCCGGAGGCGCAGGATTGCGAGCAGCAATCGGTGCAATTGAAAAAGGTTGCAAAGTTGGAGTTGTAACGAAGTCTTTGCTTGGCAAAGCACACACGGTTATGGCAGAAGGTGGCGCGGCGGCGGCACTTGCAAACGTTGATGGAGAGGACGGATGGAAAGTCCATTTTCGCGATACGATGCGCGGTGGGAAATTCCTAAACAATTGGCGAACCGTTGAAATTTTTGCAAAAGAGGCACCCGAACGCATTCTGGAATTAGAACGATATGGCGCCGTTTTTGACAGAACGTCGGACGGTTTGATTTCTCAACGGGCTTTCGGTGGACACAAATATCGGAGATTGGCTCACGTTGGAGACAGAACCGGTTTGGAATTGATTCGCACTTTGCAAGATAAAGCGGTTTCACTCGGAATTAACTGCCATATGGAAACGACTTTAGTGCGACTTTTGAAAGATGGCAATCGAATCGTAGGTGCTGTTGGATACAAACGTGAGAATGGTGAATTTGTAATCTTTAAATCAAAAGCCATTGTATTGGCGAGCGGTGGATGGGGCCGAATGTTTAAGTTCACTTCAAACAGTTGGGAATCCACTGGTGATGGAGTGATGATGGCGTTTGAAGCCGGTGCGGAATTACAGGATATGGAAATGGTGCAATTTCATCCGACCGGAATGATATGGCCACCCGGAATGCGCGGAATTTTAGTTACGGAAGGCGTTAGAGGTGAAGGCGGAATTTTGAAAAACGGCAAGGGAGAGAGATTTATGTTTAACCACGTTCCGGACTTTTATCGCGCCGAAACAGCAGAAACACCGGAAGAAGGGTTGCGATGGGTTGATGACAAAAAAAATAATCGGCGACCTCCGGAATTGTTACCCAGAGACGTGGTGGCGCGGGCAATTTACAAAGAGGTGGAAGCAGGGAGAGGCAGCGAACATGGCGGTGCATATTTGGATGTTTCGCATAAAGGAGCAGATTACATTCGCAAAAAACTTCCAAGTATGTATGATCAATTTTTGCACTTGGGGGATATTGATATTAC
>CAZJKW010000056.1:10878-12564 GCA_964546835.1 uncultured Fimbriimonadales bacterium
GATTCATTCTGAATTGCAAGAATCCATGCAAAAAGGCGCGATGATTGCAAGAACTGAGGAGTCGCTAACCGAGACTTTGAACAAGGTCCTAGAATTAAAAGAACGTTCGAAAAACATTTCGGTTTCCGGAGATCAATCATTTAATCCCGGTTGGCATGCCGCTAGAGATGTGCTTTTCATGTTACAAAGTAGTGAAGTTTTGGTTCGATGTGCGCTGGAACGAAAAGAAAGTCGTGGTGGACATTGGAGATTGGATTATCTGGAAGAGGACCCCCATTGGGCGAAACATAATTTGGTAGCAACATTGGATGGCGGCTCGGTAAAGTTGCATGCAAAACCGGTACCCGAAATCCCAACTGAATTAGCTGAATTGCTAAAAGACTAATCAAACAATCATGAGCAAAGTAACCCTTGAAATCTATCGCGGAAATGGCAATACGGGAACATTTCAAACCTATGAAGTTGATCCGGTACCGGGGATGGTGGTTTTGGATGCCGTCCACCAAATTCAAGCAAAACAAGATGGGACTTTGGCATGTCGCTGGAATTGTAAAGCGGCAAAATGCGGCTCGTGCAGCGCGGAAGTCAATGGAAAGCCCGCACTGATGTGTAAGTCGCGAATTGATTCTTTGCCCACTGATAAACCCATTACAGTGACTCCATTAAAGGCGTTTCCAGTGATAAAAGATTTGGTATGTGATGTTTCTTGGAATTTCTCACGCTCCGCAATGATTCCGATTTTGAAACTCAAAGATGAGGGCAGCAAGGACCCGCTTCGAATGCAACAAATGGATGTTGATCGCATTCAAGAATTTCGCAAGTGCATCGAGTGTTTTTTGTGTCAGGACGTATGTCATGTGTTGCGAGATCGCGAGCGTAAGGACATATTCTTTGGTCCTCGGCAAATGGTTAGGCTTGCGTCACTTGAAATGCATCCGCTGGACGTTATGGATCGGCATGAGTTTATTAAAGAAAATGCCGGCGTTGGCGTTTGCAACATTACCAAGTGTTGCACGGAGGTTTGTCCTGAGCATATTCATATCACGGACAACGCGATTATTCCACTTAAGGAGCGAGTTGCTGACACATACTTTGACCCGATTCGAAAGTTGCTTCGTTGGGGCAAGAAGTAATTTAGTGGACGCTGGTTCCTTCCGGTGCCTCTTTATCCGGCATCAGTAAAATCGCGCCACCGTCTTCTGCATCGGCTGCAAGAATCATCCCCTGACTTTCAAAACCCCTCATTTTTCGCGGAGCAAGATTTGCAACCAAAACCACTTGTCGTCCAATCACGTCTTCAGGTGAATATTGCAAGGCAATTCCTGCCAAAACTTGCCTTTGTTCTTGCCCAACCAATAATTCCAAACGCAACAACTTATCTGCACCCTCGATTCGGTGGGCATCAATAATTCGCGCAACTCTAAGTTTGACTTTTAAGAAATCATCAATCGTAATCGTTTCATCGGCCGGCTTATTTTCAGTTACAGGTTCCACTTTTTTGTCCTTTTCAAGTCGCTGGTATATTGGGTCTGGTTTTCCGATTTTATGCCCATCTTTCAGTGCTAATTCTGCGGCATTTTCTTTCCAATCCAAATCTTTCAACCATAACAACTCTTCGATTCGCTTGGAAAGTACCGGTGAGAACGGTCTTAACGTCCTCTCCAAAGCCACGGTGCAAAGAATCAT
>CAZJKW010000057.1:0-7903 GCA_964546835.1 uncultured Fimbriimonadales bacterium
ACCGTGATTATTTGTGCCGGGGTAGGGGCATTCCATCCAACAAAAATCGGAGTCGCACGCGAAGAGGAATTTTTGAACAAAGGTTTGACTTATGGGATTCAAAATTTGCAAGATTTTCGCGCAAAAAACGTCATTGTTGTTGGCGGAGGAGACAGTGCTTTTGATTGGGCGCTTGCATTGCAGAAGATTGCAAATAAAGTGTCGCTTGTGCACCGACGAGATAAGTTTGTTGCCCATGAAGAAACCGTAAGGCAGGTGATGGATTCCGGTGTTGAAATTAGAACGTGGGAAGTGGTTTCAGAGTTGATTGGAAACTCGCAATTAGAAAAAATCAAAGTGCACAACCGAAATGATGACGCTGAAACGGAATTGATTTGCGATGCGCTTGTTGTATGTATTGGATTCAAAACTTCTTTGGGTCCCATTAAAGAATGGGGTTTGGAATTTGCAAAAACAAAAATTGTTGTCAACGAACAACAAGAAACTAATTTGCCCGGAATTTATGCGGCGGGCGATGTTTGCACACACGGCGGGAAATTGGATTTGATTGCAACCGGCGTAGGTGAAGTTGCAACCGCAGTCAATTTTGCAAAAGTGAGAATTGACCCGAACGCTAAAGCATTTCCGGGACACAGCAGCGATATGACGCTGCCTTCCGTTCAATCATGATGCGCGTAGCCGTTGTTGGTGCGGGCGTTATGGGATTGGCTTCTGCGCGCGAACTTGTGAAAAGCGGTCACCAAGTAACGGTTTTTGAAAAGCACCCACTTTTCCATACACGAGGAAGTTCGCATGGAACTTCGAGAATCATTCGAAAAGCGTATGCTGATCCTTTCTATTGTTCGCTCATGAAAGAGGCATACGCATTGTGGGAAAATTTGGAGCAAGAATCCAAAACGGAACTTTTTGTTCGATGCGGATTATTGATTTTCGGAAAACCTGAAGATAGCTTTTTAAGGGACACACGAAACAGTTTGGTTCAGAACCGAATTTCATTTGACTCGTTTTCCTATATTGATGCGATGAAACGATTTCCCGGAATCCATTTGGAGCCGAATGAAGAAACGATTTTTGAAATGGACGCGGGATATTTGAAAGCGGTAAAAGTATTGAAATCGCTTATGGAATGGTGTCGAGAAAGAGGAGTTGTAATTCAGGAAAACCGTCATGCGAAATTGGAAGACTTAGCAAATGAATTTGACGCCGCTGTGATTTGTGCAGGTTCAAGAATTCGTGAGTTTGTTGATTTTGAATGCAAAATCAGTTTGCAACACGTTGCGTATTTTAATCGGCATGACACTCACAATTTGCCGTGTTGGATTGATGCCGGCAACCTGTTTTATGGAATTCCGGATTACGGAAAAGGCATTAAAGTTGCTCAGCACGTTTTGGGTGAAGAGACCGATGTTGATTCGGTCAACGAATTGGATAAATCCGAAGTAAGAAAGATTTGGGAATATGCGAAATTTCGTTTTGGCAATCACGTTGAAGTGGGCGATGCGATCCATTGCCTTTACACTTCTACCCCAAGTGAGGATTTCCGAATCGGCAAAATTGGGGCGAACATCCCCATTTTTTACTTGTCTCCTTGTTCGGGACATGGGTTCAAATTTGCGGTTTGGATGGGCAAAATGGCCGCCGAACTGGTTGATGGGACTAAAGTCGTTGAAGACTTTCCAAAGTTCTTGGAAGGCACTTCTTAGCGTCTAATTGCAGTAAGGTAACCACACATGATTTTGTTCACTTCCACGCTTGCAGCACTTTTGGTTGGCGGTCAAGTCGCGCCGACGATTTCCACTGTTTTGGAAAACACTCGCAAAGCAGTCAAATATGACCAATTTTTGAAAGTTGAGCGAGGCGTTATCGCATCCGGCAGTGCCGTTTATTACGGAATGCCTGCAACTTATTCATTGCATTTTACAAAAAGTGGCGAATTTGTTGAAACGACGAATGCCAAATCACCGATTGGAGATTTTAGGCAAACGAGCGGATTTGACGGAAAAGTTTATTGGGAATCAGATTGGACCGGAATGACCACCGATTTAGACTTGGAAGATAAAGAGGACCAATCGGCAACGATTGCATTCTTAACTTACGGATGGCTTGGGAAAAATTCAGCGTTTGATTTTGTTGTGGATTCCAAAAGCACCGACGCATCCAAAGTTGTTTTGGACATGAAAGCGAAATCCGGGCATTTTAACAGCAAGATTTGGATTGACCGAAAGAGTTGGTATCCGACAAAACTAACACGCACAACCGGTTCCGGTGAGCAATCTTGGGAGTTGAGTGACTATCAAGAGTCGTTAAAATTTATGTTTCCTCGAAAATTGAGATTGCTGGACGGTGGCTCATGGAGTGAATTCAAGATTGAAAGAGTGGAACAGGCACCAGTATTTGTTAGAAATCCTTTTGAAGCGATTCGTACAAAACCGAACGATATTTCTTTCGATACGAACGTGAAACCGGACTGTGAGTTTCGCAGAACTTTTTCGGGACATTTGTTGGTTCATCCAAAAATTAATGACAAAGATTTAGGTTGGTTCATTTTGGACAGTGGCGCGGGTTCCATGGTCATTGATAAAAACACGGCTGAGACAAACAATTTAACTATGTTTGGTGAAATTCCAGTTACCGGCATTGGAGGGACAGAGTTAACGAAATTTAGAAGTGGAAAGAGTTTGACGCTTGGACCGGCAACTTTGAAAAATCCGGTGTTCATTGAATACGACCTTTCGCAATTGGGGATGGTTTTTGGTGTGAAAGTTGTTGGGATTATCGGTTATGAGTTTTTTGCAAGAACGATGATTGAACTTGACTTTCCAAAAAAGGAGATGCGCGTTTATGAACCGGGAAATTCTAAATTCGCAAACGAAAAATGGGAAAAGATTCGGTTTAGCAGTCGTCACCCGATTGTGCAGGCGAAATTTGAAGGTGACCGACAAGGATGGTTTCGATTGGATACCGGTTCCGATGCAACGGTTACGTTTCATGGGCCTTCAGTGACTAAGTATGAACTCTTGAAAAATCGAGAAACTCGAACGGTTCAGATGGGTGGTGTTGGCGGCAACATGAGTGCAGAAGCAGGGACGCTTGAGTGGTTTGAACTTGCGGGGAAAAGGTATGCAAAACCGCGAGTCACTTTTGTCAAAGGTAACAGCGGACCGCTTGCCGACCCTTATACGGATGGCAACATCGGAATGCAGTTTCTTGCGCCATTCAAAATGGTTTTTGACTATTCGAACAGCCGGATTGCGTTTGTTCTCCCCGCTCAGACGCCATAATCAGGGTCTATGTGTGGAATAGCCGGCTATATTGGGCCGCGAGAAGCCGTTGCGGTCGTTTTTGACCAGATTACGCGTTTGGAGTATCGAGGGTACGACAGTGCAGGTGTCGCCTATGGTCATGGCTCCGAAATTGCAATCTTAAAAAAGGCCGGAAAACTTAACAATTTGCGGGACTTGATTGCCATTGAAAAGCCGGAGGCGAATATCGCCATGGCGCATTCTCGTTGGGCAACGCATGGCGGGCCGACCGACGAAAATGCTCATCCGCATTTTGATAACAGTAAAAAGATTGCGGTGATTCACAACGGAATCATTGAAAACTACTTGGAATTGGCTGCAGGACTTAAAGATAGGGGTCACCAATTTTTAAGCGAGACCGATACGGAAGTTGCAGCACATATTATTGGCGAGGAATATGAAAACTGTGGACAGATTGTTGAAGCGGTGAGGCGAGCCGTTAAACGATTGCGCGGCGCTTTTGCCATGGTTGTCATGAACATTGACGAGCCAGATAAAATTGTTGCGGTTAGAAATGCAAGCCCATTAATATTGGGAGTTGGAAAGGGCGAGAACTTCTTAGCAAGTGATATTCCGGCATTGCTACCTTATACGCGCGACATTATTGTTATGGACGAAGGCGATTTGGCCGTGATGACAATTGACGAAATTTATTTGGAAGATGCTGAAAGTCGTCCAAAGTTGCCAAAAAAGATTTACATTGATTGGGATTTGCAAGCAGCGGAGAAGGGCGGTTTTGAGCATTTCATGATTAAAGAGATTCATGAACAACCGGATGCAATCAGGCAATGTTTGAGTGGAAGGTTGTTGAAAGATGGTTCGATTGTTTTGCCAGATACTTTTTCCTCGGAAGAGTGGAGCAAATTTGAGCGGATAATTATCTTGGCATGCGGGACTGCATATCACGCGGGATTACTCGGAAAGTTTATGATTGAGGGATTATTGCGAATCCCGGTTGAAGTCCATTTTGCAAGTGAGTTTCGATACAACAATCCAATTTTAAGAAAGAACGATTTGGTGATTGTGATTAGCCAATCCGGTGAGACAGCAGACACCCTGGCAGCATTAAGAGTTGCAAAAGACGCCGGTGTTAAAACATTGGGAATTGTCAATGTTGTTGGGAGCAGCATTGCTCGAGAGTGCGATTCGGTACTTTATACGCAGGCCGGACCTGAAATTTGTGTTGCCAGCACCAAGGCCTATACAGCACAGGTTTCAACTTTGGCATTGGTGAATTTGTTTGTTGCCGGATTATTAAATGCTGACCGAGAGAAGAGAGCGAGACTTCAATCGGAATTAAAACGATTGCCTGATTTGTTAACTGAATGCTTGAAGCATGAAGAACACATTATAAAAATAGCCGCAGCGATTAAGGAAACTCCGTTAGTTTTCTTTTTGGGAAGAGGGGCTGATGCTTGTGTTGCGCTCGAAGCCGCATTGAAATTGAAAGAAATTGCTTATATACCTACGCAGGAATCGCCTGCAGGAGAAATGAAGCATGGACCGCTTGCATTGGTTGTGCCGGGAGTGATTGCCGTTTTTGGTGTCACCAATCCGACTACTCGCGAAAAGGTTATTAGTAACATTAAAGAAGTGAAAGCGAGGGGCGGAACGGTGATTGCCGTTGTTTTGGAAAGTGATAAATTGACTCCCTTAGAAGCGGATTATGTTATTCGAATCCCGCATACCGATTCACATACGATTGCTGCAACAGCGAGCGTTTTGCCATTGCAATTGCTTGCATATCATGTTGCTCGACTAAACGGTTGCGACATTGATCAGCCGAGGAATTTGGCCAAATCCGTAACGGTCGAGTAAGGCATTGAATTATCGAGTCACCTGGTTTTATTGGTTTGCTCGTTGGTTGGTCCGTGTTTTCTTTTTTAAGATGTTTGGCGGTTTTCGCGTCTTGCATGAAAACAGAATTCCAAAGTCAGGACCCTTATTGATTGCATCAAATCACGTTTCATTTGCGGACCCCCCTGCGATTGGTTGCAGTTCGCCAAGAAGTTTGAGGTTTATGGCACAAGCAGAACTTTTCAAGCCGCCACTTTTTAGAAACATTATTCGGAAACTTGGCTCCTTTCCGGTAAAACGCGGGGAAGCGGATTCACAAGCGATTCGAACTGCTCTGGAAATCCTGGCAGATGGCCAAGCACTTTTGGTTTTTCCTGAGGGTCGGCGCGGTGATGGAATTCAATTGTTACCCGCAAACAAGGGGGTGACCTTGTTAGCGATGAAGTCAGGTGCAAAGATTTTGCCGGTCGGGATTTGTAATACTCATATTCGATTACCCAAAGGAAGGATCCTTCCAAAATTGTCAAGAGTAACGGTTGTTTATGGAGAGCCGTTTACTTACGACGAGATTGCACAGAAATTTGGGAAAGAAAGTGCAAAATCAGAATTTGGCAATTTATTGATGAATCAAATTGCAGAATTGATGCGAGAGGGTGGACAGGAAATCAAAACAAGCGCCGATATTGAATTGAAAAAAGAGGAAGTTGGTCCTGAATAGATGCGCGAAGTCCGATTCCCTTGATTGGTTCGAAGTCTATCCCGAACATTTGGGATTTTCCAAACCATTCAGTCAGAAGCGTTACTTTTGGAAATATGGGAACTGATGCAGAAACAAACGCACTTTTTCTTAATTTTCCGGTTCCGGTTCCGAAGGTAAAAGTCGCTCGTTCTTTTTTTGCCCAAGTTGAAACGATATTATATTGAAATGTTGCTGCAAAATAGAATTCGGGAGTATGAGTTAAGTCTCTTATGCCAACGGCCAATCCGGGTGCAACCTCAGGAAATGGTTGCGTGATTGAATATTGCAAATCCACATTTGTTGAGTTGTGCTGCGTAAGTCTTGCTTCAAGGAACGGCAGTAATCCGAAATTAATTTTCCATTCATCTTGAAATGAGTCATTTCGGATTGAATAGTCAATTCTGAATTCGTTTGGTTGCAATGTAAGAGCAGTTGGAAATCTTGATATCCAATCAGCGCAACAAAAAGCCGGGAACAAGAAACCTAAAACCATCACTGACCTATTTGCACGCACGCAAATTATCATACCGTTCTGTCATGATGCATTGAATGGACAAGCCCAGCAAAAACCCAATTTTTGTGATTTTCATTACGGTTTTTATTGACCTATTGAGTTTTGGACTAGTCATACCGGACTTACAGATACGGGCAAAATCTATTGGTGCCGACGGGTGGCTGCTTGGCGCGGTTTTGGGAATTTTCAGTTTGGCGACACTGATTAGTGCACCCGTTTTAGGCCGGCTGTCGGACCGATACGGCCGAAAACCGATTTTGTTATTCGGCGCTGCGATGAATGTGATTTCATTTATTGTTTATGCTTTTGCAAACAATCTGCCGTTGATGTTTTTGTCTCGAATTTTTGGCGGAATTGGTTCTGCTAACTTATCCGCTGCTTATGCGTATGTAGCCGATAGCACTAATCCTGAGGAGCGTGCAAAGAACATGGGTTTGATCGGCGCAGCATTTGGAATGGGCTTTATTTTGGGCCCTACCCTGGGAGGCATTCTGTCGAAAGCAGGCGGCAATTTTTTGTTAGGCGTTGTTGCTGCATTGATTGCACTCATTAATTGTGTTTGGATTTCAACCACGTTAAGAGAGATTCGTCAACCCGGTCAGGAAATTTCGCAAGCCACTGTGTTTAGCTTTACTACTTTTCGCCGCGCTGTTTCTGCTCCGGGCATGGCTATTTTGTTGGCATTGTTTTTTGTTTATAACTATGGATTCAGCAATTTGGAATCCACGTTTATCTTACTGACACATGAGCATTTTGGTTTGGACGAAATGGGTGCCGGATTGGTACTTGGATTTGTTGGAATTATGATTGGAGTGACGCAAGGAATTTTGGTTGGGCCAATTCAAAAAGCCATAGGAGAGCGAAATATGGTTCGGATTGGATTAATGATCGTTGCACCAAGTTTGGCAATTATTCCTTTTTTGCCATCTTGGCATTATATTTTGATCGGTTCGATAGGGCTTTGTTTTGGATCCGGAATTTCGACGCCAGCAGTGCAGACGTTGATCAGCAAAAGTGCATCTGCATCAGTTCAAGGCGGAATTTTTGGAATTACTCAATCTTTGGGAGCATTTGCGAGAATAATTGGCCCTCTTACTGCCCAAATCGCCTACAAAATTTGGTATCCGCTTCCATATTTGATTGCAGCGGGATTAGTTATGATTCCGGTTATTCTTGCATTATTCTTTCTACCGGAGCCGCGACCGGTTCCTGAATGAAGTCAAGGTTAATTGTTGAAATCCACGACGGCAATTGTTCAGGCTTGCCTTTCAATCGCGAAAGCATTGACGTCCATTCGCAACTCTTTTTGTTTTGTGGAAAAGCAAGACATAGCTTTGATTTCGCCCGAGTCATAGCCACAAAGAGTAAACGATGAATTTCCTGTTGTTCACGAATCGTTTCGATTGCATCTACGTAACTGTAATACATTGATTTTTGTTTTTTGGAACTAAGAATTGGCAGTCCTGTGGACTTATTAATCAACAAAAAACCGCGCCGCGACCTGGAACCCGCTTTAATGAAGAGAACTACCGTGTCCCATTCGAGGCCCTT
>CAZJKW010000057.1:7913-12304 GCA_964546835.1 uncultured Fimbriimonadales bacterium
ACCGTGGTCAATTTAACTGCATCGGCATCTTCTGAAAGAGTGGGAGCATCAGGATTCGTTGCCCTCATTCGACTTTGTTTGCTGACCCAATTTGCAAATTCAAGTCCGCTCTCTTCGTAGTTGTTCATGGCTTCCATAACTAATTTTCTTGAATTTGCAATGGCTTGTCTACCGTTTTCTAAAAATGCTGCTCTTGACTCAAATCTCGTACAAGTCAAAATCCTTGCAAGCAATTCCCATCCCTGAAGCTTGTTTGACATTTTTGATAATGGATTGAACCAACTTAGAAAATCAATGAGCATATTATTCTCTAACGGATTATCCACCGTGTATTCTTCCAAAAATGCAGCAACACTTACGTTTGCGTCTTTGGACTTTAAACCGATTTCAAATATAGTGTCGAGGGAAATTCCGACCAGAGGCGATCGGAGTAAACTTAATAAAGATACATTATCCATCGGATTACAAAGTGCTCGAACTGCATTTGCCAAATCCTGAATTTCCTCTCGATGAAAAAATCTGGCGCCTGAATCGGTGACCGAAGCTTCTATACCACGATTCCTTAGTGCGCTTGCTATTTTGTCTATGTCATCATGGTTTTTTGCAAGAACAGTAATTTCGTTTGCTTTTTTGCCGGACTGAATAAGATTTTCGACCCCTATTGCAACACTCTGATAACTGTTGATGCCCAAGTGCCACACTTCTACATTTTCGCCTTCATCTGTGCTTGTTGATTCGAATACATCTTCCGGTTCCTCCGCTTCTGAAATTGGAAGTTTCATATCGCGGTAGTCATTCCAATAATTTGCGAAAACATCCTTCACCGTTCTCAAGATTTTTCCAGTTGATCGAAAATTTGTCTCTAAGTACATTGCCACATCAGAGTTTATTGAATTAACAAACAACTCTCTTTCTGCGCCGCGAAACCGATAAATGGATTGTTGATGGTCTCCGACTAACAACAGATTGTTAATTTGGAGGGCCTTTATCATTCGGTATTGAATTGGATTTAGGTCTTGTGCTTCATCAACGATAACATAATCATACTTGCCGGAAACGATTCCGGGATTATTTTCAAGTAAATAACAAACTTTGTATTCCAACTGGCTAAAATCAAGCATTTGTTGCCTATCCAAGTAGTTCAAGTATTCCTTCCATGATTTGAGGGAAACACTTAACAATCCCGCAGTTAACGTCGCATCGTTGAATTCAAGTTCTTCATTCAATGTAACTAGCCATTCATCTCGCTTGATTTTTTTTGCCTTAAATCTTGCGGCAATGTCGGCTATTTCTTGAGTCCAGTTTGAATTCAATTCGATGCCGGATTTTTCTTCCAAGTAGCATTTAATCTCTGCCATATTATCTTTCCGTAACGTTTCCGGATCTAACCATTGTCGAATTTCTTCCATCGAACGCCCTGCTGTTCGAATCGAATCAATTGACTTTGTAACGCAATCAATTAAGAATTCGGCATCTGCATCGGCTCTTTGGGATAGAGCATATTGAATAAAACGATTTTCAGGTTCAGACGTTTTTGAATCTTCAAAACATGTTTTTAGAATTGCGGTTTTCAATCCTCGTGCTTTTTGACTGTCAGAAATAATGTCAAACTTTGGGTCAATTCCGGCATCGAATGGAAATTCTCTCAGAATTCTCTCACAAAAGCCGTGAATTGTAGAAATTGGACCGGATTGCGCATTTATCGCTTCTTTGATGAGGTTTTTTTCTCGCAGCCGGCTAACAATTCTTTTTTTCATTTCAGCGGCCGCTTTAATCGTAAAGGTCAGGGCGAGAATTCGTTCGGGAGACGCATGTCCCTCGATGACATGCTTAAGGTAGCGCTCTACCAACACTCGAGTTTTTCCCGCACCCGGGCCGGCATGAATCACCATTCGGTCTGAATTCAGATCAACAGCTTTTTGTTGTTCTGCGCTAAGATTCAATCGGTTCCTCCGCTATTTCAAAATAGGAACGTTGGTGTTCTGCACGTCGGCATAATCCAGAAAATTCACAATAAACACAGTAATTGCCGGGTGTAGGATTGGAATTACCTGACAGCGCAATACGAATTAACTCGTTAAACTTTTTCCTGGTTGATTCGGTGTACTCTTTCGCAGATTGTGCGGAATGATCAACAATTATGCTTGCAGCTCCCTTTAGAATTTCAGGCTTGTCTTGCATTGAGCGAGTGATTATCTTTCGGTTTCCTGCATCTATATTGTCAAAAATTGCCATTAACGCAGGTGCTGACTTGGGCAAGAACATCAAAACAAGTCCAAAATTGAATTCATCCTCGTCTCTTTTTGCAACCGGATTAAACTTTTCAAATTTGAGAGGAACCGTTTGTTCGCCAGATTTATATACCAGATCAAATGTATCTTCAACAAGTACGTTCTTGCCATCGACAGGCGTGTTTTTAGAACCTCGGATTGATGACAGTTTGACTCTTTTTCCCGCCGGTTCCAGTTTCCAGAGCAGGCGAGATTGATGCTCGCGATCAGAAAAGGATCTAATTAACTGTTCTGCCAATACTTTGAACATAGCAATTTCGCTTTGAGTCATTTCTAACTTCATAAACAGCAACGTCTTTTCCAGCGATTGGACCAATGATTTTTCAATTTCATCTTGTGTCATTGGTTGATCTATGTTTGCCTCATGTATAACTCTAAGTAGCCAATTACGAAATGAGTTACTTTTGCTAACTTGAAAGCCCAAGCTCTTGTGAACCATATATTGGAACGGACACTTTTTTAGTAATCCCAATAAATAGAGTCCAAACGGCTCGGGAAGTTTACTAAATCGGCTAAGGACAAATTCGTTTGAGATTTTTGTAATCCTTGAGTTTTCGACACCTTGAGACACTGCTTGAATTGTTTCGTTTGAACTGTAGTTTTCCGCTTCCCAATACTGCCGAATGTGGTCGTCTAATTCTAATCGATCACTTGCATTTTCGGGCCACAAGTGTTCTAAGCGAACTTGCTCCACGTCAAATCCCTTACAAAAATTCTTCAAATCGTCTACAAATGCGGATTCGACACCGACTTTGTCACCGACGCTGATGGGTCGAGAGATACTCACTTTTTCAGCACTCAATATCAATCTGTAAAACTCGTGCCTTGCCTCGTCAGCTCTTTGATAACTCGTTTTCAAACCATTCCCAATTGCTTGTCGATCACTGTCATCCAAGAAAGGATCTTCAGACCGGGAACGTGGGAAAACGCCGTCTCTGATTCCAATCGCAAACACTTCATCAACTTCACCAATTTGACTTGCTTGCTGAATTACTCTAATGTTTCCTTTTGAAACAAAAAGATAATCTGTTTCTTGCCAAATTTGTTTCATGAGTAACACAAATTCAACAAATGTGTATTTTTTTGATGCATCGGCAGATAACTGGCAGTTATTTATTGAGCGCAAGATGGCGTCTTGTGCAGAAACATCCCGACTCATTGTTGCCTGATTCGAATGAGATTCTTCTAACCAGGGCATCATTGATACCAGCTGCCGAATTTGTCTTTCCCAGTCGGAAATGGTGTGAGCCTTTTCAAAATTGGAACCCCGCCAATCAACCAGTTGACTAACCCATTTTGGAATTTGAGATACACCTGCCCCGGAGCGTTTAGCCAATTCTTCAAATGGCTCATCTGACATCATGCAGTCTCGAATTGCATTAGCAACCAGATGTTGGTCCGCGTTCCTGATTTGCGAATAAGCGGCAAAACAAAGATTTGAAAGGGGGTGCAATTCGGTTGAAATGCATGCTTCTAAAGCCGAAACAAAATACTTTGCAAATGGATTTGATAGCAACGGTGCAGATGTCTGAAATTCAAGTGTTACACCAAATTTGATTGCAACCACGATTAGTTTCTGATAATAGTTTTCAAGGTCATTACAGTATATCGCCACTCGATTTTTTGAAAGTACACACTTCCGGATAGCCCATTCACATTCAGTAAATTCATCAGCTGCTTCGACAAACGTTGCAGTCGCTTGTGAGTCTTTGGTTTCAAAAAATCCGGCGAATGCATTTTTGGTTTCCAACATTTGAGAGTTAACTTTTTGCAATCCATTTTCCATCTTCATGCTATCTAAAAAAAACTCTCTATTGTTCGGATGATTTTCCAATAAAATATGGAGTTCAACGCCAGTCAGTTGAAGCCAATTTGCAAGTGCGATAAAACTGTTTGACCATTCCGTTTCACCAATCCACAGAATTCTCTTCGTTCCTTTTGGCTTAATCGGTTTCGACTCCAATAGTTGCTCAATTCGTTCCGTCAGTGTGCTCAAGCGATTCTTTTTTAATTCATCGTCAAAGCTGGCAATCAAAGTTGCCGACTCTTCACCACTCTTTCCAATGCCCCTAAGCATCTCGAAGTCAATTTGATTTCGAG
>CAZJKW010000058.1:0-12300 GCA_964546835.1 uncultured Fimbriimonadales bacterium
AATGTAACTTTTGCACCAATTTTTTGGCCTTCGCGTAATCTAAAATTGGCAATGGATTTTTTCGCAGTCGTGACCACCGGCTTTTGACCTGCAATTGCTGTTAAGTCTCGAACGGAGTTGTCCAACAGTTTGCTTTCCTTCAATGCAATACCAACGCCCATATTCAAAACAATCTTGTCTAACTTCGGCGCCTGCATAACGGTGCTGTACCCGAATTCTTTCATCAATTCGGGAAGCACTTTTTTCGTGTAATGATCGCGAAGCCGACTTTTTGGTGGCTTTACGACTGCGCCGCTAGTTGCTTCTTTTTGCTTTGCCATTATCTTTCCTTAGTCCGTGTCTACAATCTTTCCACTATTCTTCGAAATGCGTACTAATTTTCCGCCTTCCAATTTTTTCCCAACTCTTGTGGGTTCGTCTGTGTGTGGGTCAATCAACATCACGTTGCTTACATGCAACGGCGATGGTTTTCTCAATTTTTCTCCCGGCTGACCTTGAACCGCCTTGCGATGCTTAATCATCGCATTCAATGGTATTGCATGGCCTTCCTTATCTTTGGTCAACCCTTCAACCAAAACCGTCTGTTTTTCGCGATTAACGCCAATCACACGGCCCCGTTCACCTTTGTCTTTCCCGGCAATAATCAATACCGTGTCACCGGTTTTGATTTTCATTTTCCAAGTTACTTTTTCGTTAGTTTGAGTTCTCGGCATTAGATAACCTCCGGTGCAAGCGAAACAATTTTCATAAACTCTTTGTCTCGCAATTCACGAGCGACAGGTCCAAAAATTCGGGTTCCACGCGGCTCATTTTGATTGTTAAGAAGCACGCACGCGTTATCATCAAATCGAACCGTACTTCCGTCTGCTCGGCGACTTGCTTTGCGCGTTCGAACAATTACCGCTTTGATGACATCTCCCTTCTTAACAGGCATATTAGGGCTCGCAACTTTCACCGATCCCACAAACACGTCTCCAACGCGTCCATATCTCGGTTGCGAACCTTTCAACACTCGAATACAAAGCACTTCCCTTGCACCCGAATTGTCTGCCACTTTTAGTCTTGTGTACTGCTGAATCATTTTTCTATCCCTTAGACAAATGCAAAGAAAATCTTTACTTCACCTTTTCTACAATTCGAGAAACTCTCCATCGCTTCTCTTTGCTTAGTGGCCGCGTTTCAATTATCTCAACCGTATCTCCGATATCACATGACATTTCATCATGTGCCTTAAACCGATTACTTCGAATCACGGTCTTTCCGTAAAGGGGGTGTTGAGTACGTCGCTGGACCCGCACAACAACGGTCTTATCCATCTTGTTGCTAACAACAAGACCCACTCGCACTTTACGATTATTTCTTTCAATAGCAACTTCTGCCATTACTTATTGCCTCTTTTTTCTGTAAGAATCGTTTTGATACGCGCAATGTTGTGTCGTTGAACTTTCACACTCGTCGTATCTTTCAACTCTCGAAATCCCGCTTTGCGACGAAGTTCAAAAAGATTCACTTCCTCTTTCTGCAACATCGCTTCCAAATCTTCGACTTTCTTATCGCGCAATTCCTGTGACTTCATTGCCTTCATGATTTACTCTCCGCCAATCTTCGCATTTTCGCGTTCTGTTACAAACTTCGGAGGAAGCGCAACAAACTCTTCTCCACCCTTCGCAGATACTTCCGCATGATCGGGAAAATCGCTCTTTGTTACAAACTTAACCTTGATAGGCAATTTATGGCTTGCCAATCGCATGGCTTCCTTTGCAGTTTCAACCGGTACGCCTTGCATTTCAAAAAGCATTCTTCCCGGCTTAATAACGGCAACCCAACCTTCAACCGAACCTTTACCGGAACCCATCCGAGTTTCTGCCGGCTTCTTTGTATAGGGTTTATCCGGGAACACTCGAATCCAAACTTTTCCGCCACGTTTAATATATCGAGTCATCGAAATACGTGCGGCTTCGATTTGGCGATTGGTAATCCATCCGCACTCAAGTGCTTGCATTCCAAAATCGCCGAAATCTAATTTCGTTCCGCCCTTTGCCGGACCTTTCATCCGCCCACGAGAAACTTTTCTGTGCTTTACGCGCTTAGGCATCAACATTTTCAGCCACCTCCACCGGTTTAGTTTCGGCAACAACTTCAGCAGCGGGTTCCACTTCTGGTGCCTTTTCAACTTTTGGCTTTCCGAAATCCGCAAGTTTGTCTGGCAAAACTTCACCTTTATAGATCCAAACTTTTACACCGATAATTCCGTAGGTCGTTTTTGCTTCCGCAAAACCATAATCAATGTATGCCCGCAACGTGTGTAGCGGAACTTTTCCAAACTTTTCTTTTTCAGTTCGCGCAATTTCTGCACCGTTAAGTCGACCGGAAACATTAATCTTGATTCCCCGTCCATTCATTCTTAATGCACGTGTAATGGATTGGCGCATTGCTCGACGGTGTGAAATTCTTCGCTCCAACTGTTGCGCAATGTTTTCAGCAACTAATTGCGCATCTAACTCGGGCTGTCGCACTTCGCTTACGTTCACATGAACACGAGCACCCTTATCGCGTTTCATTACCAGCGCTTGCAAATCGTTCGTTAAATCATCGATTCCTTTGCCGCCCCGACCAATGACTGCACCCGGTCTTGCCGTGAAAAGCGTAACGCGAACTTTATTGGCAGCACGTTCAATATCAACTCGGCTGATGTTTCCAATTCCGAGTTTTTTGCGGACATATTTTCGAATATCGTGATCCTGCTTAAGAAGCACCGAATATTGCTTCTTGTCTGCAAACCAACGACTATCCGCTTCGCGAATAACGCCGATTCTAAATCCGACTGGGTGTGTTTTCTGACCCATTTATGCTTTTTCTCCTTCGGTTGTTTCCTCTGCAACGGCTTCCTCATTTGCAGGTTCGGCAACCGCTTCCTCCACCGGTGTTTCTTCAGCGACCGATGTCTCTTCTGCCGCCACGGTTTCTACTACCGGTTCTTCAACTTTTGCTTTCGCTTCTTTTTTCGGTTTAGGTGAATCAAACTTTGGTCTTGGCTTTGGTTTAGCGTTTGACTTCATCATCTTAAATGGCTCTTTCTCTTCCAAAATCACCGTAATGTGACTCGAACGTTTCAAAATTCGATTCGCACGTCCTTGAGCCCTTGCTCGAATCCTTTTTAACCTCATTCCTTCATCAACCAGAATTCGTGAGATAACCAAAGTCTCAGGACTCAAATTATTGTTTTCCATTGCGTTACCGACTGCACTACTCAAAACTTTATGCAACATTCGAGCACCTTTGCTTTTGTGATAGCGAAGTTGAGCGAGTGCAAGCACTGCGTGTTTGCCTTTCACTTCGTCCGCAACAATTCTCACCTTTCTCGGTGGTACGCGAAATCCTTTACCTACTGCTTTTACTTCCATTACTTCACTCGTTCCATTACGAATTGAATCGCTTTGATTTCAATGCTTTGAACTGGCGGCAAATCAGTTGCCGTGCCTTCAACTTTGTCTGCAATCCCTTTTCCAATATTCATGTAGGCCGTCATCACAACTTTCATCGGCTTTACTGATGAATCATTATTCAAATCCAATTTCGCAACCACTTTTGCAATGCCGCTTTCAACTGATTCCAGTTTCATTACGCCTTTTGCAAAATTCTTTGTATCGTCTGGGTCCTTCACGTCAACCGGTGTTTCAACACCTACTTTTAAATCCTTGTTGTAAATTAGATTTGCCAAATTAACAAAACCTAAATTCAAACCGCCGCTTCCTTGTGCCGCAGACTTTTTCGGCAAACCTTCCTTCGTTAACACTAACGTCGTTGTCCTAATCGCTCCTCCGTCCGGTTGCATTTCTTGGCCGTTAAATTTAACAACGGTACCGCTCGTATTGCTTTCGATGGTCACATCACCGTTATCAGCCAATTTCAAAACTTTTTGCTCAATTTTCATGGCGACATCCAAGTCACCCATGGCGGTTCCCGCTGACACAGTTAAGTTAAAGTTGACTTTATCTCCGACCTTGTATTCGCGAACAATTCGAGCAGATTCGCCCTGAAGTGCAAAAGTCGTTGTGAAAATCGCTATTGTAAAAAGTAATCCCTTAATTTTCATCCTCTCACCTTGTCCACTGCGTAAGTAACATTCATCGTGCCTGCGTCTGGGTCGTCAATTTTTCCGGTGCCTTCGATTTTCACTAACTTTCCGGTGAAAAGATTTAAGTAACTTGTAATCGTAAATTTTCCGGGTGCATCATTATTCGGGCTTACTGTAAATTGATATTCAATTTTTGCAACTCGTTCCTCATAAATTCTGCCTGTCGCAATTAACTTCCCTTCTCCTTCAACCGTAAAATCATTCCCTTTATAATCAATCTTAAACGTTCCGGGATTAGTCACTTCGATTGCCGGTAAATATTGAGCAATCATCACCGGTACACTCAGACTATCCAAGTCTTCCGGCTTCATGTCCAAAGGCATTCCATGTTTGTCAAATTTATAAGTGACAGCCGGCGGCATGTCCCCGCTTGGAGATTCCGCTCCCCCAAAAGTCATTTTCATTTCGGTCGTTTTAGATTCAATTTCTGCAAAACCGCCTTCCAAAACTTTCTTAACTTCGTCAACGTATCCGCCATTAATGTTTAAGTCGCCTTCCGGTGTGTTTACTTTAATGGAGAATTTGTAATCTTGCTTGTCGCCCGCCTTGTATACGCGCATCAGCATCGGCTTTTTGGGTGCCTCTTCCGATTGCGCGTCTTGCATCACCATTCGGGGAGATCCCCAAATGTTCAGCAACGCGATTCCGACAAACGTACTTACCATCACTTAACCTTGCTTGACCTATCCCCGCCGTGACCGCGATACGTTCTTGTCGGTGCAAATTCACCCAGCTTGTGACCTACCATGTTTTCGGTCACATAAACAGGGATATGCTTGCGTCCGTCATGGACCGCAAACGTGTGCCCAATCATGTCAGGAACAATCGTGCTCCGTCGCGACCAGGTTTTTACAATCGCTTTTTGCCCCGATGAGTTCATTGCGTCCACCTTCTTCTGAAGATGGTCATCAATGAAAGGTCCTTTCTTGATGCTTCTTGCCATTACTTACTGCCTCGTCTTCGAACGATAAATCGGTCGGTGCGTTTATTGCTTCGCGTCTTCGTTCCAAGTGCCTTGTTGCCCCAACGGTCAACCGGACCTTTCTTCCTTCCAACCGGCGACTTCGCCTCACCGCCACCGTGCGGGTGGTCTCGCGGAGACATAACGACCCCGCGAACATGCGGTTTACGACCCATTCCTCGCTTCTTTCCGGCCTTTCCAAGCGATTCGTTTTCATGTTGTTGATTGCCAACTTCTCCAATCGTCGCTCGGCAAGTGCCTAAAATCCTTCTCATTTCGCCACTCGGCAATCTCAAGGTGACGTAACCGCCTTCTTTAGCCATAACTTGCGCCGACATACCCGCTGCCCGCGCCATTTGACCGCCGCGACCCGGCTGAAACTCGATGTTATGAACTTTTGTACCGAGAGGAATATTGTTAAGAGGCAAGCAGTTCCCAGATCGAATGTCCGAATCCGGCCCGCTGACTACCTTGTCCCCGACTTTCAAATCTCCGGGTGCCAAGATGTATCGCTTTTCACCGTCGGTGTAATGTAAGAGTGCAATAAAGCAAGTCCGGTTAGGATCGTATTCAATCGCCGCGACTTTTGCAAAAACGTCATCCTTGTTCCGCTTAAAGTCAATGATTCGATAACGGCGCTTGTTTCCGCCGCCTCGCCAATGCGAAGTAACACGACCGGTATGGTTTCTACCGCCTGTCTTGTTAACTTTTGCCGTAAGCGTTCTTTCCGGTTTACCCTTAGTGACTTCAGCATAGTCCGGGCTAATCAAAAACCTTCGTCCCGGTGATGTTGGCTTGTGCTTTCTTACTGCCATTGCTTAAACTCCGAATCCTTCCAATACTTGGCCTTCACCCAAAGTGATAATCGCTTTTTTACGGTCTGGGCGCTTCCCTTTCGTCTTAAAGTTCACCCTCTTGGTTTTGCCGTGAACTTTAACGATATTCACTTTCATGACTTCAATCTTGTTCTTCTCTTTCTTCTTTCCGGCGTTGTAAATCGCTTCGATGGCTTCCTTAATCTCAAGTTGGTTCGCCTTTGGGTCAACAAAAAAAACGAACTTGCTTACTTGCCCCAAAGCGACGGTTTTTTCAGTCAGAACCGGCTTCAAAATCACTTCGTGCGGTGCTTTACTCATGACCATGCCTCCTCAATCGCACTAAGCGCATCCTTTGCGACTACCACCTTGTTGGCGAGCAACAAGTCCCGAGTGCTAAAAGCTTGAGTTTTCGTGCCTTCCTGAACCCCTTTGATTCGGGCAGGCGCCGTTCGAACTTCAACATTTGGCAAGTTTCTAAAACTCTTAACAACCGCTTCGTCATACGATGGAACGATTACTAAAACGCGCTTCACGTCCGCTCCCCAAGTTTTCAACATGGCGACAGCGTCCTTGGTTTTGGGTGCTTTGACCGCAATCGTTTCAACAACGATCACGTCACCTGCGTCGGCTTTAACGGCAAAAGCACTCTTCAAAGCAAGCCGTCTTTCCTTTCGATTGACCTTCTTCTCGTAATCACGGGGTACCGGAGCGAACACGACGCCACCATGCGCATAGTGAGGTGCTCGAATCGTTCCCTGTCTTGCTCGTCCAGTCTTTTTCTGCTTGTACGGTTTGCGACCGCCACCTTTGACTTCGGAGCGAGTCTTTGCCTTTTGCGTACCTTGCCTGCTATTCGCCTCTTCGGCAACAACCGCACGATGCAAAACCGACTTCTTGACTTCAACCGACTTCACTTCGACGGTGTCTTTTCCACCAATCACTTTGAGCGTAGCCATTATTTGCCACCCGCCTTCAAAATTTTCACCAATCCACCCGGAGCACCCGGAACTGAACCGCTTACCAAAAGCAAGTTACGTTCCGCATCCACCTGAACAACTTTGAGTCCAAGTTCGGTTATCTGCGCATCGCCCATATGGCCGGGACCACGCTTGCCCTTAAAAACTCTTTGCGGCCCTGTTGCTCCGTTAGCAAGGGGCCGCCTATGGGTCATGTAACCGTGGGTCATGTGCTGACCCCGAAAATGATAACGTTTAACGACACCGGCAAAACCGCGACCCTTGCTCGTGCCTTCAACTTTGATTTTTTCGCCCGGCTGAAAAATGTCGACGGTTATCTTTTGTCCAACGGAAACTCCATCTCCGGGACCCCTAAACTCTTTAATGGTTTTCAATGGGCCGACCCCCGCTTTCTTAAGGTGACCGGCTTCGCCAAAAGTTAACTTCCTCGCCTTGATTTCCTCAAATCCGACCTGAACGGCTTCATAACCATCCTTGTCAACGGTCTTAACTTGCGTGACGACAACGGGCCCCGCTTGAATCACGGTTACAGGTTGCATTCGCCCGTCTTCGGTAAAGACGTGCGTCATTCCGACTTTTCTGCCCAGGATGCCTGGCAACATTCTTACGTTCTCCTTGCCTCTTATGCGGTGCGGCGCTGTTGCTGCGTTGCCCTTATTAACTAAGGGTCGCTCGCTGCCCGCTACGAGGCTCGCGTTCCTTTTAGAACAAAAAAACCCTTCCGACGCGCATCGGAGGGCTTGACGGGAGCGGCTTTTTGCCGTTCCAAGCAGTCTTTGAATTAGGTCCCTATCTCAAGGAATCCGTCCTCCTGCGGTCATGGATTTTGTTTCCGCAATGGTTTTTAACCTTTGCTGGAGGGCTATTTTGGCGCATTTTGCCTTACGTTGTCAACACGGCCCATCTAATCTTCAGTTGAGTTTCTTTCCCGCTGAATTGCCAAGCAAAAATACTAGACTTTGAAAAACATACTTGACAAATGGGTCTCCCGAGTACCTATCTAATATGTTCTACACAAAAAAAGGAGAGGAAGCGGTTTCCCGCTCCCTCTTGTCGTCCCCTCAGATAAGTCGTTTATCGAAGGAGGCTCAGGACCGATTGAGGCATCGCATTCGCCTGAGCAAGAATCGAAAGACCCGCAGATTGCAAAATTTGCAATTTGGTGAAGTTCGTAATCTCGCTTGCCACGTCGGCGTCTCTAATCGAGGACTCGGTTGCTGCCAAGTTCTCTTTCTGCACACCAAGCGAACGGCTGTTCGACTCAAGTACGTTGCGTTGGAAGTTACCGATGTCTCCTCGAGACTTAGCAACTTGTGCAAGTGCTCCATCAATGATCTTGATAGCGTCATCAGCACCTGTAGCCGATGTCACGTTAATCGTCGCCAATGTTTGACCGGAAACGATTCCTGTTCCGATTTGGCTTGAAGCCATGTTGCTGAGTGACAAGCTGACGAACTGTCCTGCGTTCGCACCAATCTGGAATTGAGCCGAACCGGCTTCAATTCGACCAACTGCCGCAGCGGCTGCCACGGCGTTACCTTGTTGAGTCAACAGAATGGCGTTGCCGTAACTGTCAGTCAATCGCAAACCACTGTCCGAACCTCGGCTTCCGGTGAACGAAACGCTGGTTGAGCCTGCAGATGTCGTTACGGTGACCGTCGCTCTAGCTTCAACACCTGTTGCAGATGCGAAACCTGCGCCGTTCAATCGTCCAGCAGTATCGGTGAACGAAATCTTGGCGTTCAATCCATATTCGTTGGTTGAGAAAACGACACTACCACCACTAAGTGCAGCAGTTACGCCGGTTGTTTGTGAAGCGTTGTTGAACCGAGCCAACAAACCTTGAACCGTTTCAGTACCGTCAGTCGTGAACGATTGACCGTTGAGTACAAAAGAACCCGCTCCGAGAACCGTGGCGTTCGTCAAAGAACCCACCGAACCTGTGATGACAGCGCGCGTGGCTGCTTGGGTTACTTGGACTGTTACGTTGCCGGAGGCGTTGACGGCATAACCGCCGAACGTACCACCGATGTTGATTCCGCCATAGTTGGCAGCATTAGTTACCGTCGAAGTAACTCCGGCAGAACCGTCAAGGAGTTTCTTGTTTCCAAAAGCAGTTTGGCCGGCGATACGATCAATCGAAGAAAGAATCGAAGCGATTTGGTTCTGGTTCGCTTGGATTGCGTTTGAGTCGAGAGTGCCTGTGCTTCCGGAAGCGACAGCCAGTTTTCGTGCGTCGCGAAGCAATCGGCTAACTTCGTCAAGAGCGCCCTCTGCGGTTTTCGCAAAGTTCACTGCATCTTGGTTGTTCTGGCTCGCTTGATCGAGACCAGCGATTTGTGCTCGAAAGTTCTCGGAAATGATTAGTCCCGCAGGGTCATCCGCAGCGGAAGCAATTCTGAGACCTGTTGAAAGACGAGTTACAGATTTGCTGTATTCAGCACCTGTAATCCCTAAATTTCGGAGCGCGTTAAGCGAACCGAGGTTTGTATTTACGCGGAACGACATTGAATCCTCCTTGATGTCGAACGATTAACCAATTGCTTGTATGAAGCCTCATGACTCTTGCCCTCGCAATTCGGTTTTTGCATTCGAGGTTCCCAAAACATCCTTGCCAGGTACCTCTCGGGACTTGCTTTCCATCCAAATCTAAACCAATGCCTAGTGGAGTTACGGGGTTTCTGAAAAGAACCGGCGGCGTATACTTGGCTGCGCCCTATGTACGATGACTTTCAACATTTTGTCCAGCAATTAGAATCGAACGGTGAATTGAAGAGAATCCGGACTCCCTTGAGCCCGAACTTAGAAGTAACCGAAGTTGCAGACCGGTGTATGAAAATGCCTAACGGAGGTCCGGCATTGCTTGTGGAAAATCCAACAGGTTACGAAATCCCGATTGCAATTAACTGTTTCGGTTCTCGAAAGAGAATGAGCATGGCATTGGGGGTAAACGACGTTGAAGAGATTGCTTCGGAAATTTCAAGACTACTTCAACCGGAAATTCCCGGCACTTTATTGGAAAAAGTTAAGAAACTACTTGAACTTGGAAAGTTTGCAAAGTCAGCTCCTAAGCCAGTGAGTTCCGGAATTTGCCAAGAAGTTGTATTGAAAGGAAATGAAGTTGACTTAGGAATCTTGCCTGTTTTGACCTGCTGGCCTGAAGACGGGGGGCCGTTCATTACTTTGCCAATGGTATTTACACATGATCCAAATACGGGAAAGCGAAATGTTGGAATGTATCGAATCCAAATCTACGACAAAAACACAACCGGAATGCATTGGCAAATGCATAAAGTCGGTGCAGAGCACATGCGTCGCGCCGCAGAAAAGCAAAAACCGATTGAAGCGTGTGTTGTTTTAGGAGGCGACCCGGCATACACCTTTTCGGCTATTGCTCCATTACCACCGGGAATTGATGAAATGCTGTTTGCAGGATTTTTAAGAAGAGAATCACCGAAACTTGTAAAAGCAAAAACCGTTGATGTTATGGTTCCGGCAGACGCTGAAATTGTTTTGGAAGGATTTATTGAACCAAGCGAATCCAGATTAGAAGGACCGTTTGGAGACCACACAGGTTACTATTCCCTTGCGGACATGTTTCCGGTCTTTCATGTGACCTGTATGACAATGCGTCATAAACCCATTTATCCTGCAACCATTGTCGGAATTCCTCCAATGGAAGATGGCTATATGGGGCAAGCAGTCGAAAGAATATTTTTGCCCTTGATAAAATTAACCGTTCCCGAAATTTTGGATTTGCATTTGCCTTTAGAAGCATGCTTTCACAATATGGCTTTTGTAAAAATCAAAAAGCGATATCCGGGACATGCTTTTAAAGTTATGAACGCAATTTGGGGTCTTGGGCAATTAATGTTCACAAAGTTTATTTTTGTATTTGAAGAAGATGTAGATATCCATGACTTGCGAGATGTGCTCTTTCGAATCGGTGCCAATTGTGACCCTGCTCGGGATTCATTGATTTCAAAAGGGCCCATTGACCAATTAGATCATGCGAGCGACATAGTCGGTTTTGGAGGAAAAATTGGATTTGATTGCACACACAAAACAAAGGCAGAGGGATTTCCTCGCGAATGGCCTAAGTTAATTACGATGGAAACTGCCGTTAAAACGAAGATAGACGGCCTTTGGTTAGAACTTGGAATCGAGTAACCCGTATTTTTTGTATCGAACCATTTCAGCAATCGTGCGTTTTAACCTGCATTAACCCCTATTTGAGGGCAAAGTGAGGCAGAAATGAAACTTTGGAAACAACTAAGCATGATTGCGATCTTGGTTTTGGCTGCAATTGGAATTGCACAAGAGCCAGACCACATGAGAGGTGTGGGTGCGGTCGGTCGCGGACTCGCAGCCAATCAGGATGGCGTTCGAGCAGAGTTCAACTTTGAAGCAATCAAAAAACTTGTAGAAGGACAAGAACTTGTAAGAGGTCGTCTTGACCTTACCGTTCTTCCCGGTGACAACCGTCCCGGCGTCAAAATCCAGATGGTTGAGGCCCGAATGTTGGCTGTCAATGGAAACGTCTGTGAGTTTGCCGGCCCCGGCAAGATGATTATTCGAACACCAAAAGGCCCGCAAGAAGTGATGGGTCGAGTAGTGGTTCGAGTGGTTGATAACCGACCACCCATAGGCGAAGGCGAGCAGGTTCAACCCGGTGACAATTTGGATTTGATTCATGTGCGTTTTGAAAGACCGAACAGCAACGAAGGTTTTCAATACGGCGGCAAAGTTGTCCGAGGCGACATCAAAGTTCACCGACTTCACCCCCCAACTCAATAATAGTCCCTCCCCAACAAAAGCCCCGGTTATCTATTTCCGGGGCTTATTTCTTGATTAGCGGCGTATAATTTAATCAGGTTGACGAATTGATTATCTGGCAAATTCTCTCAGTTGCGCTTGTATTTACGGCGGTCGTGGGCATCCATGAACTCGGACACTTTTTGTTCGCTCGCTGGACAAAAATGGATGTTGAAGAATTTGCAATTGGCTTAGGGCCTAAAATTTTTTCCAGAACCGGAAAGAAAACCGGAACGTTGTTTGCGATTCGCTGCATCCCTTTGGGAGGATTTGTTCGCATCAAAGGTATGGACCCCAAACAGGATGGTAGCGAAGTATCCGTTGATCGCGGTTTTTATTCAAAAGGAATCCCAAAAAGGGCTTTGGTGTTGTTTGCCGGTCCGCTATTTTCAATTTTGTTTGCATTTGTTATTTTCTTTGGCGCTCTCACAATCTCAGGCCAGGAAAAAGCAAATAAAGAACCGATTATCGGGTCCCTGGAAGATGCAAGCCCAGCAAAGAAGGCGGGACTTCAGCCGGGTGACAAAATTGTTTCAATCAATGGCAATCCAATCCCAACTTTTTTTGCTGCCCGATTAGTGTGGCGGGAAA
>CAZJKW010000059.1:0-12265 GCA_964546835.1 uncultured Fimbriimonadales bacterium
TCATAAATTTCATCAGCTTAAATTGTAACCAGTGCATGGCCTCCAATTGCCGAAGTAAGAATCACGGCCTTGCAATTTTCACCAAATTCATATTTCGGCTTATTCAGTTTTACCGTCACGTTTTCCGATTTACCATAAAGGCTATTCCCGGAACCGCTAACAAATATGTAAAGGGTTGATTCAACACGATTTCCATTTTTGTCATTCGAAATCGCGGTAAACAAATAGGATCCTTCTTCTTTTGGGCTAAACGAAAAATGACTTTTTCCTTCAGCGTCGCTGGTAACTGACTCTCGGTGAACAACTCGCGTCGTCAGTTCATTGTTGGTTTCGCTCCAAGATTCAATGGAAGCAACAAAATCGACCCGCGCGTTCGGTATCGGTTTTTCAACACCAAATTCCGTAACCAAACATTCTAAAGAAATACTTTCACCGGTTTCAACAAACCAACAATCAGAATTAATAAAAACGTCAATTTCCCCGCGAGTCACATAAACGGTTCCGCTTCCGTCGTAATATTTGCCACCTTCATCTTCAACAGATGCTTCAACGGTATAAACCCAATCTTGCGAGTATTCTTCTTTAATGTTAGAAGTATCAATATCTACAATAAACTCACCATTTTCATCCGTGATTCCGTTGACTTCTCCAATGTATTCGCCTGATCCACTTCCGTAATCGTAAGGTTCCTCGTAAACACTGTAACTTGCCCCAAACGCCCCCCAACTCGGTCTACGATAAATGCTTGCAGAAACTTTTGCTCCAACAACGGGTCCACCAAAAAAATACTCGCTTTTTACTTTTGCTTGAGCCCTGCTTCCGCGAACAAAATAAGGTTTTTCAGACTGAACGCTAACCGAATACTCGGGTTTTCGATAAGAGGAAATCGGTACGTAATGCGTTGCTTCTGTGTCTCCGATTCTAATCGTGATTTCATATTCTCCGTTAATCGCTTCTTTGCCAACAGTAAATGAACCAAAAAAACTGCCAATGGAATTGGTATTAATCGTTGTGTTGAAAACAGCCGCACCATCGGGATCACTCACTTCAACAATTGCAGTTCCGGCCGGTGGAACAACTAATTGACTCCCAACAAGTTTACGCACAATTCCCTTAAACTGAATCGTATCACCGGGCCTGTATACGGGACGATCGGTATACAAATACGCTCTTAAATTTTCCCGCGAATCCATATCATTGGGTGCGTACAAACTGACAATGGCTTGTGAGTCACCTTTTTGCGCTGTCACGGTAATCCTTTCTTGCGTTCGATTTTCTGGCAATTTAAAACGACAGAGTCCAACCGAGTTGGTCCGTCCAACAATTTGATTGACTCCTGAAATCGGTACCGAAATCGTTGCATCGGGTATCAGTTTTCCGGTTTTAAGGTCCGAAACATAAGCCAATACTTCACCATGCACGGTTTTAGTAATCAAAGCGATATCGGTAATCATTAACCATGCGCCGGCTTTGGTGGGGCCTGCTTTTGCGCTCAGCCAATAAAATCCTTTCGGTAATGACTCAAAATTTAGAGTTTCTTTAAAAGTACCTTCAATATCGCGATACTTAATGTCATAGGATTGATTGCCAATTTCTTTAAAAATCCCCTTGTCCATCGTTGAAATGTCTTTGTTCCAACGACCTACAGACCAGATGACTTGTTCCAATCCTCCGCTTTTTACAATTTCATCAAAATTAATTTTGTAAGTCGTGACATCAATCTTGTTGGCAGTTGAAAATCCATCAAATGCAAACTGGGGTTTTTCGTTTGGAAAGTAAACGTGCTGGCTGTCATAAAGTCCCAAGTAAGGTTCACTGGGCTTCATGTTAACGGTTAAATCAAATTTGCCTTCAGTAACCGTAACTCGAGTTACAGGCTGCATGTGTGCTTTTGCATACGCTTCGACCGTGTATTCTCCGGCCGGGATGTTCTGAAACGAAAACGTACCGTCATCACGGACCGTTCGCACAAAACTTTGATACTTCATTTTGGGAATTGCAAACAGAGGTACCAAAATCACTTTTGCTTTTGGCAAAACCTTTCCGTTTTCCGTCATAACCGCTTTGCCGCTAACCGTACAAACGGGTAATTCATCTTTCGCTCCAAATGCAAAAAGTGCGGCAGCTATCAAAATTGCAACGACGGCAGCAATACGGCTACCAAAAATAGAGGGTTCAGAAGTACGCATTACACGGTTTCCTTTTTCATATCGGTTTTCAAAAAGTATTGAGTTGCTGATAACATCAGCAAAATTGCAATTGCAGAATAAATCACCAATCGAATCTTAACGTCGCGTTCAATTCCAAGGCGGGATTCCACAAATCCGACAATCAAAACAATGCTGGAAGCCAACCCGGAGCAAATCGCTCCAATGGCGAGGTTACTGGTTCCCGTTAAACAAGCAATAGCAGGGGCCAATGTCAGCCCAATTAACAGTCCCACAATTCCGTGAATACCAACCAAAAACAAGGACGTAATCAAAGCCAAGCCGGTAACTCCAATAACGCCGACTCCAAACAAAGAAGCATTTTTGCTATCGCTTTGCAGTTTTCGTCCGTATTCGGTAAGCGCAATTGGCAGCAATGCGCCAAACAGGGCACCAATCACAGAATAATGTTGACTAACTTCAAGCGTACGCGAAAAACCGGCAAATTCCTCCATAAACACACGGTACACCAGCAAGCAAATTGGGAGGCAAAGCAAAGTTAATCCTTTAGAATGATTGAGACAATAAAAAACAGAAAAACCTGAAAGAACCAAAATTCCCATGCCATATCCGCGCGATTGGCCAAATGCGACGGTTGCAGCTGAAATCCAAATCAAGCATGCCAACGCAACCGTACCTGCGCTTTGACTTTCGTTTTCACCAAACAACCAAAGAGTCAAAAAAGCACATCCGACCCCGATGGCGCTTGCAATCGGAGCTGCAGGAATTCCGACAAACTGACCTGCAATTCCCCAAGTTGCCAAAACGGTTCCAATCCCAACAGCGAACGCAATCCCCATCTTTTGAGAAGTTTCAAAAACGGCTTGGCCGGTTAGCAAAACAAGGCAGGCAGCAGCCAAAAGAGCAAACCCAACTGCAGATCGGTCATCTCCACGCTGGGCTCCCAAAATCAAACCGCAATTTATCAATGCGGTCGAAATTGAAAAATGCCAAACCGCAGGAAGTTTCTTGCTCTCAGAACTCATCGCAAGCAGTGCGGCTCCGCAAGTGGCTCCAATGATTAATCCCATTCGAATTTCATAACTGTTTCTGCCGAGCAGCCAACTAATACAACCGCAAAGCAAAGCCATGGCAAAAGGAAAAACCGATACCTTTTCGGTCAAGTACGCGCGGGAACAAGTATGAACTTTGATGACCGACAGGCCTGCAAACAAAATCCCAAGTCCGGCAGGAAAAGCACCTGGATATCCCTCGTTAAAAAACCAACCCAGTCCCAAAGCAATTCCGGAAAAAAGAGCGGTTAAGGCGATGTTCTTTGCATTGCTCCCCAATGCCAAAATATAAGAGTTAAATGGCGATTTCACCTTTGAATTTCTTGAATCAACAAGCCAAGCAACAACGGTTAAAATCAAACTTCCAAGCAGTACATATTTAGGATTCAACGTCCACCCCCGGACAATAGGTTTAGACGAAGTTCGCCGCTGCTTGTATGCAATCCTCCAAGAGGAATTTTATGAACTAATTCGTTCTATACTCTCTTTCAAAGCAGCCGCTTTTTTGGCAATCGTTGCCATCGTTTCCAAATCAACCGTCTGCGCACCGTCTTTTATGGCTAAAGAAGGGTTGGGGTGAACTTCAATCATCAGCCCGTCCGCTCCGGCAGCAATTGCCGCAAGTGACAGGGGCTCAACCCATTCTCGTTTTCCTACAGCGTGGCTTGGGTCAACAATTACCGGCAGTTTTGAGAAAGTCTTCGCAACCGGAATCGCACTGATATCCAAACTGTTCCGCGTGTTTTTATCGAAACTTCTGATGCCTCGTTCACAAAGAACAATTTTTTCGTTACCTTCCAGTGCAATGTATTCGGCTGCACAAAGCCATTCATCAATAGTTGCTGCCATGCCGCGCTTTAACAAAACCGGTTTGCCAAATTTACCGACTTCTTTTAACAAGTCAAAATTCTGCATACTTCTTGCGCCAATTTGTATCAAATCGGCAAACTGTCCAACCAATTCAACTTTACGCGGATCCATTACTTCGGTAACAATTCCAAGTCCGGTTCGATCGGCAACACTTCGCAAAGTTTTCAGTCCGTCTCCACCCAGTCCGGCAAAAGAATAAGGAGATGTTGTCGGTTTATAGGCACCGCCTCTAATCAATTTTGCTCCACTATTTTTTGCGGCAACGGCAATTTCAAAAAGTGCTTCTTCGGATTCAACAGTGCAAGGTCCAAAAATAAATTCGAGTCCCTCACCGAAAACGGCATTCTTAACTTTCACTTGGCTCGGCATTCCGTTTGCAGCAACTAACTGATAACCGTTTCCATTGTGAATAACACTAATCACAATCGGACTTGATTTGAGTTGTCCCACCAAATCCATAGGCGGCTCAGACCAAAATTGATCGGCCATCAACACCATGGCACCGGTAGACTCGGTCTCTCTAACTTCACATCCGGCTGTTAGCTAAATTGCTCTAAACCGCTCGATCTCTTCTCTCGGAGAATCCGTTCTCACCAAAACAATCATTTCGCAATCCCTGCCATCACTTTATCAAACGCCGCTCTCAAGGTTTCAAGTTGCGCTTCGGTTCCTGTACTTATCCTCATATGGTTCGGACAACCAAAAACGTCCCCGGTCCTTGTAATCACCCCTTCTCGAAGCAATGCGTCAAACAAAGGACGTGCGGGAACCCCAAAATCTGCCCAAACAAAATTGGCAAAACTTTCCGTAACTTTTGCGCCGACTCCTTCCACAATTTCTGAGAGTCGCTTAACGGCAAATTGATTGTAAGAAACCGAACGCGCCAAAAATTCATTATCCTCAAGTGCGGCAATCGCTGCATCTTGCGCCGGAATTGTCAAGTTAAACGGTTCCCGGAGTTTGTCCATCGCGACCGCTATTTCTTCCGGCATAATCGCAAATCCCACTCTCAGTGCCGCTATGCCATACGTTTTGCTCAAGGTTCTAAAAATAACGACCGGAAGACCTTCTTCAAGCATTCGAAGCGAATTTGGATAATCCGAATGAGTCGCATAATCAAAATACGCTTCATCTAAAGCAACAATGCAATTTTCCGGAATGGATTTAATCAGTTCACGAACTTCATTTTCAAAAACAATAGTTCCGGTTGGATTATTCGGATTCGCAATCCAAACAATTCTTGTGTTTTTGTCAACGGCATTCGCCATGGATTTCAAATCATGCCGCGCATTTTCGTCAAGTGGAACTTTTCTAAGTTCAGCGCCCGCAAGTTTTGACATCGTTGAATACCTCGGAAAACTTGGGTCGCCTAATACGACATTATCTCCAGGACCAATCAAACACTCCGGCAAACATCTTAATAACTCGTCACTCCCGTCACCGACAACAATTTGTTCTTTCTTAACTCCGTATTTTTTTGCAATCGCATTTTTCAATTCGTAATGGCTCGCATCGGGATATAGGTGCAATTTTTCAACGGATGCCAAAAATGCCTTAACCGCCTTAGGTGACGGCCCCAATGGGTTTTCGTTGCTGGCTAACTTAATGACTTCAGAGACTCCGAATTCCCGTTTGACTTCGTCAATCGGCTTGCCGGGTGAGTAGGGGGTGAGGTTCGCGACATGCTCGCGAATGCGAAAACGCATATCAAATTGTGACATACCACCCCTAACTTTCAGGGCAAAACCTTCCAATCATTCCTTTTGAATCTCAAATCGGAGGTATTGCCATGCAAGTCAATCTTGCGGGCGCTGCGGGATTCTTCGCCGTGAATGCGGCGGCAGATAACGCAACACCCACCGAGGGGGAAGTCAAATCGTTCCCGATTCCGGGAAAGACCGAAGTCAGTACAGACGAAGTTGACCAAGTAGCCATGGAAAAAATCATGGTGGAATGGCTGACCAAACTATCCGGCTTCAAGACTCCGCCTCAACAACTGAATAACATCAAGTTTCCACAAGGAAACCCCGAGGCACAGGACAATCAGCCGATCGCTGAAACCAAAAAGCAGGACGGGGCAGGGAACCGAGAGTCAAAGGTCAAAACTGAACCTCAGTTAAAGCCGTGGTCTCAACTTATCCCTTGGGCAGACGTGGTGCCTCCGGCATCAGCCGATGTCGTACCGCTTCCTGTTTTCCATCCAACCAAACCAGCGCCATCGAACGCACCGGCATCCGATGACGTTCCCGCACCCTCGGCAGACAATGCGCCCGGCTTCATCGTAACGTCTCCTTCACAGGACGTAGACTTCGAGCCCTACGCAGACACAGTTCCACAAACTTTGCCTGTTACAGGTCAACCCGTCTACAAAGGTGAGTCAAATGTCGATGTAACACCCTATGACGGGGCTTGGGAAGCAAAACCGAGACCTACATTTGGACCGATAGCGGACACAACCCCGGAACCGGCAGCGGATACGGTGCCAATATTCCCGACTCCCGGCAAAAAACCCATTTCGCCGAAACCTGCTACCAGCCCAATCGACACCGATTCGGTAACCCGTGAAAGAACGAACCAGACGATGGACAAAAATTCCTTCCGCAATCTGTGGAACGAATTTCGTACCAAAGTCACCGAACTGTCGGAACAGGGTCTTGACAAAATGAGGCAAGTAGTGACCGATGCAATTCAATCGGGAGTACCCATGCGAGAAATTGCAAAAGTACTTGCAAACGAATTTCAATCGGTTGCGAAGTCGTTAAAAAACGGAGATTCTTTGACTGCACCGATTGGAAAAATCGTTTCACTCATTGAACAACTTGCCGAAACAACTCCAAAACAAGCAGCGTTAATTTTTCAGCATGGTTTTCCCGGCAACAACAAATCCATAAATCTGAAATTTGCACTTGAAACCGCAAACGCAGATACAACTCCAATCATCGAAACCACAAAAGAACAAAAAACCGATTCAAAAACCATTGAATCAAAACCGGTAGAACTTTTGCAAACAACAACAAAACCAACTGACAAAACAGTTGCTGAAACAAAACCCGAAGTCAAATCGGAACCATCAAAAGTGATGCAAAGAGTGGTCGAACAAATTCAAACTATGCTTGAATCAAAACGACCACGCACCATTACGCTTCGATTGGATCCACCCGAATTGGGCTCGCTTCAAATCAGCATCAAAACCATTGGTAATCAAGTTGAAACAAAAATTCTTGCAACCAACGGTGATGTTCGCAACATGGTTGAAAACGGAAAAGAGCAGTTGATTCAAATGCTCAACAGCCGTGGTCTTGAATTGGGTGCGATGCACGTCGGAACTCAATCACAAAACCAAAATCAATCACAACGAACCATTACCCAAGATACAACGCCAACTTGGCGGCCGGAAGTATCCGTGGATTCGGTGGCGTCAGTTCGTTCCCGTCACCATGACGGGTTGGACCTAAATGCGTAGGAGAAACCCATGCAAGTAACCGCAACCAACAACGAATATGTACTTCCAAAGCCACCCGCGGCGAAAACAAACTATCTTGACCAAGAAGCATTTATGCAAGTTTTGGTCGCACAGTTGGAAAACCAAAACCCTTTGGAGCCCATGACGGATAGAGACTTCTTCGCACAACTGGCGCAACTCGGAACGGTTCAAGGAATTGATCGGATTGGCGCAACCATGCAAACGGGACAAGCCGCAAGCATGATTGGCAAGACCGTGGCAATTCGCCCGGAAACCGGAACGCAGTTCATCACCGGAAAAGTCGAGTCCGTTGAAATCTCGGGACAAAAAGTTTTTGTTCGAGTCAATGGTGCTCGCTACAACGTTTCTCAAGTGGTGGGAATCACCAACTAACTTTTCAACAAGAGAATTATCATGGCAGATAACATCGTCAATCCAAAAATTCAGCAGTTGATTCAAACGCCGACTTCGGCGCCACAAAAACAAACTGCAAAAACATCCGGCGACTTTGCACAACTTCTACAAAAAGAATTTGATCTAAAAGTCTCCGGCCATGCTCAAACACGATTAAAAAGTCGCGGCATCGAATTGGAAGAAGCCGATTGGAATCGTGTCAAAAGCGGATTAGACCGTGCGGCCGAAAAAGGCAGCCGCGAATCTCTTGTTATGCTTGATGATGTTGCTTTGGTTTGCAGCGTTAAAAACCGAACGGTAATCACCGCTGTGGCAAAAGAACAACTTCGAGAAAACGTGTTCACAAATATAGACAGTGCGGTATTTGTTTAAGCCGGACCCAATTCTGTTTATCAGATAGGGAAGTTTAAACTGCCGCTTCCAAAAAAACAATGGAGGCAAAACAAAATGCTACAGGCATTGCTCGCTGGCGTCGCCAGCATCAAAGCGCAGCAAACGCGCATGAACGTCATCGGTAACAACTTGGCTAACGTAAACACAACTGCGTTTAAGTCAACTCGCGTTACATTTCAAGAAATGATCGCTCAAACGGTTCGAGGCGCAACACGCCCAACGGACGGCTCACTGGGCGGAACCAACCCCGTGCAATACGGTCTGGGTGTTCGAGTCGGCGGTACCGATACCAACCTTGAACAAGGTTCGCTTCAAGCCACCAACCGGTCAACCGACCTTGCCATCCAGGGCAGTGGTTACTTCTTGGTTTCCAACGGGGACCGTGTCGCTTACACCCGTGACGGCGGATTCGACTTGGATGCGGTTGGCTCTTTGGTTCAACGAACTACCGGCGAACGCCTTTTGGGCTGGGTTGCCGATGGTTTCGGAAACATTGACACTAACACTCCGCTAAGCCCGAGCAGCACCATTTCGATTCCGCTCGGTTCGTTGAATGCAGTCCAAGTTTCAACGGCGGCGAACTTTGCCGGCAACTTGAATGCAAACGCTACTCCGACCGAATCATGGGCAACCACCTATCGTGTGTATGACGCGCTTGGCGGTTCGCACGATATTCGAATCACCTTCACGAACCACCAAGTTCCGCCTCCTGCGGTACCTGCTCCACCCGCCGGGGCCGTCTCCAGTTGGGAATGGATGGCGACTGAAGGCGCGACTACTGTTGGTTCATCGTCAACGACCGGCGAACCGATGTTCTTTGATAGCAACGGTGCTTTGATTAACACCGCTGCCGCCCAATCCATCGTTGTTCCCACCGGATCGAATGGGGCAGCCGCGTTCCCGGTAACACTTGGATTCTCGGAAATCAGCCAGTTGGAAACTGAGACACAGGTTCAAATGACGGACCAAAATGGGTTCCCTCCGGGTTCATTGGCTTCGTTTACGATCAGCGTTGACGGTCGAATCACGGGCTTGTTTACAAACGGGTTGACCCGCGCGTTGGGTCAAATCGCCATGTCGGTTTTCCCGAATCCTGCCGGATTGGAACGAATCGGTAACAACATGTGGCGGCCAACGGATAACTCAGGTATTCCGGTCACCGGAGTTCCAAGACAAGCAGGACGCGGTGGGGTAAATGCCGGTTTCCTTGAGCAGTCAAACGTGGACCTCGGCGGCGAGTTCACCGAACTTATCGTCACTCAACGCGGCTTCCAAGCGAACACTCGCGTGGTCACTACGGTTGACGAAATGCTCCAAGACCTTTTGAACATGAAACGCTAAGTTGCGTTCATCCTCTCCGATAAGAGCCGGTCTACACCGGCTCTTTTTTTGCCATAGGGAATTTCACCCTCTCGTCGCAACAAGTACGCAACGGTTGATTTTTCGCACCCATCACTCTATAGGTGCTCGAAAGAGCCATTTGTCAGGGTGTTTTTTCAAAACCCGGTACTTTTGCTGGGAAATTGGGCTTTTTGGTGACTAATCCGGGGTCACCCTGAGAATGGGCAAAAAACCAATGCTCAGTTGGAGAATAACTTGCCCAATCTGAAGGACACACGTGCGTTGTCTCAATGGAAGCAAAGATTAAACCAAATCAGATGCTTAACTCTATGCACTTGTAATTCATCACTCTCGACCGTGCCACCCGACCGTACCTCCATAATATCAATGTTTTCTTACCGTCGGCGCAAAATCCTGACCATCACCAAAAGTAATTTGTTTTGTTATTCTAGAATCCAAGTCATAGCGGTAGATTTTCGACTGTTTACCCGCTGAAAAAAAGATGTATTTTCCATCGGGTGAAAATGTTGTCCATATTCCGTACTTTGATGATTCAGCGAAAATTCTTAGTTTCTCAGTTGTTTGATTGAATTCGTCAGCGAGCCAAAGTCCGTTGCTTGATTTTGCACCCTGAATTAGGTATAGCAATCTTCCACTTAAAGAATCAAAACCAAGTAAGTTTGCATTGATTGGCAAATGAGGAATTTTTTGTATCTTTTTCGATTCCAAATCAATTTTAACAATTTCAGTTCGATCGTCCAAAATTAGATTTGCGAACATCGAACGTCCGTCTTTTGACAACATTGGCTGAAACAAGTTCGCACCGGGCGGACTAATAAGTCTCTTGTTACCGTTTGTCAAATTCAACAAATAGACATTGCCAATTTTTTTATCAGGCTGAATGCTCAACAGCAAGCCGCACTTTTCATCATGGGTTAGGTCAAAGACAACACCATCTCCATTGATTTCGCAAATCTGTTTAATTTTTGAATCATCAAGATCCAACATGTTAATGGTTGTCTTGGTTTTTGATGGAGAAAACGTATAGATGATTTGATTCTTTTTGCGAAGAAAAATTGGAAAACTTGCCGGCCCAGTGCCATTAGTTATTTGGCGAAGTTCTTCTCCATTTTCATTGATTGTAAACAATTGCGCCGGCTTAGCACGTGTGGACTGAAAACAAATGGTGTAATCGGAAAACGAGTTTTTAGCAATCCCTTCTTTCTGTGTTTGAGTTTGATTGCTACATCCGACGACTATCCACTGTACTAATAGAATCAGTACGGTAATCTTGAGTTTGACGATCACATTCAAAACTTTATGCTCCCCTTATTGGCCAATTTTAATCAGCCCTTTTAACATATCGAGGCGAGTAGTTGGCCCTCCATTTTGGATTGCACCTCCAACAAATGTCTCAAATGCACCAATTGGGTCAGGTAATTGAGAATTGGCCAAGCAACAAGCAAGGTATTTTGAATCAGCGGCAGCCACGCATGCTGCAAAAATTAATATTTGCTGCTTTAAGTCACCTTGTATTCCAGTGGTTGAACCTGGCATAAACGGATTTAGTTCTTGGCACAATGCTTTGTCATTTTTCCAGATTTCGGTGCAACTCGGAGGACAATGGTATACACCAATCAACTTATCGATTGCGTCACTTATGAAGTTCGTTCCCCCAGGCAGATAGACAACCTCCGGATCCATCGATGATTGTAACTGACTAAATCCTGTTGCCGCAGACGGTAATAACGACAATAAACGCCCAGTCGGATCAATGGCACCCGTCGGATTGTTAGCGACATAGTTGTAAAAATTCTGCATTCGCATCGAATCCCAACTAATAAACCGTCCCCAATTTGGCGAATAGTATCGAACGCCGAGTAACAAGAAACCGGAATTGCTGCCCCGGGCACCGTCGTCGTAATATCCAAATTGACCGACATATCGAAACGGATTTACAGATGAACCGGTAGAACTCTCTATCACTCCAAATGCAGAATAGGTATAGGTGTCTTCAACTGATCCGGTATTGTTGGTTAACGCAACCGTTGAACCCACACCATCAAAATGGAAGTATCTTTTTGTTCCTTCTCTGTTCGTTGACAGCAATCCCATGCCCCACGTGTTTAATGCTTTTGTTGTGTAAGTGCCGGATATAAGTGTGTATTCGCCAAGCAGGTTTCCTGTCACGGGACAAACAATAAAGTTCGTCCAATCACTTGCGCCGTTTAGTTTGCTTCGCATTCTCACGCCATCGCCATCATATTCATGCGAATCGTCATTCGATGTTCCGGGATAATCAACTCCTGTCAAGTTTCTTTCGAAATTATAGGAATAATTCGTTGTATTTCCACCCACCGTTTGTGAACTGATGTTTCCAAATAAATCATGTGCAAACGTGGTCGAACCCGCAGTCAAAATCTCGTTATTGGAACCATAAGTGTAATTCGTCAAAACCCCATCTTTATGTTGAGTAATTCGGTTGCCGTTTTCGTCATAAGCAAAACCATATTGATAACTTCTGGTGGATGAGGTTTTGCTGTTCCATTTGGTTTCCGTTCTTA
>CAZJKW010000060.1:0-12254 GCA_964546835.1 uncultured Fimbriimonadales bacterium
CTTCCACAAACAACTGAGTCAAGTCTAATGTTTCACCGTCATAAACATACGACTTGTTAAGCAAAAGCAGGGAAGCGCTCGTTAACGTAATTCCGCATTCTGCGAGAACATGGGATTGAAAAGCAACGTCTTGGATGTGTTCTTTCTTAATGGATTTTGGGTCTCCGTCGAATCCACTAGACTTGACTTCAATCAACTTCCAGCCATTGTCTATTTTTGTTAGAATATCAACTCGTGTTCGCAAGTCATCTTTTTGAAATGCGGCTTCAAATAGGGTCCGGTGACCGCTTGAGATAAGTAATGCCGATTCAGTAACGGCTTTGTCAAATTCATAGTTAGGATAAAGAATGAGAATTCCGTCCTCGAAAAGTTTGCGCGCAAGTTCTCCAATTTTCTGACCTGTTTGAATCCGAGCTTTATCTGATTCCGTCAAAGCTTTTGCTGATTCCTTTTGAAATGTTGCCAGCCATGCCTTTTTTGGGCATCGAACGAAATTTGCAATCGTTGATTTTGTTATAGCCATTGCGATTCAACTTCCAAAATTGTAATTGCACTAAATCTTTCAATCGATTCTTCAAGGGATGATAGAACCCTCTCGCATTGCGGCTTACTTATCGAGATAACTGCGACTGCAATTTGCCCTGAGCGAATCCTATTCTGAAATGCAGATTCGCAAATGGAAAGTTGATAAGTCTTTCTTAAAAAACTGAGAAGCCTTAGCAGAATGCTTCGTTTTTCTTTTAAGGTGTTTATGTTCGGAAACTCCAGCGTGAACGTCGCCAACATTACGTGTGTCATCGTATCAATTTTTGGGTTTAGCAAAAATGCTAATAGGCGGAAGTTTGTACCTTCGTGATTTGTAAAAGTCAACCGACTCGACGTCTGATTCTTTATAAGGAAGCATTGTTATGGGTTGAGTTGGAAAACCTTGTAAATATGCGTCGCGAGCAATACGAAATGCTCTCAGGCCGACCTGAAAATAGTCTGCGCCTATGGCATGTTTGATGTCACCGTTCCTCAGGTTTTTGAGCGTCTCATCATCAAGGGATATAGGAAGAAGATTCTTAACTAGTAAATCAATTGCGTATTGGGTCGCGTTGTGACCGAATGTTGTTACAAAATCAGCGTTCTGAAAATCCTCAATTGTTACTTCCTTCAGTTCCTTGAACGTGGGTCTGTACTTTTTCCAATCATCGGAGTTTTTGAAAAACAAAGCAACGAGCCGTTCTGTTTGAACGGGCTCATCTCCAAAAACAAACAGCGGTTTCTTGATAGTTTTGCTTAATTGATGGGCTCGAATATTCCAAAGTTCAACTAGTCTTTCCGGGCTCATTCCGACATGTGCGGTTTTTGGTTGTTTGCCATCTGAACATAGCAAAGTAATGATTCTTCGTCCTAACTTTGATTGAGTCTCGCATACAGTTCCAGCCAATTCGTCATTGGGTGTAACCAAACAAATCGGGACATTATCCTGAAACGGAATTGACGAAACAACCAGGTTGATTTCATCTGCTTTCGTGTAAGTTTTTGTTTGATGTTGCATTTGGAACTGATTTGCTGCTTGTTGAAATCCGCTTATTATTTCAGTTTTCCATTGCTCAGTCCCAGAAGGCAAAACTAAATAAAAAACCGGCTGGGTTTCAGGAATAATTGCGTTCCTACTCCCGCATGAAGCGGTGAAAATTGCGAAACTAACCCAAAAGATCTTCAGCAAACTCTTGTGCATCAAAAACTCTCAAATCTTCCTGTTTTTCGCCGGTTCCGATTAACTTAATCGGAATGCCCAGTCTCTCATTGACTCCCAGCAGTGCGCCTCCCTTCGCGGTCCCGTCCAATTTTGTAACGACTATTCCGGTTACTCCGGCAATTTTTCCAAATTCTTCCGCTTGTCGAATTGCATTTTGACCTGTATTCCCGTCAATTACCAACAAAACTTCATCCGGCTGCCTTCCGAGCGCCTTTTCCGAAACTCTCAAGATTTTTTCAAGTTCTGACATTAGGTTGGCTTTTGTGTGCTGCCTTCCGGCGGTATCCGCAATAACAAAATCCGCATTTCGCGCTTTTGCCGCTGTAATTGCGTCAAAAATTACGGAGCCAGGATCACCTCCTTGAATTCCTCTAACAATTTCCGTTCCGGTCCGTTTTGCCCAAACTTCTAACTGGTCGATTGCTGCTGCGCGAAATGTATCAGCAGCAGCAAGAATGACTTTTTTCCCGGACTGGCTTAATTTGTGTGCTAATTTCGCAATCGTTGTTGTTTTGCCAGCACCATTTACTCCAAGCAAAAGATATACCGTTGGGTTGCTTGTATTAACTGCTAAAGTGCCCTGTTCTTTTTGCAATTGGTTTACAATTTCATTTTTGAGTGCTGCCCGAACTTCGTCAATTCCTTCAATTCGTTCCTTTCGAATTCGATTTCTTAATTGCTCAAGAAGGGGGTCGATAATCGTAATGCTTACATCGGCAGACAATAATGCTTCTTCTAATTCCTCAAAAAGCTGTTCATCTACGATTCCTCTTCCAAACAACCGGTCAAGGCGATCCTTTAAACCGCGAAAAATCCCCAAACGCATTGTTTGCAATTATAGCCCGCTAAATCATTTCCGGAGGTGGCGGTCCCTTTACCAACATTAACTGCGCTTCTGCCAAAACGTCGTCCCCTGAAATACAGTCGAGCCGATAGGGACCCGGTTGGTCGAAAATTAGCCCATCGACTCTAAAAAACTCAAACATATGAACAGGGCGTCCTTCAAATGCGTGTGGCACATTAATTTCACCTTCAACAACCAGAATTTCACGACCATCGCTGTTGATTAACTTCATCAATATGATGACCGTTTTTCCCGTTTCAAATGGATCGAATTCAAATTCCACGCAGATGAAAAAAGTTGGATGACTAATCGGGAAATCAATTCCTCCAACCGTATCGAACATGCCAATGATTGAGCCCTTCGCACCTTCCGTCCGACACGCATAGTCCGCAAATTTCAATAAAAGAACTCTCACTTTTTGTTCCTTAATTCTTGGATTAATTCCAGTTGCATTCCAGTAACAGCCAAGTCGCTTTGTGTTCTTTCGAGAACGGCACGAAGTGCATCTACGGAACGTCGCAAGCCGGATGTCAACGAATCCGGATAATCGAAAGTAACTAATTCATCATAAATATCCTCCATAGTGTCTGCCAGGTCTTTTGCGTTCTTTTGATTTCCGGCCCTTAATTCATCCAAAGCAAAACGCCGACATTCGCTTGCAGCTTCACAAATTCCGTTGAGAAACGCCTGCGGTTCTACGCCTAATTCTTTGTAAGATGGGAGCGGCTTGCTGGTTATAATCGAATACAACGTCGCTGCCTCAACGTACTCCTTGATTGAGTCTTGCAAAAATGCTGCATATCGAATGGGAGGAAAGGCACTTAGTTGTTGCAGAATTTCACTTACAAGAGTTCTGATTCCAGAAATTAACCTCTCAGCATCTTCAAATTCACGTCGGTGGATTTTCTTAATTGCTTTTGAACTCAGCTGTATGATTTTTCTGCCCTCTGCCAGGGCTTTTTCTCTTGCCTCATGCAATGAGTCCATTTGTGTCCTTAGTTCTTCACCAATTTCTGAAAGGTTTTCTGTCATTACGTTCACATGAGCCCTAAAGATTGCAAACTTGCAAACTTTTGATGTCCAATTATAACGTGGTCAAGCAAATTAATTTCAAGCAGTTTTCCGGCTTCTTGAATTCTGCGAGTCACATTGATGTCTTCTTGGCTTGGAGTTGGGTCACCACTTGGATGGTTGTGAACAGCAATAAATGAAACGGCTCCAAATTTAACGGCTTCTGTAAAAATTTCTTTTATTCCGACAATGGAGGAATTTATCGTACCTTTATGCAATGGAACCCGCTGAATCAATTGATTTTTGGTATCCAAAAGCAAGATTACAAAATGTTCTTGCGTAGCGTTTATCAAATCTTTGCATAGTTCGAACGCCTTTATCGGTTCATCAATAATAAGATTGTCGCCCCTTCCACCTTCGGCTGATCGTCTGCCAATTTCCATTAAAGCGATTATTCGTGCAATGTCAAAATCTGATAGTCCTATTTCTTTCCAACTATTGACGGAAATCTTTGGGACTTGAGAAATGGATTGACCACATAACCGAACTAACTTTGCTCCTATTTCTAAGGCATCATCAACGTCTTCCGGAACTTTTGAAATCGCAATTGCAAGAAGTTCGTGAGTCGTTAAAGCACCGACCCCAAGATCTGCCATTCGATTCATTGTGCTCATCCATCGGATTTGTTCGACGTCAGAACGATGGTTTCCTTTAGGATAGAATCAAAGGGTGAGGAGTCGAGTTGCAATTATTGGTGGAAGCGGGGTGGGTGATAAACTGCTTCAGTTAGGACACCAATCTCTATCCGTGCCGACTCGATTCGGAACGATAAAGCTGGCAATGTCGAAAGAGGGCTTTTATGTTGTGGCTAGACATGCAGGCGGGCATCGTGTTCCACCTCACAAAATCAACTATCTGGGGATTTCGAGCGCACTAAAAACCTTGGGTGTTAAGCATTGTTTTGCGACAGCCGCAGTAGGAAGTTTGAGAGCCGATTGGAGGCCCGGAAAATTGGTGGTTTGTACCAATTTCTTAGACTTTACGGGTCGAAATTTGACTTCATTTTCAGACGAAGTAGTTCACATCGCGTACTCTAATCCTTTCGGTACGGTTGAATCGCAGGCACTAAGGAATGCCGGAAATGAAGAAATAGAAATGGGAGGGACCTATGTATGCGCCAATGGACCTCGATATGAAACTCCTGCAGAAATTGAGTTCTATAAAAAAATCGGAGGAGATGTTGTTGGCATGACGGCATCGTCTGAGGCAATTTGTTTAAGGGAAGTAGGCATTGGCTATGGTCTTCTCGCAATTGTCACCAATTTTGGCGCCGGATTATCTGACGATGAACCGAGCCATAACGAAGTAATTGAACAGATGGCAACAAGTGCAGATATGGCAATCAAAATCTTAAGAGAGGCAGCGGCATACTGTGAGTCCATTTCTGTCGACTGAAGATTTGTTTTTAAGATTGTGTCTTACGCCCGGACTGAGTGCTTCAAAGGTCCGAAATTGTTTTGAGAAAATTCGCCGATGTTCAAATCAAGACTTGTCGAAATTACGCTTATCTAAATCGTCGCTTAGTACTTTGGGATTTGAGCAAAATGAAATTAACAAAATACTGCAGTTCGAAGAAGATTCACAAAAAGAATTTACTAAAATCAAAAACATTTCCGATAAATTACCATTAAGGTTTGTATTGCAAACGAGTCCGGTTTATCCTAACGCAATTGAATCATTTATGAGTTCGTCGCCGTTTTACTTTTTCCTGTACGGAAATGTGCCGCTTTTGAGGGCAAAAAAATTTGCCGTAGTTGGAAGCCAAGGAATTTCAAAAGAAAGATTAACTTGGATTGAAACGACGACAGAATCCGGAGTTTTGAAGGGTGAAACGCTTGTCGTTGGAGCCAACACCGATGCCTATAAACGGGCGGCAGTGGTTCCGCTTCGATGGGGCGCACCACGCATCATCATCCTTGACCGTGGGATCTTTACGGTTCTGGGAGAAAATTTGGACCAAGAAATGTTTCCTGCCGCTCGATTGTGGAGGTACAAGTTTGACCCGAACGTTGACTTGGTTATTTCATTTTGCAGACCTTCGGAACCGCATCGGCTTGGAGCGAACAAGATTCGGGATGAACTTGTGTTTGCGATTGCCGATCGGATCGAAGTTGCTCACATGAGGCCAGGAGGAACCATGTCCAAACTAGTGCAAAGGGCTAATTTATTGGGAAAGCCGGTCAATCTCTTTTCGGGCAATTGAAAAAACTTCATCAAACATGGATTCGGTCAGTTTTCCCGTGAACGTGTTTTGTTGGCTTGGATGGTAACTGCCGAGCAGTAAACGCTGATCTGGCAACCGGACTTGATTCAGGTGGCCAAATCGAACCGATTTGACGTTTAAAAGTTTGCCGGTTTCTGCCCATGCGATGCCACCAAGTGCCAGAACTACCTTCCAAGGCGTTTGTTCCAAAGTTTCCATTAGAAATGGCCTACAGTGGTTGATTTCTTGCTTTTCTGGCTTGTTTCCCGGCGGCGCACACCGGCAAATAGCTGTAATTAGGCAGTTTTCAAGGAGAAGGCCGTCATCGATACCCACCGAGTCGGGCTGATTTGCAAATCCTGCCCTGTTAAGTGCCCTAAACAACCAATCGCCACTTCGGTCACCCGTGAACATTCTGCCGGTCCGGTTCGCTCCGTGCGCTGCCGGCGCAAGCCCGACGATCAGGAGTTCGGCATCTCCATGGCCGAAGTTGGGAACCGGCCTGCCGTGGTATGCGTTTGAGATAAAGGAAGCACGCTTTACCCTCGCAACCTCCTGACAATGCAATCGCAGTCGAGGGCACTTTTCGCAGGACAAAACGGTTTGATTTTGAACCTGAAGCCACTCTGTTTTGTATGGTTTCATTGAGTTCAAAAGGTATACTCCATCGTTGCTCTTTTGGCTCCATCCCCAGTATGAAAATTGATCAAGTAATCCGCAAATGGTTTGATAAAAGTGAAGACGTCGTTAAGTCATTTACTCCCATAGTCGAAAAAATAAACGCATTGGAGGCAAAGTATGAGTCGCTTTCGCACGAAGAATTAGCGAACAAAACTCCGGAATTCAAGTCACGACTTGAAAACGGCGAAACGCTGGAAGACTTGTTGCCCGAAGCATTTGCCACGGTTAGGGAAGTCAGTAAGCGAACCTTGCATATGCGCCATTTTGACGTTCAGTTAATGGGTGGAATAGCATTGCATCAAGGAAAGATTTCTGAGATGAAAACCGGCGAAGGAAAAACGTTGGTTGCAACGCTGCCACTTTATCTTAACGGGTTAACCGGACGAGGAGTACATCTTGTAACGGTAAACGATTATTTGGCGCGAAGAGACGCAGTTTGGATGGGACCAATTTATCATTATCTGGGGTTAACAATTGGAATTATTCAAGGTCAATCTCCGGAATCTGATGAACTCGGCGGAAGTTACAAGTATCAGCCCGGCGCACAAAATGTTGATCCTCGATATACAAACCTCGTCGAATGTTCTCGTCGAGAGGCGTATGAGTGCGACATCGTTTATGGAACAAATCATGAATTCGGATTTGATTATTTGCGTGACAACATGGCATACCAAAAAGAACAGTTGTCCATGCGAGATTTGTATTACGCAATCGTTGACGAAGTTGACAGCATTTTGGTGGATGAAGCGCGAACGCCACACATCATTTCGGGTGCAAGCAATGAAGATGTCAGCATTTACAAAACGGTAGATGCTGTTGTCAAAAAGTTGACACCCGGCGGTAAGGATGATAAAGATGTTCCGGGCGTCCATTACATTGTTGACAAGAAAAATCACAGCGCAACATTAACTGAAGAGGGTTACGACAAAATTGAAGAAGTAATGGGTTTGAAAAACCTTGCAGAACACCCTGATTTAATGCATTATTTCAACGCTTCAATTAAAGCGTATGGCTTGTTTGATATGGATGTTGAATACGTTGTACGAGACGGACAAGTTGTATTGGTGGACGAAAACACAGGACGATTAATGTTCGGAAGAAGGATGGGAGAAGGGTTGCACCAAGCACTCGAGGCAAAAGAGGGTGTGACCGTTCAGCGAGAAAGCCAAACCGTTGCGGTAATTACTTTTCAAAACTTGTTCCGTCTTTACGAAAAACTGGCGGGAATGACTGGAACGGCAAAAACGGAAGAAGACGAATTTCTAAAAATATATGGTCTGGAAGTGGTCGTGATTCCTACGCATCGGACGATGCGTCGCGAAGATAATCCGGACATTATCTTTAAGACAGAAGAAGCAAAGTTCCGCTCGATTGCAAAAGAGTTATTAAGACTTTACACAAAACAACAACCGGTTCTGGTGGGTACGCGTTCGATTGAAATGTCAGAAAGAGTCTCATCGCGCTTAACAGCCGACAAGTTGCAGTTACTTGCACTATGTGAACGAATCAAACTGTTTTGCGAAAAAGAAAAGGGCTCGTCTAAACAAGAAAAGTCGGAAGCCATGAAAGCACTTTCGACACCTATCGGCGAGATGAAGCAAAAAACAATCGCAAACATTGCGGCAAGTTTGAATTTGCCGACCAATCCACTTAGCGATGATATGCAAAATTGGCTTTTGGAACAGTTTGAGTTAGGACCAGAAAGCAAAGTCCACTTGGATGAAGCGTTAAAACATGGCATACCGCACAAGGTTTTGAACGCAAAATTCCATGAACGCGAAGCGTTAATTATTGCGGAAGCCGGCAGGAAAGGGTCCGTAACCATTGCAACAAACATGGCTGGGCGCGGTGTTGACATTTTGTTAGGTGGCAGAGTTTCGAACGCAGAAATTGAACAATCTGCAGGTCTGGAAGAAAAGGAAGAGGATTTCGCGGCTGACACCTTTACGAATTTTAGAAGAGGCGGAAAAGAGCGTGCTGCTCCGCCACTGCCGTTAGATGATCAAGAAAGAGCCGCGCTTGCAGAGGAAGTTCGAAATTTGGGAGGGCTTTATATCTTGGGTAGTGAGAGACACGAAAGCCGCAGAATTGATAACCAGTTGCGAGGGCGCGCGGGTCGTCAAGGTGACCCGGGAGAAAGTCGGTATTTTGTTTCACTTGAAGACCAACTATGGAAAATCTTTAATCCGAAAATGTTAGAGAACCCTCTATTGCGCGCTTGGCCCGAGTTTGAAGAAGTGAATGCAAGATTTTTGAGTTCAATGATTGAAAAAACTCAAAAAAGAATTGAGAGTCACTTTTTCGAATACCGCAAAAATGTACTGGAATATGACGATGTCTTGAATGCTCAAAGAGAACACATTTACAGCGAACGAAGAGAATTTTTGCTTGGAAAACCGGCACGACCCAGAATTAAAGAATACATTTCTGAAGTTTTGTACAACATTGTTGAAGATTATCGAGGTGATGTTGGAGACAAAATTGCTTATGACCATGAGAGTCTCTATCGAAAATTGCACGAAGTGTTTCCAGTCATGGATTACGGAACGGTTGAAGAATTGAAATCCAGTAATGACCCTAAGCAGATATTGCAAATGGTTGAAAACTGGGCAGAGGTCGCCTATCAAAACAAAATTGATGAAATCGGCGAGGATGATTTTTCAGAGGTTGAACGACTTGTCCTTTTGCAAGCCATAACACAGAAGTGGACAGAGCACCTTCAAATGATCGAAAGATTAAGAGAGGGAATTGGTCTTCGTGGTTATGGTCAAATCGACCCGCTAATTGCGTTTAGAAAAGAAAGTCATTCGGTCTTTGAGGGAACATTGGATGGAATCAGAGACATGGTGGTTAATTTCGTCTATCGAGCAAAAATAGAGAGACAACAAGCACCAAAGCCCCAAATGACGAGATTGCCACAAGAATATGCAAACACATCAAACGGTGAAAAATCGGGTGAGATTAATTGGGCAACCGTAAAAAGAAATGACCCATGTCCATGCGGTAGCGGCAAAAAATTTAAAAACTGCCATTATCGCGAAATCAACGGCTGAAACCCTTCGGTTTCGCGGCACAAAAGGGTTGCTCCTGCAACCATTCCGGGCAAGAGTATTAGAAACAATATGGGAAAGAAACTACAAGCGGCGCAACAAATGACAAACCCGAAAGCACCTTTTAGCCTTAATGCGCGCCCAAACTGATTTGGAAAAGTGATCCCTCGCCGCAAATAGGGACAGCAAGTGAAATCAAACAAACATAGCAGGCCAGTTAGAATCATCGGAATAATCACAGACCAAGAAAACAGCACTGCAAAAATAACGAATACGAACGCAAAGAGCAAACGTTGAAGTGTATCTAACAGGGATGCCCCGCAACCAACGGATTCATTCGGAGCGGTTCCAAAAAAGTGTTCTTCCGCTCTTAATGACAATCGCTCCCACATTAGGCTACTAAAAAGGCTGCTGACGAACAGATAAATCGGAATTCCTAACCAAAGCATCAACACTGTAACGCCGATATGTCCGGCCCAATTGGCAACCGTTTCCCAAATTCCTCCAAGGTTCGCTAACCCCGCTAACCATGGAATCAAGAATTTATGACTGACATAGAGCATCGCTGCGTAAAAAATCAGACCTAACACCAGTGGCACCCAAATGTACTTTCTCAAACCCGGTGTCGAAAACACGGCAAAAATTCCCTTGAAAAATGCAGTCACTTTTTGACTTACGAAGTTCGACCTAATTTGGATGCATTCAGGTACGATTTTTCGATGCGACTCAGCGAATTGACTCCCGGCTCACGTTCACCAAACATCGTTAACACGATTATTGAAATTCCTAAGGGTAGTTCTAACAAGTACGAAGTGGACAAGGAAACCGGACTTGTAAGATTGGACAGAGTGCTCTATTCGCCACTCTTTTACCCTTGCGATTATGGATATATTCCGGGGACCATTTATAGCGACGGAGATCCCATCGACGTATTGGTTTTGCTTTCACATCCAACATTTCCCGGTTGTATCGTTGAGGCGCGCCCAATCGGCGTACTATGTATGACAGACGAAAAAGGAAGAGATGATAAAATTCTGTGCGTTGCCGATAAAGATCCACGATTTGAAAAAATCAAAATACTAAGTGATATCGGTGAACATTTACAAAAGGAAATTGTCCATTTCTTTGAAGTATACAAATCGTTGGAAGAGAAGGAAGTGGATGTAGTCGGTTGGGCAAGCATTGAAACTGCCCACAAAGCAATACAAGAATTTACAATTAGGTAATGACAAAAGAAATTCTACTTCGATTACAAGTAAAGGCATTTTCCAGTAGTCCCTGGCACAGCGTTATGTCTGCCATCAATGGAGTTTCTGAGGCAATCTTTTTTCAAACGCCGGTTCGACATAATGGATTTCCGTGGATGAACGGCTCAATGAGTGATATCGTTTACCATTTGACCGGCGACAAATTGGTCCAATTGTCCACCGCTTTTGATGAAGGTCAAGAAAATTGGAAAACGATGGAATCAAAATTGAATAAAACCGAAATGTCCAAAATGCTCCACAATCTTGATTTGGCACAAAGCCGCGTTGTGAGTACATTATCAGAATTGCCCGAGAGTCGGCTAATTGAACAAGTAACTACGTGGGGTGGAAAGAGACTCAGGATTTGGGAACTGTTTTTAATGTTGATTGAGCATGACTATTATCATGCGGGGCAAATTAGGTACATCAGAAATGTTTTGGAATGACCAAATTGAAGTTTATTTATTGGCAGCAGGCAGAAGTGAACGTATGGGTTCCAGCAAACCGCTTTTGCCTTTTTTAAAAGGAACGGTGCTATCAACCATGATTAAAGCATTTGAAGATTCCGGGCTTAAAAGAATAAGAGTGATAGGAAGAGGAGACGACCCGGATTTGGCAGAAGAAACCAACGTCAATAATGCGCGCTACATTTTTAATTTGGAGCCTGAATTGGGTATGCACAGTTCAATTTTAGAAGCGGTGAATGATTGTCGATCACAATGGTTTTGCTTATGCCCTTCTGACATGCCGCTTCTAACTTCTAAAACGATTTCCGAATGTATCTCGCATTTAGAAGGAAATGAAATTGTTCAACCCGTCGTAAACGGAAAGCCCAAACATCCGGTATTCATTAAGGCAACAAATGCATATGAACTTCGAAATGCACTTAACTCTGGAAAAACATTACGTGATTTTTTGGATACAAAAACCCGTCAATTTGTTGCTCGAAACAGGGAAACAGAATTTCAAGATATGGATACGCCGGCTGACTATTCGCGTCTCCTTGAAGAAGTCGGATTAGGGATGAATTAAGGTATCCTGTGCTTCCTGGCGGAGTAGCTCAGTTGGTTAGAGCATGCGGTTCATACCCGCAGGGTCGTCGGTTCGAGTCCGACCTCCGCTACCATTAAATCCCAGAAAACACCAACCGATTTGCAGCCGGATAACTGTCCACACTTATCATTTCCGTTTGAATCTTACCGCCGACAAATTTTTTGCGAATCGTAGTCACAACAAACCCGGGTTTGCCGGGATGAAGTAATCCGCCATTAAGTTTTTGACCGGTAACTTTGATAACATCTGGCTTTCTAACGGTCTCATTTCGCTGCACAATTTCAATACCATGCGGTAAAGGCTTATCGCCGTAAAACTCAATCAGCAAACGATTGTTTTCTGACTTAGTTCGAATCGT
>CAZJKW010000061.1:0-12136 GCA_964546835.1 uncultured Fimbriimonadales bacterium
AGCGGCCCAAGTGGAAGCGGAAAAGATACGCTCATTGATCGCTGGACGGAAATCAATCCGAATGTCGAAAGAGTCATCACTTATACGACTCGCGCTCCCAGATCCGGTGAAATCAACGGAAAGGATTACCACTTCGTATCCGTTGACTATTTTAAGGAACTCGAATCAAACAACCACTTTCTTGAATCCAAACAAGTCCACGGAAATTTCTACGCTTCTCCATTAACCGACTTGGAAAATATGCTCTCACTGGGCAAAATTGCGATTCTAAAAATTGACGTACAAGGCGCAATAGACGCAATGCAAAAAAGACCGGATGCAATTACCGTCTTTATTCTTCCACCATCTATCGAAGAGTTAGAAAAAAGAATCAGAAATCGAAATCAAGACAGCGAATCCAGTATCCAACTCAGACTCGAAAACGCAAAATGGGAAATCACTTTTGCAAATAACTATCAATTTCAAATCGTTAACGACCAAATTGAAGCGGCAGTAAACAAGTTACAATCCATTGTCTCGGAGGAAACGGATTGAAACCCGTCATCGTTATCGGTGTCACCGGAAGCATCGCATCGTATCGAGCCGCCGATTTAGCAAGAGATTTAATGCGCGCCGGTTGCGACGTCAAAACCTGTCTCAGTCGTTCCGCAGCAGAATTTGTTTCACCAATTCTTTTTGAAGGTCTAACCGGAAATCCGTGTCTCACAAACGTTTTTGATGAGCCAATTCGCGGCAGAATGGCACACATTGATTGGGCAAGACAAGCAAAATGCATCATCGTTTGTCCCGCAACCGCAAATGCAATCGCAACACTTGCACAAGGCACAGCAAACGATATGTTCACAAGTTTAGTTTTAGCAAGTGATTCGCCCTTAATCATTTGCCCTGCAATGAACCCGCAAATGTATGCCGATGAAACAACGCAATCCAATTTACAAAAACTAATTTTTCGAGGCGCAACGGTAATTGAACCAACCGAAGGCGATGTTGCATGTGGCGAAAACGGTCAAGGAAAACTGGCATCAATTTCAACCATTGTTCCGGTTGTATTGTCAGAAATCAATATTTCAAAATTATTCTCCGGGAAAAAAATCGTCGTCACCGCAGGCCCAACTTACGAACCGATTGACCCCGTACGGTTTATCGGAAATCGTTCCAGTGGAAAAATGGGAATTGCAATTGCAAACGCAGCATTCAAAATGGGTGCCGAAGTCACTCTCATTCTTGGGCCCACAAAACAAATCCCAAATTCAAATTACAAAACAATCCATATCAATACAGCATCCGAAATGCTTGAAGCATCAACGGCAGAATGTTCAGATGCCGATTGGTTAATTGGAACCGCAGCCGTAGCAGACTATCGCCCCGAATCCACCCATCACGAAAAATTAAAACGAAAACCCGAATTCTTGGATTTGCACTTAATCCAAAATACCGATATTCTTAAGTCAATCAAATCACAATTCCCATCCGTTAACGTTATCGGCTTTGCTGCTGAAACTCAAGACCTAGTTGAAAATGCATCTGAAAAAATAAAATCAAAGTCGCTTTTTGCGATTGCAGCAAACAACGTTGCCGATTCAACAATCGGTTTTGATTCGGATGAAAATGAAATTACATTGATTTTTGCTGACAACTCAATTCAAAAAATTAACCAAGCCCCAAAATCAATCGTTGCAAAACAACTCCTCGAAGCAATCGCCGCAAAATCCTAAAAAATCCTCGACATTTTCGGTCCGTCCATTCGAAGCAAACTGACCGCTCCAGATTCAAAATCCTCAAATACCAATGCAATGGATTCACCATCCCGATTGGGCAAACATCGAAAACTCCCCCGACGAGAAGTCAATTGCTCTGAGCCATTAATTGGAGACCACCGAAACACCTGCTCCGAGCCTCCAACCCGCGCCACAAAATAAACATCCGGACCACGAGACAATAAGTGAAACTCTACTACCTCGGCAAACTCCGGCGAAACCCGCTCCCCATTAATCATCAGTTCGCCACCATCAATGCGAATCTTTTCGGTCCTTGATTGCTCAGGAGGCAACTCTAGCAACGGTATCTCTTCCGACTCCACAAATTGACCGCCAGGCGAACTAACCCACATCAGTCCGCCCCTTTGCACCACCAGATTCATCCCATCCTCGGCCCATGCAAGTTCAAAATCCCCAAATTTCTTAAACATCTTGCTTTAATGCAACAAAGTTGCTATAATGCGTCTGTGAGCGATACAACGCATTCGGTTCACAAGCCCTCGCGCCTTGATGCAATCGCCGGAATCATGTCCCTTTTGTGTGCATTTCACTGTTTGTTACTTCCAGTCGCCCTTCCGGTGCTTGCGCCTTTATTCGGCAATCATTGGATTGAAGCAGCAATGATGTTATCCGCTTTGCTCCTCGGAATCGCCGCTCTTCGGCACGGATGGAAAGTTCACGGTTTCCGGCTACCTACTCTGTTGTTCAGTGTCGGCTTCGCAAGTTTGCTCATCGGCAATTGGATTCTAACATCCGGAAATCCACTCGCCAGCCATTCCCATGTGCTTTTTGCCGAACCGCTTCAATCCGGCTTTGTGCTGGTTGGAGCAACGCTTCTGGTTGTAGCCCACTCCATCAACCTGATTTTCGAACGCCGAGCCCTCAAGTCTGGCCGTTGCTGTTAATTCCTACCGGTCGGAATTTTGAAATCTGCAAACACGGGTAAGTGGTCCGATGCCTGAGTTCCCGGGTCTTGATAAGTCGCATTTCCCGCATCGTCCCTCGTAGCTCTTACGCTTCTGCCTCGTAAGGCATCCGCTTTAGAATAAACCTGCGCTTCACCGTCAAGGATTTTTGCCAAATCGGGTGCAACCAAAATCTGGTCAAACATGATTTGTGTCACGGCAACGTCGTCCGGGAACTTGTATTCCTTCCCAACAAACTTCGTGTTTTCATCTCTTGCACCTTTGACCACCGAGTCCAAATCCGCTCCTCTGAAAATTCGGTCCATGCTAATCGTGCACATATTCTTTGCCCAAAGCGGCTCGCACAAATTCACCATAAACGTATCCGGGTCATTTTCCGGTTTTGCAACCGCTTTCAAATCGCCGGTCTCCAAAATATTCAAACTTTTGTCATCCGGCGTATCGTTAAAATCACCCAATACAATCGAGTACTCGTTCTTCTGGGCAGCCAAATAACCGGCAAGCAACCCCGAAGACATCAGCCTCTGTGGGTCGGTTTGTAATCGTCCGCCGCTTCGGCTCTTCATGTGAACAACGTAGAAAACCAACTTCATCCCCGAGGGCGTGCTCACAACTGCCCTCAAAACATCTCGCTTCCCCGGAAAAGCATAGTCAAGCGAAGCGTCCTTAAAGACCGTGTCGCACGATTCAATTTTTAATGGCTTTCTAACCGCGATTCCCGGCTCTTGAAATTCGGTGGCCTCATCCTTGATTCCAATTTCCCAGTTGTCATCAAAAATTTGAGCGAGCGCTTTTCGACTTTGAATTTCCTGTAATCCAATCACGTCAGGGTCAATGTTCGCAATCACACTCTTGATGTTTGCGATCCGCTCGGCAGACGAGTTTTCGCCAAACCACTCGATGTTGTAAGTCATCACCCTAAGGCCGGCAGGCTTCGCCCTCGCCGGCACCCCACAAGTGGTCTTTAACAACAAAAACGTCCCAACAAACAGAGCAAGGGGAATGAGAACAACCGCGGCTTTCGACAATCGCATTATCGTAGGGTACCTAAGGGATGTTAATTTTTCGTTCATTAACTAATAGGAGCTCGTCACAGCCATTTGTCAACCTATTTTTTTGAAATCCCGTATTTTTACCGGGAAATTCTTGGGGGTCTTGTTCGGAAAGATTGTTCCCATGATTTGCCATTCAAAGACAACTAGATGGCCTCATCGTTCACTTAACGTAATGAATTTGAGGTTTTTCCAAAGAATCCAACAACATCAGGCAGGAAATCGGACTTGGGCGAGACTTCGCCACCTCTCTCGCTTCGTCGAAACTAACTTCCTCGGCTCTCATTCCAAACAGGTCGAGCCACTCGGCAAATCGAAAAGCATTGGATTCGCTTGAAAAGCACGCAAGCCCGTGAACTTCCCGGTGGCAATAACAACCGTACTTCCCGGATGCAACGTGATGAAGCAAAAACACCCGTTCCGGAAAAGCATTTTCAAGCCCCAAGGCTTCCTGTGTCTTTGTTTCGGTCATTGCATTTGTTGGCCCGGTAAACGGCTATCCGGTTTGCTGGATGGTTCGACTTTCTCGGCTTCGATGTCGCATCACCTCGACGATTCCTCTCAATGCCTCGATATGATTAAGAAGAAAATCAGTATCCGTGCTGGCGAAGTCACTCTTTTTCAAAAGGTGCTCCCTGATGATTTCCGCTTGTTGAATAGCGGCTTCTCGCTCTTTGATTTGTTCCATTTTGCGCTCCGAAAATGCGGTCAAAACCGCGCTTGGAACGCCCGTGACAATTCATGGGTGCGGCTGCCGGGCCACATTCGACTCCATTCAAAACTGCTCGTCCTTAATCTTCCCTCTGCCTCGAACGTTTGGCTCTTGACTCATGGAAGCAGCATCTTGGCAAAGTTGTCTACCCGGATGGTTTTCAACAGAAACCGGTTTCCATTGCCGGCCCTAATACCAGTATACGGCGGATTTTCGGTTTTCCACACCCAAAATATTTAGTGTGGAAAACTTTTTAACCGGTCAAAGGGTTGACGCCGCGCAGCATCCAGTTTGGAGAAATCCCGTCGGGGTTCTTTACCGGAACGTCTTCCGGGTCTCGGACCTTGATAACCCATGCGCGCCGGGGATTCGAAGTCCGGTTTTGACCGCTTCCATGGACGGTTAAGCAGTTGACCACAATTGCGGCGCCTGCCTCACATTCGACCGGCTCGCCGTCGTTCAACGTGTAATTGCCCGGCATCAAGTGACCGGTTGCATCGTAAGGAAGCACTCCAAGCGTATGCGAACCTTTCACCACTCGGAGACAGCCGTTGTTGACGGTTGTATCGTCAAGCGGAATCATGATTGCAACAGGCGAGTTCATCTCGTGCGGGAAAAACGGATAATCCTGGTGCATTCGAATCGGTCGTTCATTAAAGGGCTGCTTAATTACCAGATTGGTTTCAAGAAGCTGGATGTTGTTTCCAATCACTTCGGTCAAGAAGTCAAAAAGCGGATCCAGTTGGAACAAAGTTTTTGCAAAAACCGCCGAATGGGTTTCAAGGGCAAAGATTCGGTCTACGATGGCGGAGGATTCCTCTTCGGGTGATAGCCATTTCCCTCCCCAAAAGAAACTAACTCCATATTCCTGGAGTTTGACCCGTTCGACAATGCCGTCGGTCTCCTGTCGAAGTTGATCTATCTGCGATGCGCTAAGTAAAGGCGGCAACTTAAAAATGCCTTCTTTTTGATACTGCTCATACCGTCCTGAAGTACTCGAAGTTTGAAATGCTGAACTCATTTTGCACCCTCCTCCCACGATCTGGCCGGTGCTAAATTGGTTTCGTACCTATCTTATACAACAGATTCGGCAGATTTGAACAGTTTTTTAATTTTTCGATTCTTCAACCGGGTCCGTTTCCGGCTTCATTTTGCTGATGATTTCTCTGGCGTCGAGTTGCTTTTCAACTTTCTTGTCGCTTTCGATTTTGCCGTCTCTGAACCGGATAATGCGCTTGCAGTGGTCACCTACGTCCGATTCGTGCGTGACGATAATAATCGTTCGCCCCTCACGGTTAAGATCTTGGAACAGCGCAAGGATTTCTTCGCTGGTTCGCGTATCCAGGTTTCCGGTTGGTTCATCGGCGAGAATCAGGATTGGGTCGTTTACGATGGCTCTTGCAATCGCAACCCGCTGTTGCTGACCGCCTGACAATTCGTTTGGCTTGTGCGTCATTCGCTGTTGAAGTCCGACTCTTTCGAGTGCTCTGGTCGCTTTTTGAGCCCGATCTCGATTGCCAGCATAAACCAGTGGTAATTCTACGTTTTTGATGGCTGTGGTTCTTGGCAACAAATTGTAATTTTGAAAAACAAATCCGAGTTGTTTATTTCTGATTTCGGCAAGTTCGTTATCGTCTAATTTAGCAACATCTTTTCCATTTAGAAAATAATCTCCGGCGGTTGGTCGATCTAAACACCCGACCACGTTCATAAAGGTTGATTTTCCAGAACCGGACGGTCCCATGATTGCGACGAATTCACCGGGTTGAATTTCGACTTCGACGCCGCGAAGTGCGTGGACAATCACTTTGCCCATGTCGTAATCTTTCGTTAGCCCTTTGACGCGAATTATCGGTTCGCTCATTCTTGTTCGCCTTCAATGGGTAATCCCATTACCAATTTGAGTTGAGTATCGGAAACGTAATAATCATAAATCGCACGAACGTAATTGGTTTCGGCAGTAACGAGTGAAACTCTTGCGTTCGTTACATCAAGAATGTTGGAAACGCCTTCGGCTTGGCTACCGGCGGCGGCGGCATAATTCACTCTGGCTGCCGTCAATGCCTTTTCGCTTGCGGACAAACGAATTCGATTTTGGTCCCACGAAAGGAACACGGATTCAATTTCACTTTTTGCGTCTCGCACTTGTTGTTCCAAAAGCAATTCGCCGGATTCGTACGCAAGTTTTGTTTGTTTTGCTTGTTCCCTTGAACGTCCTGCATCGAACAAAGGATAGGTAACCAAGAACGTGAGTGAGCGATTGTAATCATCATCCGGGTCAATGTTTTTGTTAAACGATAAATTTAGCGTCCAATCAAAACTTGCATTTCGTTCAGCCGTTAAAACATTGAATCTATCTGCTTTTAATCTTTGCCTTGCTTCTTCTAAATCGGGACGATTAAGAATTCCTTTTTCGATGGCTTGTTGCAGAGTCCAATCTTCTCGCGGTCCGATTTCTTGAGGCGGTGGAATTAAATCCGGCAGGGGTTCGTTTGAATTCCAACCGATGGTTGCTTTCATTGCTGCTTCGGAAGTGTTTACTTGGTTGGTTGCTGTGATTTGATCCACGATTGCATTGGCTGCGTCTGCTTCTGCTTGAAGGATTTCTTTTTTTGCGGCGACCCCTTCTTGGACGCGACCTTTAACGACTTCCAAAATTTCTTTGGTTCTTGCAACTTGTGAATCTGCTACTTTTTTTAGTTCTCGTGCGCGCAGGACTTCGTAATACTGCCTTGTAACTGTGAACAGAATCTGCCGTAACGTCCAGAGAGAGTTGGCGCGATTTGCATCAGCAAGTCGTTTTGAGCGTTGAAGTGCGTATATCCTTTGACCGCCATCAAGTAAAAGCCAATTTGCACCGATAGTGAATTCGTCGAAATCGGCATTGTCGGTGACTCCGCTGATTTTGGTTCTTCGATTGTTGTAATTGTATTGCGGAGTGATTTCCGGAAAGAATGCACCGGTTGCAGAGCGAACCGCTGCCAGCGAAGACTCATAACCTTTTTGAGCGGCGGCGACACTTCCGTTGTTTTTCTTGGCAAGGGCCATTGCGTCTGCAAGGGAGAGGTCTTTTGATATGCCAATAGAAGTTGCGCTAAGGCAAAGGGCGGCAAATAACAGTTTGGGGTGCACCATGGACGTTAGCATTTACTTGATTTCTCTCCCATTTTTCTCCCTTTGAACCGCAAAAGTGACTTATTATCCTATTCGGCAACCCTTAGAACGCTGAGAAACGCCTCTTGAGGAACTTCGATTGAGCCGATGTTTTTCATACGCTTTTTGCCTTCTTTTTGCTTCTCAAGCAGTTTGCGTTTTCGAGAGATGTCGCCACCGTAGCATTTCGCGGTTACGTCCTTTCGGAACGGCTTGATGGATTCGGCAGCGATGACTTTTGCCCCGATTGCCGCTTGGATTCGGACTTCATATTGTTGGCGCGGGACAACTTTGCGGAGTTGCTCTGCCATCGCGCGGCCCCGATAATATGCCGTTTCTTTGTGGACGATAAATGAAAGTGCGTCCACCACGTCACCGTTAAGCATGATATCCACTTTGACCAAATCCGAACGGATGTAATCGGAAAAATCATAGTCAAAACTTGCATAGCCGCGTGTTTGAGATTTTAATTTGTCATAAAAATCCAAAAGGATTTCGGCAAGTGGCAAAGTGTAATAAAGCATCACGCGTTGTGGCGAAGGATATTCCATTTTAATAAAAATGCCACGTCTTGCTTTGCACAAATTCATGATGGTTCCGACGTAATCTTGTGGAACCATAATGGTTGCTTTTACTGCCGGTTCTTCTATATGTGCAATGTTTTGCGGTTGTGGAAATTCGCTTGGATTGCTGATTTGCATCATCGTTCCGTCCGTTTTGAAAACGGCGTAATTTACACTTGGCGCTGTAAGGATTAGGTCGAGATTAAATTCTCTTTCCAATCGTTCTCTTGCAATATCCATATGCAAAAGACCTAAAAATCCGCATCGAAATCCAAAACCAAGCGCTTCCGAAGATTCGGGTTCGAAATCGAGAGATGCGTCATTTAATTGTAACCTTTCAAGTGCGTCGCGTAATTCCTGATACTGGTCACCGGTTGTTGGATAAAGGCCGCAAAAAACCATCGGTTTTGCTTTTCGATAACCTTTTAGTGCTGTCGTAGCGGCGTGGTTTGCGAGAGTAATCGTGTCACCCACTCCTGCATCACCTATTTCTTTCATTCCCGCTGTTAAAAATCCGACCTCGCCTGCATCTAATTCATCTATCGGCGTAGGCGCAGGGCCGAAATATCCGAGTGAATCCACTTCAAACGTTGAGCCGGTGGACATCATTTTGATTTTGTCACCACGTTTGACTTTTCCGTCGGCAATTCGAAGGTATGCAACGACTCCGCGATAAGGATCGAAATGCGAGTCAAAAATAAGTGCCTTGAGTGGATTGTCTGAATTAGGGATATTTCCTTCTTCCAACAAATTTTTGCTTGCATGCGTTGGCGGTGGAATTCTTTCGACAATTGCTTCCAATAATTCGAGAACTCCTTCGCCTGTTTTCGCACTTACTTGCAAAGCGTCCGTTGCATCAAGAGCCAATGCGCCTTCGATTTCTTCTTTTGCTCGCGGAACGTCTGAATGGGGTAAGTCAATTTTGTTAATCACCGGAATGATTTCAAGGCCTTGATTCATTGCCATTGAAGCGTTTGCGATGGTTTGTGCTTCGACGCCTTGCGTTGCATCCACAACTAACAGTGCGCCTTCGCATGCGAGCAGCGAGCGCGAAACTTCGTAAGTAAAATCCACATGTCCGGGTGTATCAATTAAATTAAATTCATATTCGATGCCGTTTTTTGCTTTATAATTTAATCGCACCGCAGTCATCTTAATGGTGATTCCGCGTTCTCTTTCCAATTCCATTGAATCGAGCATTTGTTCTTGGGCTTCGCCTCGAACAGCACCGGTTATCTCGAGAATTCGATCTGCAAGCGTGGATTTGCCGTGGTCAATATGCGCCACGATACAAAAGTTGCGAATGCGACTTTGATCCATATAATTTTGGATTACGGCTTAAGTTTTGCCGCCATTTCCCAGCCCTGGACGGTGCTGACGGATTGTCGCCTTCTGTCAAGTGCTTGTTGGACTTTTATGGTTAACAACTCATAAACATCTACGCCCGGAACGTTTTTTTCGATGTAATCGAATGCACCGCGCTTCATACATTCGACTGCATTTTTGACGTTGCCATAAGCCGTCATCACAATCACTTCTGCAAAAACGTCGCGTCCGAAAGCGGCCTGGAGGATTTGAATTCCCGCTTCCGGGTCCTCCATGCTCATGTCGGTTACGATTACATCAAACGGTTGTTCACTCGTTTTGATGCATTCGATGCCCTCTTCGGCAGATTCTGCCACCGCAACTTCAAAGCCCTGCCTTTCCAAGCGGCGCTTGACTGCCTTACGGACGTCTTCTTCATCATCAACAACTAAAACGCGATACATTTTTGAGATTTCTCGTTCAAATTATAGCCGTTTTGGGAGTATCAGAGGACGAATGACCCGAATTTTGAACTCAATCAACAGGAGTTGTGCTTCTTCTCGATTGACGCTTTTTCTTGTTCTGCTGAGTGCTTCCGCTTTTTTTGCGGGGAGAAATATCGGACAGAGTTGGACAGCGTCCGGTAACGACATGGTTTTCATTATCGATGAGTTGGAAAACCCGGATAGTTGGATTTTGGATTGGCTTACCGGCCCGTGGGTTGGAAAGGAGATGTTTGTTTATTATCGCCCCATTACCAGCTTGGCTTGGTGGTTGGAATACTATGCATTTGGAGAAAATCAAGCTGCATGGCAATGCGTTTCATTGCTTCTTTATCTGGGCGGGGTTACGTTTTTGTTTTTGTTGATTTGTCGAATCTTTGGAGCGGGCTTACCTGCATTTCTTGGTACAGCGGTTTGGGCGTTTAGAGAAAAAACGGATTTGATAATTCAATGGACTCCGGCACAAACGGATTTGCTTGCAGGATTCTTTGCGCTTTCTGCGCTCTATTTTTGGGATAAGTTCTTGATTGAAAGGAAGCAGTCGTTGCTTGCAGGCGCGCTAATTTTGGCGATTTTGGCACTTGGAAGCAAAGAGGTTGCACTTGTTTTGCCGTTGGTCGGTGCTGCACTTTCTGTATTTCGCAGAAAGGAAAAATGGGGATTATATGCACTGGGATGCGTTAGTTTATTAGTTTTGTTTTTTGTTCTTAGGACTTACCTTCTTGGAGGAATTGGGTTTGTACCGGGCGACAAAGTTGGAACCAACGCGGGAGGAATTGATACGGGAAATGCAATTCGAAATGTGTTTCAGTTTTTGCTGCCCTCTTGGATAGGCTTCACTTTTGTCTCCCTTGCAGGCCTCGTCATTTTGATTACAGGATGTTTTGTTTATGTTTATCGAAAGTTATCTGTGATTCTGTTGCTTCTAATCGTTGTGGTTGGTCTTGGGTTAAGCACTTTGTTAATTGGCGGTTTTGAATGGTGGATGATTCCAGAGACTTATTTGTCGCTTTTCAAAGCCATTGTTGCCTTTGGAATTTTCTTTTTGATAATCAAATGGTCAGTGCGACTTTTCTTGTTATCTTTGATTGTTGGAACAGTGTTTTCTGTTTTTGCAATCCGGGTCGTGTTTAATTCTGCCGGCAATGTGTTTTATTTACCGCATCTTTATTGGGCTTTGATTTGGGCGACAGTTTTTACGGCTGGTTTGTCGTGGTTTCAAAATAGACATCAGTCACCAAAGATTTTGCCCAACTGATATTGCCCGGAGCGCCCTGTGCATTATTGAGTGATGTTCGATTAATGGTCCCCATGTAAAGAATGGTCCGATTTCTTGCGCTAACCACTTTTACTGTAACTGTTGATAAATTGGTTGCGGAATCAAGGGTTGCTTTTCCGACTGTCGCAAGTTCAATTTGGTCTTGTTCCGAAGTTCCTTTTGCGTCCCCTAAGACAGTTACATAAGCGGCACCATTTCGCGGGTCAATTTCCACGTCCACAATTCGTGGAGCGATTTCTCCCGTATTTTGTTTAATTGAATTCAGTAGCCCGTTTTCAATTTCGGTCATTCCGTTTTCAGAGCCCGAAGTCGTAGATTCTGCAGAATCCTCTTTAGGGAGTATCGGTCTTGGAGGAGCATCCCCATTGATTGAAATGGGTTCCGAAATTGCGTTTCTCAATTTTTTTGCTTCGAGGTCTTTAAGTGCGTTTTCTTTTCTTATTGAGCCAAAAATAAATGCTCCGGAAGCAATGATTACCAACACAATAATCACAGCCAAGTATTTCCAAACTCCGATACCTGAAGATGCAATTTCTAAACCATCGGTTGCGTGTTCAAATTCTGATTTTTCGATTAAGGTCTTGATACGTTCAATTCGATTTTGCAAAGTCAAATTTTCAGGCGATAATTCTTGTGCCATTTCATACCATTGCAGGGCTTCTCTTGCGTTTCCTCGATCATTGTGAATGTCTCCGAGCAAGATATGAGTGGATGCATTGTTCGGATAGCGTTTCAATATCGCAATGGCGACTTTTTCAGAGTCGTCGTACTGGCCTTTCAGTCGAAGCAAATTTGCTCGGGTTAATTCGGGATAGATAATGACATCACTTTCCGCGGCTTCGGATTCGCCGATCGTGGCTCCACACTCTGTGCAGTAGAGATCGGA
>CAZJKW010000062.1:0-12101 GCA_964546835.1 uncultured Fimbriimonadales bacterium
GGGTTTCTTCTAAATAAGGATGATAACAATCATCCACACGGAGAAAAACTAAAACCATGGCAAAAGTAATGTTCGTGTTCGAGGAGCAAGATCCCGAAATGATGACTGCTGGCGATGCAATGGGCGGCGGCGACGCGACGGCGTCTGCGGCACCTAAGAAGCGACGCGGCAGAAAGCCCGGTGCAAAAAAGGCCACTACGGCCAAGAAAGCAACAGGCGCTAAACGCGGTAGAAAACCGGCAGCCAAGAAAGCAACAACGGCTAAAAAGGCAACCGGAGCTAAACGCGGTCGAAAACCCGCAGCCAAAAAGGCAACAACAGCCAAGAAGGCGACGGGTGCAAAACGCGGCAGAAAGCCGGCAGCCAAGAAAGCTACAACAGCTAAAAAGGCAACCGGAGCCAAGCGCGGCCGAAAACCGGCAGCCAAGAAAGCTACAACAGCTAAAAAGGCAACCGGAGCCAAGCGCGGCCGAAAACCGGCAGCCAAAAGGGCAACCACCGCTAAGAAAACGACTGCAAGAAAAACAACTAAACGAGCAACGGCTAAGAAAGCGACGGCTAAGAAGACCACTGCTCGAAAGAAGACAGCTCGAAAGACTACCGCTCGAAAAGCAACTGCAAAGCGAGCACCAGCTAAGAGAGCAACAGCCAAGAAAGCAGCCGGCAGAAAACCGGCAGCCCGAAAGACTGCAAAGAAAGCTGCACCGAAAAAAGCAGCTGCGAAGAGAGGTCGGCCAGCCAAGAAGACCGCTGCTAAAAAAGCGGCTCCGAAGAAGGCAGCCGGCTCGGCTAAACGCCGGGGGAGGCCACCTAAGGCCAAGTAGGAGCAATTGACACCGAATGCCTGATGTAACTCTATTTGAGAAAATCCGTGTTGGAATCGCGAGTCCTGAAGATGTGTTGGCATGGTCCCATGGCGAAGTCAAAAAGCCAGAGACCATTAACTACCGCACGTTTAAACCGGAGCGCGATGGCCTTTTCTGCGAACGAATTTTCGGTCCTGTCAAGGACTGGGAGTGTCATTGCGGAAGATACAAAAAGGTCAAATACAAAGGCATTGTATGTGAACGTTGCGGTGTCGAAGTCACAAGGTCACGGGTACGCCGCGAGAGGATGGGACACATCGAACTCGCGGCACCCGTGTGCCACATTTGGTTCCTTAAGGGGGTGCCTTCCCCCATTGCGTTACTTTTAAACATAGGGCCAAGAGACCTCGAAAAGGTCGTTTACTTTGGATCCTTCTTAGTTACCGATATTGACCGGGAAAACCTGGATGCAAGCCGAACCGAAATTGAAACAGCCGTAGAACAAGAAAAATCCGACATCGAGCAGCAAATGCTCGAACTCGAAGAAGAAATCCGGGGCGACTTCGCAAGAGAACTCGACGAAAACAAAGACGAGTACGACGAGGGCTTTATCAAAGACAGAACCAAAGCCATCAACGACCGAATCAAAGCCGAACAAAGAGACACAATTGAGCGCGTTAAGGAAATGGACATCGCTCTTGAAGTCCTTTATAAGTTAGAAGCCAACCAGTTGGTAGAAGAAGACAAATACCGCGCAGTTGACCGTATGCTCCATGCCGTCAGCCGCCGATTGAACAAGCCCTTCAACCAAATGCTTAAAGCCGGAATTGGCGCCAACGCCGTTAAGGAACTGCTTAGCCGAGTCAACCTCGACCAACTGGCTAAGGAACTCAAGCACGGCATTTTACGTTCAACCGGGCCAAAACGGGCTCGAATGATTAAGCGATTGGAAATCGTCGACGCATTTCTCCATGCTAAGGCAAAGCCGGAATGGATGGTGCTTGAAACCCTTCCGGTCATTTCGCCTGAATTGCGCCCAATGGTCCAACTCGATGGCGGAAGATTTGCAACTTCGGACTTAAACGACCTTTATCGCCGAATCATCAACCGAAACAACCGCTTGAAAAAGATTATGGAAATTCGGGCACCGGAGTCCATCATTAACCACGAAAAACGACTCCTTCAAGAGGCAGTTGACGCACTCGTGGACAACGGTCGCCGAAATCGACCGGTTGTCGGTAGCAATAACCGGGCACTCAAGTCATTGAGCGACATGCTTAAAGGCAAAGAGGGACGGTTCCGAAAGAACTTGCTGGGTAAGCGTGTTGACTATTCAGGGCGTGCGGTCATCGTTGTCGGGCCGCACCTTAAACTGCACCAATGCGGTTTGCCCAAAGAGATGGCTTTGGAGTTATTCAAACCTTATGTCATGAAGGCGTTGGTTGACCAAAAACTTACCCAAAACATTAAAACCGCTAAACGGATGATTGACCGAATGCATCCGGCAGTCTGGGACGCACTGGAAGAAGTCATCAAAGACCATCCGGTTCTCTTAAACCGTGCTCCAACGCTTCACCGATTTGGTATCCAGGCATTTGAGCCAATTTTGGTAGACGGTAAAGCCATTCAAGTTCACCCGCTCGTTTGTCCGCCATTTAACGCAGACTTTGACGGTGACCAAATGGCGGTACACGTTCCGCTGAGCGCGGCGGCACAAGCTGAGGCACGAGTCTTAATGCTGAGCTCGAACAACTTATTCTCGCCAGCTGATGGTCAACCGACCATGTCGCCCATGCAAGATATCGTTTTGGGATGTTATTCGCTAACAGTAATGCGAAAAGACCTCAAAGCAGTTCTCGATGAGCAAATGGCGTCACACCGAAAAGACCCGAAGAAAAATCGAGCGCCATTTACGTTCTCTTCACCCGACGAAGTCATCACCGTCGCACAGCATCCGGACGCTTCTGTAAGAATTCCGCTCAACGGACCTGTTTTCTGCCGAATTCGACGACCGATTGCAAACAACAAAAGTGAAGAAGTTCAAATTGAAACGGTAGTAAAAGAAGTAACTCCGGGTCAATTGATTTTCCATGAGATTCTTCCCTATCCGGTCAAGCATCACGACGACTGGATTAACATGGAAATGACTAAGCGTAACCTCAATCGCTTAATTACCTATGTCCGAAAAGTAACGGATTCGCAAACGACCGTTGAAATGATGGACCGTCTCAAGTCGCTTGGTTTTGAATGGGCAACAAGATACGGATTGACAATCGCTCTATCCGACGTTGATCCGCTTTCGGCTCCGACTTCCGACCGTTCTCAAGTCTGGAATTTTGCAAAGAACGAGCTAACGGGCGTTCCAAGTCACAAGAAAGACAAAAAGACAATCGAAGAAGAAGCGAAAGCCGGTCACAAATTGGCAGATCTGATTGATGCAAAGATTGGCGATGCAAAACGCGCAACACATGATGTTCGAACCAATTATCAAAAGGGACGAATAGCAAGTAACGAACGAGACCGACACCTGCTTCGAATTTGGGGTGACGCGTTCGGCGCACTTTCCGGTGGAATTATTTCCGAAATGGGACAATTCAACCCGCTTCGCATGATGGTTGAGTCCGGCGCTCGTGGCTCGCGAGAGCAACTTGTCCAGTTGATGGCAACTCGAGGAATGTTCCGAAACAACTTTAACCAGCCAATCACCGACATTGTAGGTGGTGCAGGACTATTCCACGGATCACGCGTCTTTGAATACTTTGTATCCATGTTCGGAACCAGAAAAGGTGTTTCGGATACGGCCCTCTTGATGGGTTACTCCGGATTCATTGCACGAAGATTGGTAGACGTTTCGCACGACGTGGTCATTAAATCCGACGACTGTGGAACCTCTACCGGAACTTATATTTCGACCATCGAAAACGAAGGCGAAACGGTTGAGCCGATAAAATTGCGCATAACGGGTCGCGTAACCACTGAAACCATTCTTGATCCACGCGAGAAAAAGAAAACAGTTGTTGCCGAAGCAAACGAACCTATCAGCGAAGAAGCCGGAATTGCGATTGAACAAATCGAAAAAACATACCGAGCAGAACGCGAAGCAACTAAAGGCAAAGAAAAAGCAATAACAGAATTGGAAGCAATTTATCGAAAAGCCGGATTCAGAATTGGAGACCACGGTGAATTGCAAATTTCGATTCGAAGTCCGCTGACTTGCGAACTCAGCACAGGCATTTGTTCGAAATGTTACGGTTGGGACCTTTCTTCCAGAAAACTTGCAGAAGTCGGAACGGCCGTTGGTGTTATTGCCGCAGAGACAATGTCCGAACCGTTGTCTCAGTTGACCATGAGAACCTTCCACCACGGTGGTGTTGCTACCGGAACCGTTCTAACGGGATACAACCAAGCAGGACGAATGTATGGCTCACTGCACCAAGAGTTGAAAGCCGACTTGAAAATGGATGAATTGGAACCCCAAGCATGGCCTGACTTTGTCGGTGAACAAAAGAAACTCATTGACAATTTGACCGGCAAAGTGGTTGAACCGCCAAAAGAAGATTCCGATGAGGTTCCCGAAAAGAAATCAAAAGCGAAAGCAAAGAAAGAGGACGACAAAGAGAAACCTGCAAAACCGGTATCCACATTGGCTAACCGACAGCTTGCAAGAGAGTTGGTTGAAAACTCGTTCTACCACTACGTAGGTATTCCGTTCGTTGAGCGATTGCTTGAAGCGCGACGTGCACCTAAAGGTGAGGCCATCATCAGTAGAAACGACGGTGTAATCACAAAAATTGAAAACGGAAAACTGGGACGATGGGTTTGTATTCGTGCAGAACTTCCTTTAGATTCTCAAGAAATTTCCGGAAAAACCATCGCGGAAAACATCAAGAATCCGAATTCAAAAGAAATCGCGCTTTTGGCTGGTGTTGAAATCAACAAAGCCGCACTCGACAAACTTGCAAAAATCGGAGTCAAAACCGTCCCGGTTCTTGACGTCATGCTTCTTCCGAAACGAAGAATCTTGTTAGTTAAGGAAGGCGACCGGGTTAAAGCGGGTGACCCGCTAACTCAAGGACCCCTTGATTTGGGTTCATTGCTTGAGTTTAGAGGAATTCGTGCAGTTCAAGAGTATTTGATTAAGGAACTTCAGTCGCTTTATGCGTCAAACGGCGTTTCAATCAACGACCGTCACCTTGAAGTTATCTGCAGACAAATGCTTCGAAAAGTCAGAATTCGCGAAGGCGGAAACACCATTTATCTTCCGGGACAAGTGGTTGACCGATTTGCATTCCGAAGAGAAAATGAACGCATTCAAAGCATGATTGCGGCTGGCGAAAAAGTCCCCTATGAAGATTTGGAAACCGGCGAAGAAAAAATGAAAGTTCCGGAATTGGCAACCGCGGATGCAGTAATTCAAGGAATCACGGAAGCAGCATTGACAACCGAATCATTCCTTTCAGCTGCTTCTGCACAAAAAACCGTTCGAGTTCTGACTGAAGCAGCCGTTCGAGGCAAGACCGACGATTTGGTTGGCCTCAAAGAAAACGTCATCATCGGTCGGTTGATTCCTGCCGGTTCAGGATTTAGCGATTATCGTAACATCGCCGTCAAAACCACTCGAGAGCCGGTATGGGCAAAAGCACCACTTACCGCACTCGCTTCCATGCAAGAGCGAGATGAAATGGACGACTTCGAAGAAACCGATGAAAACGAAATCGGAGACATCAGTTCATTGGCAGCCAGTTTGGGTGCGGAAATCGAAGACTCAGATAACTAATCCTCAGCAAACAAAACTCTCTGCCGATTGATTGACATCAATCGGCAGAGAGTTTTATGGCAATCGAGAAAAACTGACTTTACAAGGCTTTCCTTCACTCGTTGTAATGGCTCTTTTTCCAAGAAAGTCAAAACAGATAGATTCACCTTGGGCTTCTAATGGGATGGCAAACTGTTTTGGGGGACTCTTGAACCAATCTTCGAATCCACCGCTATACATAAAAGCAGTGCCGTAGGTTCTGATTAGGGTCCGCTTGGATTCAGGGTCGGAACAACCCCCGGTTGCAAGTCTCATTCCTGATATTGAATTTTCAAGTTTTATTTCGCCTATTTTCACAAGCGTTTGCTTTGATTTCCCAGCTTCACCAAAATAAACCCCACTCATTCCGGTTTCATCCTTTGTCACCAACTGAATATCGCCATTTGAATTTACAAGTAACGTTTCACAATTGTGAGCGCCGTCGGGATAAATCAATTCCATCGTTTCAAACTTCGAAATCACTTCATCTTTTTGCCGCACATTCGGCTCCGGAATTTTATAAACAAAAACGGACTTCCTTGCTTTAACATTGTCCCCGACATCAGCAAGAAAAAGAAACGGCTTCCCATTAATTAGTCTGCTCCCCATATCTTCGCAGTCGACTACATCAGTATTCTTCAAAGTGTAGGTTCCGAAATCGTTACCATTAGAATCAAATGCATACAAGTTTGGACCGTCGCCACTATCATTATGCGTCCAATAAAGTCCCTGTTTTCGATAAGAAATGGCAACACCGCTACTTTCATCAATTTTCTGATTTTTCAATAGACATAATGTGCCGATAGCCGGACCCGCTTCCTGAATCTCTGCCACCCGTAGTGAATCACACCCGCAAACAAAAACGACGGCAGCAAGCAATCCTTTCATGAAGCCGAGTATACCGGTGGCTTTCCTTTTCGATAATTTAACACCCGATCATAAAACAGATACTGATGCGCCCAACCAGCTAAATTTCCAAACCGGTTTCTAAAGTGACTCCCAGTCATTTCATATTTTTTTGTTGTCAAAGCAGTACCTTTCCATTCAGGAAAGTAAACGTGACAAGCCGCTTGCCATAAATGAGTATCAATTGGCACGGCTACTTCATGATAAGTGCCAAACAAACAGATACAATCTGCAACTTTCGGACCGATACCGGTCAATCCGCACAACTCTCGATGGGCTGCGTGATAGTCTAATTTACGGAGCCCATTTAACCAGCTGGGTTCTTTGCTGCAAATGGTATTGGCAACTTGAACTATTGAAGAAGCACGATATCCAAATCCGTTCTGTCGCAATTCGAATTCATTGAGTTCTGCTATCTGTTCAAGCGCGGGAAAAATCTTCAATCCGTTAATCGAATCTTTACCCTTTGAGCCCAGATAATCCACCATTTTTGTTATCCGCGATAAATGGTTGTTCGGGGTGCACATAAAACTGAAAAGAGTTTCATGAACGTATTCCGGTTTCAGTACACGCAGTCCGGGATGACGTTCAACATATGGCTTTAACTCGGGGCCTAATTTTAGAATCTGCTCACAAATTTCCTTGTTCGTTCGGTCCAATTGAAAAAAACGAACAAACGCATTTTTGTCTGGAAACGATTCAATTTGCCAACCATTTTTCGTTCGAATTGCTTCGATGAAATTGCAACCATCAATTCCACTCCAGCCATAATCACTTTTTTTCCACCGGAAGACCTGCCCACTTGCAACACACAGTTCTACATTAAGTTCCTCGTTCGAAACAAACATCAATTCCCTACCAAAGCAAGAAAATCATCTTCATTGATAACTTTGATACCGAGTTTCTCTGCTTGCGCTAATTTGCTACCTGCGCCAGGCCCGGCAACTACCAAGTTTGTTTTTTGTGAAACCGAGCCTGCCGCTTTGCCTCCTTGTTTTCTTATTAACTCTTCCGCTTCATCTCGAGTCATTTTCTCTAACTTTCCTGTGATGACCACCGTTTGACCGGCAAAGATTCCGTCACTTTTTTCGACTTGTAACGGGTCCGGCTTAATATGTTCAAGCAATCGGTTCAATACATTTCTGGACTCTTCGTCCTGAAGAAACTCGATAATTTCACCCGCTGTGTTAGGACCCACATCTTCAATTTGAATCAGATCCTCAAATTTTGCTTCAAGAAAGTTCTCTATCGTTTGGAAATGGGTTGCCAGATTAAATGCTCCGGTTTCACCCACATGCCGAATACCCAAAGAAAACAAAAACCGGTTGATAGGTCTTCGCCGAGATTCTTCAATGGCTTGGAGCAAATTGTTGACCGACTGTTCGCCCATTCGGTCCAGTTCAATCAACTCTTGCTTTCGCAGGTGAAGCAAATAAATATCCGAAACATCCTTCAAAAAGCCAAGGTCAAGAAACCGCAAAACCTGTTTTTCACCTAACCCTTCAATGTCCATCGCCGTCCGCGAAACAAAGTGCACAATTCGCTCCGCAATTTGAGCCGGGCATTTTCGGTTTGGACAACGCAGCGCAACCTCGCCTGCTTTTTGCACCAATTCAAAAGTACACACCGGACACGATTTCGGTGCAGCAGGAATCGGCAAGGTCGAATGCTTTTTTGATGGAATCGGCGATACAACTTCAGGAATAACATCGCCGGCGCGTTGAATCAGAACTGTATCTCCGATTCGAACGTCTTTTCTCAACAAATCCTCGATGTTGTGCAACGTTGCCCGACTGATCGTCACGCCTCCAACCTGCACCGGTTCAAGTTCTGCAACCGGAGTTACCGTTCCGGTTCTACCAACTTGCCAAGTGATTCCTTTAAGCAGAGTGGTTGCTTGTTCTGCTGCAAATTTGTATGCAATTGCCCAACGCGGTCCTCGTGCTGTAAATCCCAGCCGCTCTTGCAAATTAAGATTGTCTACTTTGAAAACCAAACCATCAATCTCAAACGGTAGTTGTTCCCGTTTATCATTCCAATGATTTACAAAGTTTAGACACTCTTTTGCACCTTTTAAAATCTTGATTTGGTCACTGACTTTGAATCCGCTCTCCCGTAACCACTTAGCAATTTCGGATTGAGTCGAAAATTTTTGGTCGCCGGATGCACCGAAACCGTATGCCCAAAAGGTTAGTTTTCTCGATGCGGTTATTTTTGAATCCAATTGTCTAACCGAGCCGGAAGCAGCATTTCTTGGATTTGCAAAAGCCGGTTCTCCTTTCTTTTCACGTTCTTTGTTGATTCTCAAAAATTCGTTTTTGTCAAGAAGCACTTCACCTCTCACTTCAACATTGCCACTCGATTTCGACAACAGCCGCAATGGAATTGAACGAATTGTTTTTGCGTTTGGCGTTACGTTTTCTCCAGTCTCTCCGTCGCCACGTGTTGTTGCAACTTGCAAAATCCCATCAACATAAGTTAAGGACATGGATAGTCCGTCAAATTTTAGTTCGCCTTGATATTCAATTTCCTTGTCTTCGCCCAGGAATTTTTTGACGCGATTGTCAAATGCAATGAGTTCGTCACTGCCGAAAGCGTTATCCAAACTCAACATAGGAACTATGTGCTTATGCGGTAAGAACTTCTCGCTTGGCTTTGTACCAACTCGCTGCGTGGGGCTATCAGGGGTAATCAAGGACGGGTCGGATTCTTCAAGCGACTTCAGTTCGTGAAACAGTTTGTCCCATTCCGCATCCGAGATTTCGGGAGAATCTTCAACATAATAAAGCCGATTGTGTCGCTCGATTTCTTCCCTAAGTTCGGTTGCTCGCTTTGCCGCATCCTTCATATTGCAGTTTTACCGCAACCGCTTAAATTCGGAAGTTGCAATCAACTCCGCCGAACTAAATCCGAATTCATATTTTGGTCCTTCAAGTTGTAACTTGATGGAATAAATGATGTTCGAAGTTTCAACCCGTCCATCCTCACGCGAAACGAATATCTCACCGTCCAATTTTAAGTTTCCGGAAAGTGTTAAGGTTGAATCTTCCGGATGTTTTATGGGGACCGATATTGGCAAATCGGTTCGCACATTGAATCGAAAACATCGAATGGCTCCTTGTGTTGTGCCGTCAAAAACCAATCTCGCTTTTATGTTTGCATTCCCAATTGGATCATCTTCCAAAATAGACTGCATTGGCAAAATAAAATCAACCCAAACTTCATCTCCAATTTTTAATGGCGCATTCGGTTTAATCGGAGCCCACGAAAGCGGCCAAGTTGATGCGCCCAAAACAAATGGACTAGCGGGTTTGCCGTTCCAAGAATATCTCGGCGCAGTTCCAATAGGTGAGACACTCCATTTGCCGCCTTTCGCCTTTCCCAATTCTGATGGTGTCAATGGCTCGTTTCCGCTTGTGCCGGAAAATTCCTTGGTAACTCCTGTCAATTCCCAACCCATTCCTGACTTAGTGATTAACACCGAATAAACGCCTTTTGTTTGCGCTTGTCTGGTTTCCGGTGCGGTTTTTCCGCCGGCGTAACTGCGAAAAACCGATCCCGTAAACCTGTAATCCACTCGCTCCTCTTTAAGCGGGAAATTAACAATGTGGCCGGATTGCAAAACGGCTGCGGGAAGCATTCCTCCCACAGCCGTTAACGCTGCGAACAGTTGAAACAATTTATTTCTCGATAACGATTTTGATAGTTGTTTCGCCGCTCATGTCAAATCCTTGACCCATATCAGGCAAATCAAGTCTTTGACTGCTTTTTGTGAGCGATTCCATGCTCAATGTTTTTCCGGTTCCCTTTTGAACCAGATACACCGATCGCATTTCCATTTTGCCGCTCATTTGCATATTCATTCCACCCATCATGCCTTGCATTTCTGGATTGTTTTTCATCATTTCAGCGAAATCCACTTTCAATGGAAAAGATCCTGTCATCGAAATCTCATAGGCCTTTTCTCCCATGAATTCTTTTTCACCAACAAGAGTCGCTTTCAAGACAATTTCTTGATTCCCAAGCATCGGATTTTTGGGCATTTTAACGTCCCAAGTTTCGCCAAACTTGACTGCTTTTTCAGGGAATTCAATCAAAAATCCGGTAAGAGGATTCGATGAACCACCCATCATCATCATCATTTGTCCCATTTGTGGGTTTTGTCCGGGAATCGGAATGTTTTGAATATCGGTGAACCGATTTCTTTCATCAATTTTTGCTTTGGACTTAATTTCTTTCGGCATTTCGGGCATCCCGCCACCCATGCCTCCTCCGCCTCCGGGTATCCCTTGCAAATCAAATTTGATATCGCTCATGGTGATATCAACCGGTGATTTCTTGGTTTCGGGATCTTGGTCCCCAACTTTGAATCCCAGTTTCATTGCAGACGAAATGTCAATTGGCATATCGCCCATTCCCATCGAACCGAGTTGTATCGTTTGAGCGACTTTCATGTCCATTCGATAATTGTCTGTCCCGACCTTGGTTAAGTCGCGTCGCAAAAGGACCCCTTCATCTTGTGGAGTGAATCCGAGTAGAGCGATTGTTGCCGCACCGCAAAGAGCTGTTAGTACACCTTTATTCATTTGTCCTTCCTGATTAGATTGATTTCGAAAATTGTTTTTAGTCTTCGTTCGTTCTGAGCCTGACCTTTACTATTCAGTACGCTGGAAACTGCCTGCGCCGTTACCACCGCTTTTTTTAAGATGCCGTTTGTCCCGGTCAATTCCGCTTCCCCATTGCCGGTAACCGTCGTAGTCACTGTCAGTTCTGCTTCTGTAGGATTGTTGACCGGATTTTTGTTCTCATCCTCATAGGTTTTGTATGACTGTCTTATATTAAGTCCAGTTAGAGGCCGTTTGTCAACCACTTTTTCCAAAAAAACTTCAAAAAAAGTCTCTACATCTCCAAACTTGCGCATGTATTTCCATGGCTTACCAAGTTCAATTTCGCCGTCCGGGAACTGCAACAACAAGAAAGTAACGTCCGGTATGTGCTGGGTATTTAGTCCCGGTAGGCGCACCGGAAAGTCGGTAGCGGGGGCCGTGGTCCCAAGGATTCTCCCATTAGGTAAGAAAGTTGTCTTGTTTTCGGGAAAGTAAGTTTTGACATTTTCAAGGGAGAAGGGTAATAGAGCGAATGTTTTGGATTCCAAATCCATCATGGACAGTTGGAACGATGTCAGCGACGTTGACGCTTCCAGTTTGCCGTCCAACCGAGAATTGACCTCAACCTTCAGCACCATGTCGGCTTTCACTTTCTGCTCAATTCCACCCAAAACGGGCAGATAACCATCAAACAGCAACGAAACCGAATACTCAAGCGGTTCATTTGGAAACGCATAGGACAGGGTCAAGCCCGCCAAAACCGCAAAACTGATCATGCAACCGCCATTTGACGCTTCCGTTTGATTGCAGTTTTCACACGTTCAATCATTTGTGGCGTAACCGCTCTTTCAAAACTTCGAAAACCGGCAAGTTTGAAACCGGTTCTTTTCGCCATCTCCCACGTTTCTTTCACTTGCTCCGGAGACACGTCCTTACCGAGCGTGAACGGCTCAGGTCGGTCTTCCAGGGCAAGCATCATGGTTTCAC
>CAZJKW010000063.1:0-12098 GCA_964546835.1 uncultured Fimbriimonadales bacterium
CGACGCGAACCCAAGTCGTCTTTCTTGTTTCTTCCAACAGACCTAATTTCCAACACGTTGTTAGTCCACTTATAAATCAGGTCATTGTCAACAAAAATGTCTTTCTTGCTAACGCCAACCAGCCGCGCTGCGTCATCAAGACTGGGATTTGTCCTGTTTTGCAATCGGAGAATCGCTGCACCAATCGCAATTTGAGCCACACGATTAAACTGATTGAGATCATTTGTTCGCCTTGCAAAGGCTTCCAAATCTGGAATCATAATATAGGCAATTGAACTGCCCGGGTTCATTAGAAAATTAGTTGCTTCATCGGACAATTGTGTTCTCAATTCTTTTAGTTTTTTTTCATCCAACTTTGCATTTAAGCAATCAATTAATTGTCTCACTCCTCTGAGTTCTGCCGAATCTGCTGCGTGTTTTGCAACTTTGCTTAACCACATGGTAATCGTGTCGTTACTATCAAAAATACCTGGGTCTTCTCCTCTCCTAACTTGCTGTATTCCTTGCCGAAAAGCGGCCAATTCAAATCCTACATATTTTTTCGAATCAAAAGGTTCAATTGACTTAACATACTCTAAAAGAAGGATTAAATTGTCTTCATTGTCTTTGAAATTTTCAATGATTTTCGGAATCATCCGTAAAATTGTAATCCGAACAGCAATGTTTACCAAACCAACAATGAAGAATGGTTGTCTTTCAATTGTCGAAAGAACTTTTCTTATTCTTGATAAGTCTGTAAAGCAATCGTTGGATTTGTTTTCGCAAGAATGAACAAATGCCCTGATTAGAAATATGCGGCAAGCATTACGAAATTTTTCCAATTCTGGCATCATAATTTCAAATGGCTTCTCCCAATTTCTGAAGGGGTTAAAACACGTACCCTCAGATGCTTGTTCATATTGTTCAGTCAGCGGCTCAACCACTTTGAGAATTCGTTTGCAAGTTGATATATCGCGCTCACCCCATACTGCAGACAAAAACACAGTTTGCTCAATTGGCGGCACGGCTTTTGCCAATAACTTTGCCGGTTCCGTCTTTATTTCATCCCAAATCTGCGTAACATCTTTCTCATTCGTTTTTGAATAGTTTTCCAACTGCTTGATGTCAGTCGTTAATCCCATCTGATGAACTTTTGCAAGCAATCTGTCCAATTCGGCCTGATTGGTTTTCGGAAAGACACTTAACCAAACTGCACCAACACAACCCCCAATTCCGACAATCAAAACAGAAACCGCTATAAGGATGGAGCGTTTCATAATTCCTCAAACATTGTACACGGATGCGTTGTGTATGATAAATGCCATGACAACTCAAGAAGTGGCCGACGGCCTGGTTGCCCTTTGCAAGCAGGGAAAGTTTGATGAAGCATCAGAGACTTATTACTCGCAAGACATCGTGAGCATTGAACCCTGGGGCGAGCCCCGAGAAACGCACGGCATGGAAGGGGTTCGCGCCAAAATCGATTGGTGGAACCAAAACATGGAAGTCCACAACGCCATTGTCGAAGGCCCATGGGTGAACGAACCGATGTTTGCCGTCCGGTACGAAATTGACGTGACCAACAAAATGTCAGGCCAACGCGAAACCATGAAGGAAATTGCTATTTACACGGTTGAGAACGGAAAAATAGTCAACGAACGGTTTTTCTAAATTGATCCTAATCGAAGCGTGTTGTGGCTCGATTGAAGAGGCGCTCGTTGCAGAAACTGCTGGAGCAGACCGGATAGAACTTTGTGCCGCATTGCCTACCGGAGGGGTAACGCCCTCAATTGGAATGCTTGAAATTGCAAAAGAAAACCTCAAAATCCCCATCGTCGCAATGGTCCGCCCAAAAGAAGGCCGCCCACAAGTTTCTGCAGATGCACTCAAAGTTGTTCTTAGCGATATCAAGTTGCTCATCAAACATGGCGCTAATGAAATCATAACCGGGTTTTTGGATTCCAATGGCAAAGTTGACGAATATTCATCAAAACACATCTTGGATACGGCAAACGAAACACCGGTTGCATTTCATCGCGTCTTTGATATGTCCGAAAATCTCTTTGTTGCTATTGATACATTAACCGAATTGGGATTCAAAAGGGTACTCACTAGTGGCGGAAAGCCGAGTGTTGACGAAGGCATCGAAATCATAAAACAGTTAAATAAACATTCGAATTCAAAGATTACTGTTTTGCCCGGTGGAGGGGTTCGACAACACAATGCAAGACGCTTGGTCGAATATGCAAACTGCAAAGAACTTCACTTTTCATTCCGCATGCCATCGAATCATGAAAGTTATGCAAACATTCAAGATTCAATACCAGACCCAAATCAGATAACAAAAATCAAGGAGATGTTTCAATGAGAGCAAATTCAACAGCAAAAACGCCTGAAGAATATTTCAATCAAATTCCTGAGCCGAAAAAAACAGAACTCCTCAAATTACATCAACTCATCATCAAGAATGCGCCCAACCTTAAGCCATTTATGCAATCTGGAATGGTTGGCTACGGAAAATATCGGTATAAATCCAAATCCGGAAGTGAAGGCGACTGGTTTACCGTGGGATTGTCGGAACGAAAAACCGGAATCTCAGTCTACATTTGTGTATCCGATGAAAAGGGTTGCATCGCCGAACAGGCCCAGTCGAAAATCGGAAAAGCAATCGTCGGCCAATCTTGCATTCGATTCAAAAAAATTGAAGACATTAATCTCAAGGAATTAGAATCGCTGATTAAGCGGGCTTCTAAAATGACCCCGTTCAACAAATGCGACTAAAATAAGGCAATGAGATGGAAAGGAAGACGCCAAAGCGAAAACGTTGAAGACCGTAGAAGTATGTCTGCAGGTGGGAAATTCGCAGTCGGCGGTGGTGGATTGGGAATTCTCATCGCGATTGCCTATGCTTTATTTACCGGTGACACGTCCGCATTGCTGGATGCAGCAAGCGGTGCCGGCCGGTCAAATCAGCCCTATGTCGAAACCCCAATTGATAAAGAGCGCAAAGAATTTGTCGCTGTCACCCTGGCGGACACGGAAGAAGTCTTTGGCAAATTGTTTGCCCAGTCCGGCAAAACTTATCAAAAACCGGTGCTTGTTTTGTTTGAAGACAAAGTTGATTCAGCATGCGGTTTCGCAAGTGCTGCGGTCGGTCCGTTTTATTGCCCTGAAGATAACAAACTTTACATAGATTTAAGTTTTTACGATATGTTGAAAGATCGGTTTGGTGCTTCGGGCGATTTTGCACAAGCCTATGTAATTGCACATGAAGTCGGTCATCATATTCAAAATCTCATCGGAACGATGGCAGACGTACAATCAAAAAGAAAATATTTGTCCGAAGTTGAATACAATAAATTGTCTGTTCGACTCGAATTACAAGCAGATTATTACGCGGGAGTTTGGGCTCACCACGCAAGTCAGATGGCTGGACTCGACAAAGCAGACATCGAAGAAGCAATCGAAGCTGCAAGTGCAATTGGTGACGACGCAATTCAAAAACAAGCACAAGGCCACGTAGTTCCGGATGCGTTTACTCATGGCACAAGCGAACAACGTGTCAAATGGTTTTTGAAAGGATGGCAACAAGGAACCTTGTCGGGTGGCGATACCTTTTCAATGAGAAATCCCTAACCCCGTAAAGCGTCAATTCGCGGCTTTCTGCTTTTGGCAGAGTCCAAACTAAACGATCTTGCATCGCCTAATTCCTCCCGAATGAAAGCTTCAGTCTCTTTCATTACTTTCTTAAACTGTGAATTTTCGGACGCCCAGCATTGATAAACAATTTCTCTGTTTTCAGGGTCAAACTCCCACAATCCAACAATTCGCCCTCTGTCCAAAATTGGATTACACTCTAAATCCGATACGCCTCCCAAAATTCTAAACCCTTTACCGTCTGGCATCTTTCGATTAACATCACCTCGATCCAACAAAGTCAAAATATCTCGCCGAAGGTGAAGAATTGAATCCAAACTTGAACAAAAAGTAAAGTGCGGCTTACTCGGGGCCTTGAATTTATCAAATTCCTTTTCTTCGGACTTAAGAATCAAAAATTCATTTCCTAAGGCAACCAACTCTAATCCTGAAATCGCCTCTCTTGATTTCGTTACTCCCAACCCGCAAAACCATTGCCAATCTCTAATTCGTGCTGGACCAATCCACTCAAAATACTTTTGAGCAAGAATACGGTAAGCGTTTTCTTTACTGAGTTTTGAACTTCTTAAAGGATTATCATTCCAGATTGCATACGAATAGGTTTGAGTGTCAAGCCGGTTTTCGTGGGGAATTTTTCTTATCTCACCGCTTGCTTGCAAAAATCCTAAGCCCAATGACAACGTTGTAGTTTGTCCGCGTTTCTTTCCTTCTTCACCCAAATTTCGAACAATCGTTCCAAGTTTTTCTCTTAATTCCCTTGGATTGCATGCACCCTTTTTCAACACATTCAAAATCTCTTTTCTTAACAAATCAACTTCTTTATCGGTCACTCCCAAATATTTTCTTGCGGTGTTCATCGCCGTAACTTCCGAAAAACCTTGTCCACATAAAAGTCCAACCTCATAATCCTGTTTTGGCAAAAAATACATACAACCCCGAGCACTGGGTAATTCACTAATCAAGCCCTTCTGACAATCGCTTTCAGCGACAACCTTACTCGTCCTTCCTCTTGCAAACAATGTCAGATAAGGATTTGAGCCACCAACGGACCTTGCCCATCCGGTTCTCTTCAATTGCTCAGTGCACTTTACACCGACCATCGAACCATCCAACCCTTGCTTGTGAAACCACCATGCCCTTAATTTCTCGTAATCCATGCTTCATTTTGCCCGAATTGTTATGGGCAAGTTAAGTAGGACACAATAGATTCGTGATTCTTTATTTGTTTGCAATTTTTGCCGCTCCGCAAATCGTCGCGACCCATTCGCTCTCACCGATTGCCCTTAACAAAATCAATCCGCTCTTGAAACAAACACCCGAATCAGCATTAAAGCTGGGACTTCCGGTGTTCGATCAACCGGGTATTGGGAGTGGACTCCGATTGGTTGCCGGGAATAAGTATCTATCCGTTACAGACCGCGGCCCAAACGGTGACTTTGGACAAGATAAGTTTTTTCCGGTGCCGACTTTTTCTCCAACCATTGTCGAAACATCTGTCAATAAAGAAATCTGGTCGGTTACAAATTCCATTTATTTAAGAGACTCGATGAGTCGTCCAATTTCTGGCCTACCCAATGGACCGGAAGATGGAATTCCGGTTTCCGATTCAAAGGGATTAGTGCCTCTACAATTCGACCCAAACGGAGTAGATACGGAAGACATTCAAAAATTTTCAAATGGAAACTTCTTGTTGGTCGAAGAATATTCGCCAAGCATTTTGTTAGTCAATCCTTCGGGTCAAATATTAATGCGGTTTCTCCCCGAAGGAAAAAAACTCAATACGACATATCCGACCCTTGATCTGCTCCCAAAAATTTTGCTGCAACGAAACAAAAACAAGGGTCTTGAATGTCTCGCTTTGGCGCCAAACAACAAAGCATGGGCAATTATGCAAGCGCCAATCGGAAAAGATAAGAACTCAAATGTCGTGCGAGCAATCAGGTTGGACTTCAGCAACCAACTGAAACCAAAAATTACCGGAATGTTTGTCATTACTTTCTCGGATCCACATGTCTTTTCATCAGAATCAAAAGTATCTGACTTGAGTTTTAGTGCGGCAGAGTGGCTTCAAGATGAAACAATACTGCTCCTTGAACGATGCAACAAAGGATTTAGAATTCACAAAGTTGACTTTTCAAAAGCATCCAATCTACTTGGCACGCGCTTCGAATCTTCGACAGAATTAGAATCAAAGTTGGGAACAATCATTCCTGCAAAAAAAGAACTCTTGTTAGAAAGCAAATCCGTACCGGCAATTGATCAAATGAAAATCGAAGGCATTACTGCAACAAATCCACAGTCCATCGCAATCATTTCTGACAATGATTTTGGAATTGATAAGCCCATCCCCACAAAACTTTGGAACATCAAATTACCATTCAAACTCGCCGACCCAAAACCGGGCGACGGTGCATCAGGAGGAACGAGACCCTAATAGTACGCGAATCAACAAAGCCAATACAAACAAGACGATAATTCCAATGATCAGTTTAAAAAACATTACTTTTCAAATAGGGTTTCCAAATCTTGCACATTTCGAAATGCGCCGATCTTCAAACTTTGATAGCTGCTGATTTTTTTCAAGTGACTACTCGTCGCAACTCTTCCAAAACCAAGTCGCTGGGCCTCTTTCATTCTTAAGTCGTGCCCGGAAACACTCCTGATTTCTCCAGTAAGCCCGATTTCTCCAAATGCGACAATGTCCGACGGCAACGACTTATCCTTAAGTGACGATGCAATTGCAAGAAACACTGCCAAATCAATCGCTGGTTCCCGGATTGAGATACCACCCACAATTCCCACAAAGATATCCTGTCCACTCAACCGATATCCGCATCTTTTTTCCATAATTCCAATAATTTGGTTCACGCGATTGTAATCAAGCCCCGTAATCGTGCGCCGCGGATTGTTATTGTAATTGGTAGCCACCAACGCTTGAACTTCCAACAACAAACATCGGCTGCCCTCAATGGCGGGATAAACACAACTTCCCGGAGAATTGGATTGTCGCTCAGCAAGCATCGCGGCAGAAGGATTTTCGATTTCTTCCAAGCCGCCTTCGTTCATTTCAAAAACGGCAATCTCATCAACGGATCCAAAACGATTTTTTGCAGCGCGCAAATTTCTTAACCTCCCGTATCCTTCACCCTCAAAATATAAAACGGTGTCAACTAAATGCTCCAACGCTTTCGGCCCTGCCAAACTTCCTTCTTTCGTTACATGTCCAACCAAAAAAATGGCAACGTTTTTCGATTTTGCAAACTGTTGAAACAAGGATGCGCAATGTCTAATCTGCGCAACACCACCTGCTGCTGAATTTATTTCCGACGATTGCATGGTCTGAATGCTGTCCACTATCGCAACCGATGGTGATGTACCCTCCAGATATCCCAATGCTTCTTCAGCGTCGGTACAACAAACCAGTCGGAACCCTTCATGTTCGCATTGAAGACGAGCAGCCCTCATCCTAACCTGAGAAGCCGATTCCTCACCGGCAAGATATAAAACCACCAAGCCGGAAGACGCCATCCGCCCCGCCATTTGAGTCAATAAGGTTGATTTTCCAATTCCCGGGTCACCACCCACAAGGACAACACTTCCGGGCACCACGCCTCCGCCTAAAACGGCATCTAATCCCAAACTCCCGGTGCAAAGTCGCTTTGTTTCAATTTCGTCCGCGTCTTGAATGCTGGGTGCCAATTTCGCAAAAACTTGGGATTGAACCGCCGCTACTCCTGCAATGACTTCCTCAACCAGCGAGTTCCATGCCCCGCATTCGTTACATTGCCCGGTCCATTTCAAAAACCCGGATCCGCACTCCTGGCAAACAAATCGGGTCTTGGTCTTGGGCATCCGTCAAATCCTACCTATAAAGCAATAAAGCCGCCTCGAAATTCGAAGCGGCTTCAATGCTTAACCGATTACTCGATTACTTGCGTCGTCGTCGAGCGGCGATTGCGCCGAGTCCGAGTGCAAGAGCCGTCATAGTTGCCGGCTCAGGAACAACTTCAGTTCCACAAACGATGAACGGAAGGTCTTGTGCAACGTCAGGTGCTGCTGCAGGGTTACCTGCGTCAACAGCGGCTGCCCATGCTGCGCCTGTCCATTGAAGTGCGTTTGCTCCTGCTACGCCACGTACATCTTGGTGAGTCGTCGAAGGAGTAAATCCTCCGGCGCCGTCAGCCGAGGTGTAGTTGAAGTCAATCCAATACGTTCCCGGAGCCAAGTTCAAGACGCCGGTGAAGGTGATTTGGTTGATTCTTCGAGTTGTGCCTTGAGGCGAACCCGGAGCAGGTGTAGTCGTGTTGAAGATTCGGTGAACCGTTCCAACGGTGCCTGCTGCGTCAATTCGGATTTGGTCGCTTGAACCACCGAATGCCATTGTTGCGATGATGGTTGCGCCGGCTGCGTTAGGAGCAGCGTTCCAAATGTTCATGTTGCCTGCGCTGAACGATGCTGCCGGAACGGCTGAACCCGAGTCATACGCATACACTTTGATTGCAGTTACATCCCAACCGAGGCCGCCGACTGTGAAGTCGTCAGCAAGTCGGAAAGCACCGTTACCGGTGAAACCTGCGGTTGTGTTGGATTCAGTCGTGTTACCGAGGTCGCTTTGGCATTCGGACCAATAGGATCCGGCTGCTGCTGCAACTCCACTTCGGGTAAGTGTTCGAGCATTCAATGCTGCAACACTTGCGACTGCTGATTGGTTACTATAAAGTGGGTTTTGACCGGCGAATGCCGCGCCTGTTACGCCACTGATTACAGCGATTGCTGCAAGTTTTTTCATTCTTTTTCTCCTCTGCAAAGGTTTATTGAACCAAGCGAACCGAAAACGTAAACCAAGAACGGCTTACCTGGTTCGCTGTAAGACCAGTATATCAGAGAAAATCTGAAATTGACCTGGTTTTTTTGCCAGTTGTTTGTCAGAACGTTAAGGTTCCTCGCACTTTGACTGATGCAGAACGAACGAATGGGGTACATCCTGACCTCATATATAAGTAGGGAGAGATTTCAATGTTTCGATGCTTTTTCACTGTATTCGCCATTATTCTGACGCAACTTCCGTCCATAGCGAAACCGGAAGCCCAAGTACAGGTCGTGGTTTTGTTCAAAAACCAGCCGGCAGGACTTCATGCTCCGTCAATCCATTCACGATGGGAACCCCGACTGAAAGAACTTGGGGCTCAGTTAAGATGGTTGGTTAAAGGCACAACCCCAACGCCTTCGCTTCGTCCCGAAGAAGAAGTTAACTTTCATACGGCACTTGACAACCCCGCTTTAGTCGCTTTGAGAAGGGAAATCGCCCAACAAGTGGATGACATCAGAAACATCATCGCCAACGAGATTCGAGACACGGTTGAACCATTAACGGAAAACGATTTCAATCAACTTTCAAAGTTCATATCGGCAAATGGAGGCAGTGTTACAGGAAGAACAACGGTTATCAGTGCCCTCTTTGCAAACGTTTCACAGAGTTTGTACAAACGATTGATGTCTCATCCCTTAGTTGCCGTTGTCGGGAGGGACAATCCCGGCTATCCGGAACTTAACAATCACAAAGAATCGTTGGGCCTAATCACCGGTTTTTGGGCAAATGGATTCGATGGCAACGTTCAAGACGCAGGCGTTTTGGATACAGGTGTCCAACAGAACCATCCGGCGTTTGCAGGACATATCTTTCAAAGCAATAACGGAACCGCTGATTCAGACGGTCATGGAACCGGAATCGCGGGAATCATGGCAAGCGGCGATGCGATTTATCGCGGAATGGCTTTCGGTTGCGACCGAATCAACGTAGCGGGTGCAGGAAATGACAGTACTTCCATGACCGGCATGCACTTCTTGATGAACTCGACTACGGATAGGCCGGAAAACGTTAATTACAGTTTCGGAAATGGAACGGCAAATACTGTGGATTACAACGGCATTTGTCAATTTTTTGATGCCGTGATTGATACTTACAACGTGATGGTTTCAAAATCAACCGGAAACGGTGGTTACAACGCAACTGCTCCGACGATTACATTCCCTGCCCCTTCATACAATTTGCTTGCAAGCGCAAACATGGATGATTTCAATACGATAACTCGAACTGACGACCGAATCACTTCCAGCAGTAGTCGAGGTCCAACTTTCGCAGGACGAAAGAAACCGGACATCACCGCGCCCGGCACCAATTCCTTCACTACAAATCGAACACTCACTTTTAGCGATCTCGGTGGAACAAGCTCCGCTTCTCCTCATACCGGAGGCGGCGCACTTTTGTTGTTTGATTTGGGATTAGTTGACGCAATGGCAACGAAGGCAGTACTGCTAAATGCAGCCGATGCGATGACTGACAGCGGAACTTCATCAACAGCCGATGACCTTTATTTGAACGGTTCAAATTGGAATCGAACTTACGGATGGGGATATTTGGATTTAGGCGAGGCGTACGTCAACGGATTAGACGTCTTCGTGGATACTTTTCAGGCACCGACAGGCACACCAAGATTCAAATTTTACAAAGGCCAATTTTTCGCAAATGAAAAAGCGACCTTAACATGGAACAAACATGTTTCTTATAACGGTGCCGCCTATCCAACAATCATGCGCAACTTGGCCAATTTGGACCTGCGTTGTTACAACCAATCGAATAATGCATTGTTAAGTTCGAGTCTTTCGACGATAGATAACGTCGAACAACTTTCTGTTGCTGCCGATGCACAAGTGGTTTTGAAAGTTTCTACCAACGGAAACTTTGACCCGAATGTTCCGAGTGAAAAATATGCTCTTGCAACAGAAGAAAACTTTATCGTTGCAAATGGCCCAAATCTTTCGGTTTCTTTGATCGTTCTAGATGGCGCACCCTTAGAAACTGTCACACAGCTAAAGATAAGAGTGACCAACACGGGCGATTTACCCGCTCATAATGTTATTGCAACTTATTCAGGTGCGTTGCCAATTACGGGAACCAATCCTCAAAATTTGGGGACCATTGCACCGGGTGCTTTCGCTGAAGCAATTTACAATATGGAAGTTGTTGGCAATGGTGGCGAAGTGTTGATTCAAGGGAATGCTTCCTCGACGTCGTATGGAGAAACATTTACAGGACTGGCACAAAAAACATTTAGTGCCGGACAGAATTTCTTTCATGCGATGCTTGAAAGGTTCTTTTAACCGCCGCCGGGGGTGCCCGGGAGAATCACATCCGCCAAACCTAAATATGGGTCATTGAGTGGAATTTGCAAAATGTTTTTGTAAATTGCATCGCGCAATTCGCGTGGTGTTTTAGGGGTATCAAATCCTAACAAAAACAGATGCGTTGCCGGCCTGATTACGCGCAAGTTTTGGGTTGAATCAATTTGGACTAACAAATTTCCACGTTGTTCAGGAGTCAAATTGTCGTATCCTTTAACTTCGGTCATCCGGCGCAATTCTCGAGGTGCTGCTGCCTTTTTACTGATGTCTTCCAAATAAACCTCAAACCCTTTAATGCTTGAAGTCGTTTCGATTCCCCCATTCGGTACTTCGTTTCGAGAATATCCCAGCGCTTTCAACAATGGACTTTCAACAAATGCTTTTGAAAACGTCGTTCTTTGCACTTCCTGATTAACTTTGTCGTTAATCTTTTTTTTGTGAAACTCTGCCAAAAATGAATTTCCTAATTTTTGAAACTGCTCAACAGCATTGATAGAATCCGCCGCTTCTTTCAAAAAATCTTCTGGTGCATAAATGCCCGGAAACGCATCAACCACTTTGCCATTCGGTGAGCAAAAGTAAATAACGGTGTTACCTGCAAGCGTTCTTTCTATCTTTTTCCCGTCACCAAAATCAAACGTAACTTTTGGAACACTTCGCACCGATTCCCAAACAGGAACAACCTCGGATTTCAGAAACTCAACAACTTTTGCATCGGAGAGCAACACGGCTCTCAACGTTCTCGCATTGGTTCAGCAAAACTCGTCATCAAGTCGGCCCAACAGTTGCATTACCAACAAGGGCTTGTTCAGCTTGGTGGCACGTGCCATTGCCGCTTCAAAATTCGTTTCCCACTTGACACCCACAATATCCGTTACGGGGTGGCTAACAGCGACAAAGACCAACGAAGTTAACAGAGCCATCTCATTAAGTTAGATGGTCGGTTTATAGATTGGTTACTCAAATCCTTCGGATTCTTCGAGTTTTTTGCGCCTCTTTTCCGTGACGCGGATTGCAACAATGCTCAACATGAAAAGAACACCTAAGGGAACCGACATCATGGTCAAACTAAAAATATCACCGCTTGGTGTAATGATTGCCGAACCCGCAATAATTACAAACAAACTCACTCTCCAGTTTCGCAAGAGCGTATCTGATGACAAGATGCCAATTCTCGCAAGGAACCAAACAATGATTGGCAATTGAAACCCAATTCCAAATGCCAATAACATTTTTAGCACGAACATCACAAAGGTACCGGGCGCCTGAAATAGTGCGGC
>CAZJKW010000064.1:0-11831 GCA_964546835.1 uncultured Fimbriimonadales bacterium
AGCCAAGGTTCCCGACTTAATGAGTGCCTTTTGCACTTCTGCATGACCTAAATGAAGGGAGTTTGCGATATCTCGAGGCGTAGCCCCCGGAAGTAGCGCCACTTCCTTCCGACTTGCCATCTCTTGTACTGCCTCACGAACTAACTCAATCGTTTCTGAATCCACTTCGACTGAGCCATTTTCAACCGAATGTCCGAGTTCGGAGAGCACGTACACCACTTGTGAAGGCAACGCCGGAATCTCTCCCGCAAACTTTTCAACATCGATCTTGGACATGAGTTTCAGTATTTGTTTTCCTTTTCTCTTCTTTTGGTTTCAAGTCTACCGAACGGTTAACCTGCAGCTTTTGCACCCGTTGCTTCTTCGATTTGGTTTTCGCTTCTAATGTCAATGTTCCAGCCAGTTAGTTTGTGAGCCAACTTGGCATTGATTCCACCCTTGCCTATTGCCAAACTCAGTTGGGACTCAGGCACGATGACTTCGGCGCGACGTTCAATTTGATTCAATTTCACGCTGTTCACTTTCGCCGGGCTCAATGCATTGGTTATGAAAACCGTTGCGTCTTCACTGTACGGAATGATGTCAATTTTTTCGTCATACAGTTCATTGACAATCGCCTGAACCCTTGCACCTCTTTGACCTACACAAGCACCAACGGGGTCGACCCTTTCGTCATGGGATTGAACGCAAATCTTGCTCCTAATTCCTGGCTCGCGAGCGACTCCTCGAATCGTAATCGTTCCGCTCGTAATTTCAGGAACTTCGATTTCGAACAGTTTGGCCAACAGTTCATCAGAACGTCGACTTACGCGTACTCTGGGACCTCGCTTTCCCTCTTCAACATCCTTAACATAAACACGTATTTTGTCGTTGATTCGGTAAGGTTCGTTTCGTACTTGGTCTTCTTTTCGGAGCAAGCATTCGCTTCGGCCTGAAGTCAAAATAACATCCGGCCCTTCACGCCGGGCGACGACTCCGGTGACAACTTCCCCCTCTTTATCAGAAAACTCCTCCATTGTTCGCTTTCTTTCTGCTTCGCGAAGTTTTTGCTGGAGTACTTGCTTAAATGTCTGGGCAGCAATACGACCAAAACTTTCGGGTGAAATTTCGACAGGAATAAAATCCCCAATTTCTGCGCTAGGATTCTTTTTGCGCGCATCCTCGATGCTCATTTGAAAGAACGCATTTGTAACGATTCCGACAACTTCCTTTTCGCAGATTGCGTGCATGGATCCTTTTTCCGTGTCAATCCTAACCGTTACTTCGCCGGTAGCTCCAACATGGCGCTTGTAAGCGGCAGCGAGCGCCTCCTCGGCTTCAGAAATCAATTCTTCGACCGGAAGATCCCGTTCACGGGCAATTTGCCTTAGAGCCAGTACAAATTCCTTATCCATGTTGAACACCTTTTAGCGAAAAAAAAAGACGGCACCGATGGGGCCATCCGCTTTTGCCCACTTAGTTATTCACAAATTATAGCATATGGCGGGTACTTTGACCTAAAATGCAACTGAATTCAGGCTGAAAGCGTTTTAGTAACAACCGCAAAGCGGCCGGAGGAAATCATGATTGGACTCATCGTAACTACCGCATCTATCTTGTTTACAAATAGTTCAGAACCTTGGACGCTGAGTCCTGCTTTCGCAAAAGGTGATGTATCCCATAACCTAACGATTGACGTCGATGCCGGAGGTCAAGCAATCACGGCCGAAATGGTCTTAAAGCGAAGCATAAAGTCGGTTGAAGGAGAAAAGGTCTCCGGCAACATTTCCTTTACGGAATTGACAGTCGACGGGAACTCAATGAATGAAGATTTGTCATTTGATGCCAACTGGGGAAAGCGAGGGCAAATATTATCGACTACAGGAGAATTTGAGGATGGAGTCCGAAGAATGCTTGCACCGTTTGATTTTATCTTTCCGGAATCTCCAATCAACATAGGCGATAAGTGGAAGTTCAAAATGGAACCGAAGTCTGATGCGTCTCTTAAATCCAACTACGAATTCGAAGTTATGGCAACCGAGACCGTAGCCGGTGAAGAAACGCTAAAAGTTCTGAGTAAGTACTCTGAAGAAGTGGGCGGTGGAACTTCAGCCAAGACCACATTTTGGGTCAACAAGAAAGGATCTGTTTTGAAGTTTGAATCCAGCATTGATGCATGGATCGTCCCAATGGCAGGCGGAGCACCTGTAAGTGCACAATTGAAAGGATCATTGAAAAAATAGATTCAAGTCCAACTTTTCCGCAGTTGTTCGGTATAGAGACCGAATACGGATTGCAAATCGAAGGCCGTAGCGTCTATGAGCAAATTGAAGATGCTGCGGCTTTTGTTGATTGTTGCCCAATAGACGCTTTTTTAAATTGGGACTATTCTGCAGAAACACCTCGCAATGATTTGAGAGGTTATTCAGTTAGGGCGCTTGCTGTTGACCCGCAGGATGCCGAAATTGACATAAAGAGTGGTCGAAAATCAGACTTGTCCAATCACGCAAATCATGTTTTGATAAACGGCGCACGCTTTTACAACGACCATGGACACCCAGAATACGCCACGCCTGAATGCTCAAGAATCCTCGACCTGTTAGCACACGATTTGGCCGGTGAACAAATTCTTAAGAGCACCTCTAAACTGTTTAATCAGAAATATAATCAAAACGCTATTGTTTACAAAAACAATAGCGATTTTCACGGTTCTTCGTACGGAACGCACGAGAATTATCTCTTTCCCCGAAAAGTTCCGGTCAATGACTTAATTTCCAATTTGATTCCGTTTCTTGTTGTACGACAAGTCCTCTTCGGTGCAGGAAAAGTTGGAAGCGAAGATGGACAACAATGCAATTTCCAACTCAGTCAACGCGCCGATTTCATCAATGAATTAGCAAGTGTGGATACCCTGTATCGAAGGCCCCTGTTTAATACGCGGGATGAACCCCACAAAGACCCAAAAGAATTTGTGCGAGTTCATGTGATTACTGGCGATGCAAACAGAATGCAATGGGCAACGGCAATGAAAATCGGGGCGACGCAACTGGTTCTTAATTTGATTCAAAAAGGCGTAGCGCCAAAGTGGGACTTTCTTAATCCAGTTTCGACCTTTAAAGAAATCAGCAAAGACCAAACCTTCGAGTGGTCAGTCAAGTTAAGAAATGGTTCATACGTTTCGGCTCTTGAAGTCTTGCAGACTTATAGAGATTCATTTAGAAAGTATTTACAAAATGAAAACTCTGAGACAAACTGGATTATCTCCGAGTTTCACAACGGAATTGAAGCCTTAACTCATGATAAAAAGAGTTTTGCTAATCGAATTGACTGGATTGCAAAACAATCCTTATGCCAAAACTATGTTGGCGATACTCAAGAGTGGGACACGAATCATTTACAATCTATTGATCTTGCCTATTCGGAAATCACAGGCGACGATAACCTTTTTTCCTACTTGACTGAGAATGGAATGGCCTTAGAAATCATTCCTCAACAGAGAGTCGAAGACGCTCATACAACTCCTCCACCCACAAGAGCCAAACATCGGTCTCAGTTGGTTCAGCATCATCGTCACGAGTTAAGCAAAATTGGCTGGGAGCGAGCAACCTTTATTGATGGAACATCGGTCCTCATCCGCGAATTAGACGTAGAATAGGATAAATGGTAAACGCAGAAAGACGTGAACGAGATTTACCCGGCCCGACAAGAAAGCCGGCTGACGAGCCGAACGGACCCACAAAGAAAACAATCAAGAAACCTGGTGATGACAATGAACTGCTTAGACGACTTCGGAAAGTTGATCCAGATCAAGCAAAGAAATATCGGCAACGAAGCGGACAGTAGCGAGCCAATTGAAAACCAAAATCCTTGATCTTCACTCGGGAAATGCACTCGAAGAAACGATTCAAATCCTAAAATCCGGGGGCATTGTTGCTATCCCTACAGAGACGGTTTACGGGCTTGCGGCAAATGCGCTGGATACGAAAGCGGTTCAAAGAATATTTGAAGCCAAGGGAAGGCCGAAATCAAATCCTGTCATTTGTCATGTTTCCGACTGGGACATGGCCACGCAATACGTCTTAAACCCGCCAAAAATTGCAAACAATCTTGCGGAAGCATTTTGGCCTGGGCCCTTGACAATGATTTTTGAATCAAATGGAAACGTTACACCGCTTGCGTGTTCCGTCAGCGGCACAGTTGCGATTCGATGTCCTTCTACAGAATTTTTTCGTTCTGTAATCCGACTGTGTGACTTCCCAATAGCGGCTCCGAGCGCAAACAAAAGCAATTCAATTTCTCCGACCCAATTTGAACATGTTCTTGCTGAACTTAACGGAAAGATTGATGCGATTGTAAACGGTCCAGAATCGGAAGTTGGAATCGAATCCACTGTTCTGGATTTGACGATTGCTCCGCCCTCGGTGTTAAGGTTCGGTGCAGTTACTTTATCGCAATTATCGCAATGCATAGGATTTGACATTCGACACTTAAACATTTTGTCAACAGAAACAACTAAATCACCTGGATTAATGAGCAAGCATTATTCGCCAAAAACTCCTTTAATTTGTATTGAGAAAACGGAAGAGGTTACTGCGGATGACCCTATCATTACTTTTGATAACTTGAACTCACCCTTTGACCTTTCAAGCAACCCCGTCATCGCGGCGAAACAGTACTATTCCCTACTCCGAAAAATTGATAACATGGGATATAAACGAATTTTTATTATTCTGCCACCTAATACAGAGGAATGGGCTGCCATTAGAGACCGCGTGCTTCGGGCTTCATCCTCTGGATAGTTTTTTTCGGAATCAGCAAGAAGAACACAAAAAATGTAATGGCAATCCACGGAAAAAAAGTTCGGATGGGACTGACAAAGCCGGTACCGATAACTACATTCGCTTTAGCAATTTGCATTTTCCCGGGTTCAGTTTTTGCCAATGTATTCCCTCTAGCGTCGAATACATAACTTGGACCTAACGGGCTTGACTTTGCCAAAGGTAGACGATTTTCCACTGCTCGAAGAACTGCTCCTGCTTTCAACAAATCCATTGCACCGGTCCCTTGATACCAATCGTCATTGCTCATTACTGTCAAAAACTTGGCCCCGTTGCTTGTGTGTTGTCTTGCAATTTCCTCAAACAAAGCCTCAAAGCAAATCAGACCTCCAATTTTCGTATCATTAAATTGAAGCGTTGTTATTTTGTCTGCTGGACTTAGATCTGCATTTGGCAGATTAAATGCTTTTAGGAAAGGAAGGCTGTCTCGAAAAGGCACATACTCACCAAAAATTACCAGTTTGGATTTATCCGCGAAGTGCCATGAACCGTCGTAGACGTAGGCACTTTGAAATCTCTTCTCATATTCTTTGCGCTGGGCGCCGAAAATCAGAACTGTTGAAGTCGGAATAATCCACGATTCGTTCGGTGGCTCGTTGCCAATGGCAGAAGCCAGACCTTCAGGAAGCACCAAAAAGTCAACACTTCGCGCACCCATTTGGATGACTTGTGGCAACTTGGTTTGCAAATGATTCCGAATTTCATTTTCGGTCGAAAAAGCCATATCAAACCCAGGTTGGCCGGCTGCCAACACTATTGTTTCGCCATCGGGAACATTTAGGTAACTAATGACGGAACCTCCAACAAATGCAAAGCAAATGAGAGAATACATTCTTGTCTTCTTGGCAACTTCACCGGACCAAATCATGGCGGCAAGTACGCTAAAAGTCGCATAAACGGCACTTAAGAAGTAGACTCCTCCCCACATTGCAGGTTGTAACATGACCGGCAATTCAAAAAATGAATAACCTAATAAAGCCCAAGGAAAAAAGAGGTAGGGAATTGACGATCGGAATACTTCCATGCCTGCCCATGCCAAAGGAATAGCCCAATGCCAACCCAACTTTTCTATTTTTGATAAGGTCATTCCGAAAAATCCGAAGTAGATAGCAATAATCGCCGAAGTCAATAACCAAGGAATTGCACCAAGTATCCATGATTGAGTCCATTTGTCAACAAATTGTTGGAGCCAAAACATGTTTAGAGTTGCAAAAGCAAAACCAAACAGATATCCTTTTTTGAACCCTTGCCAAGGCGAACAGTTTCGAATTGCCATTAGTAAGGGCGTGATTGCAACTAGGCTTAGTGCCATTAAACCAAATGGCGGGAAACTCATTGCAAGTAACACACCTCCAAAGGCAGGCATGCCCATGGGTCTTAGTTTGTTTCCGATTCGCTTAATCATTTAATTGTGGAACTTCATTTAGCCGCAATAGTTTCCAATTTGTATGTTGATCCGATACAAATTCAGTCAATGAGCAATTGTTAAAGCGAAATGAATTTGCCGTTTTGGGTGATCCGCCAATCAGAACGGACACCAAGTTTGCAATGGTTCCTCCGTGAGAAACGATTAAGTAAGTGCTTTCATTTTCGATCATGCCAACAACATCCGTTATGAAATAGCTCGCACGACAAAAGACATCAATACCTGATTCCCCTTCCTTTGGCCTTGACGTTTCCGGGTTATTCAGGTAATCAGATAACTCGTCCGGGCTTGCAGAAAAAACCTGCTCACGGGTTTTGCCCTCCCATTGACCATAACTTCTCTCTCTGAGTCGGAAATCGTTCTTTATCTCAATTTTTCTGCCTTCTGTCAGAATTTCTGCTGTCCTCCTTGCCCTTAAGAGTGGACTCGAAAACACTTTATCAATTTGTGAACTTTCCAAAACTCTTTTAAGTTGATGGCTTTCTTTAATTCCGGTGTCATTTAATTCAATATCTGTGTGGCCCTGGTTTTTCCCTTGGATGTTCCAGTCCGTTTGTCCGTGTCGTACAATAATCAAGCGTTTCATTTTTGGTTTTTTGGGATTGAATGGTCGGGACGGGCAGATTCGAACTGCCGACCTCTGCGTCCCGAACGCAGCGCTCTACCAGACTGAGCCACGCCCCGACTTCGACACGAGTGTACCATCCGTTTGTGCGGTAGTCTTTATTGGTGATAACAGTTGTTGGAGGTGGGTTTGCTGGTGTTGAAGCCGCGTGGGCAGCAGCCAATAGAGGTCAAAAAGTAAGACTTTATGAAATGCGGCCATTAAAGATGACTCCGGCACACCAAACTGATTTTTTGGCGGAATTAGTCTGCTCCAATTCATTTAAATCAGTTAACCCTGAATCACCTGCCGGACTCTTAAAACAAGAAATGTTAAAACTTGGATCCATTGTTTTGGAGGTTGCGAAAACTCACTCTGTGCCCGGTGGAGAGGCCTTATGTGTCGAAAGAAACGGTTTCGCAATGGAAATTACGAACAAGATTGAAACCCACCCAAATATCGAAGTGGCACGTTTGGAATGGACTCCCGATTTACTGAACAATGGCGTTACCATCATTGCTACCGGACCATTAACCTCTACGGCTGTTTCTGATTGGATGTTGAAGTTAACTAATTCATCTCACCTTTATTTTTATGATGCGGTTAGTCCAACGGTCGAAGCAGATACAATCAATTATGACGTAGTTTGGGAACAAAGCCGCTACGATAAAGGTGAGGCGGCTTATTTAAATTGTCCATTCAACAAGGACCAATATGATACTTTTATTGAAGAACTTTTGAATGCTGACCAAGCAACTCAACACGACTTTGAGAAAGGAAAGTATTTTGAAGGTTGTATGCCGATTGAAGAAATTGCAAAAAGAGGTAAACAAAGCCTCGCATTTGGCAACTTCAAACCGGTCGGACTTACAGACCCAAAAACAGGAAGAAGGCCGTACGCAGCCGTACAATTGAGACCTGAAAACAAACAGAAGACATTGTATTCCGTGGTTGCTTGTCAGACCAGGATGAAATGGGGAGACCAAAAACGAGTTCTAAGAATGATTCCAGGACTAGAAAATGCTGAATTTCCTCGTTTAGGAGTCATACATCAAAACATTTATCTAAATTCTCCCGATTTTCTCGATGAGTTCCTAAGAAGTAAGACAGAACCAAAGATTCTTTTTGCAGGACAAATAACAGGCGTTGAAGGATACGTTGAGAGTGCCGCAACTGGAATTCTCGCGGGCATCAATGCCACAGTTTTGGCAAGTGATTCGGCACTTAATCCTCCCCCGAGAGAATCTGCGCTTGGTTGCTTAATTTCTCATATTACGAACGTTCATTCACCGTCCTTTGCTCCAATGAACATGAATTGGGGACTATTTCCTCCGATTGAGACTGTCAATCACGACAAAAGAGAGCGAAGACTTGAGCAGATTCGCATCGCAACAGAACGGTTTGGAACTTGGATCGAAATGATTAAATCACCATTAATTCTGCATTGAGTTGGTTTTCTGCGAATCGACTCAAACGCAAATCTTTAATATCAAAACTCTTGCATTCTCCGTAACAAAACAATTCCGCAATGGCTTTACCTGCCGCTGGCGAATGCATAATGCCGTGACCTCCAAACCCGGTACACACAAAAACGTCGCCAAGAATGTCAATGATAGCGTGCTGATCCGGAGTTTCAGCGTAGAATCCGGCCCAACACTTATTCTTGTCAAACCCCATTTTTTCAAGTGCGGGCAGTCGGTTAAGTCCGGGTTCGGCTAATCTTTCTAAAAAAGAATACTCAAAATTGTCCGACTCGGTTTCCGGTTCGCAATTAAATCCAATCAGGATGCCATCACCTTCACGTCTAAAGTGGAAACTTGTATCGAAGTCTACGATCATTGGTATATCCAATGGTAAGGAATGGGCAGGTTCAGCAATTGCCAATTGATGTTTTTTTGAAAAGACTGGCAAATCAATTCCGAAATCACGTGCAACTTCCCTGCTCCATTGACCGCTCGCAATAACAATTCGCTTGCAGTCTTCGATGTTGCTTTTTTTGGAAAAAACAGCTTTCACGCCTAATTTTTTTGCAGAAGATTCAAAAACTTTGCAGACGGAAAAAGGATCTAAGAATCCGTCCGAATGCGAAAAGTTTGCAGAAACGATATCTCCGGAATTGAGATAAGGGGCTTTTTGTAGAATTTCATCTTTTCCCCAAGCAACGACCCGTACTCCGCAATCACTTTGCAATTGCCTTGCCTTTTCAAGTTGATTTGCTCCATGTTCTGAACTAGTTAAGAACAAGTAACCGAATTGTTTAAAGCCTATTTGTGCGGGCATCTTCTTGAATTCTTCAATAGAAAAGAGACTCAATTGGATATTGACCCGGCTCCCAAATTGCGCTCTTACACCGCCGGCCGCCTTGTTCGTTGCCCCCAAGCCCGAACTTGCTTCCTTTTCGTATACTTTTATTGACAATCCGGCGTTCGTTTTTGCCAGATAGTATGCACAAGACCATCCGATAACACCTCCGCCAATGATTCCGACATCAACTGACACATGGCTATTTTGCACTTAGCGGTAATCTCTGTCCATGATCACGAACCTATCTACCATGATGTGTTATGTTTCTAATATGGACAAGAGTGTTGCCTTTTACAGAGACACTCTTGGTCTAGAGCCAGAAATAGTCTCCCCCTACTGGAGTAGTTTTCGAGTTGGTCAAACCGGCAGAATTGGGCTGCATCCGGTAGACCCGTCCGGTGAACAGCCTAAATCCCAGTTTGGAAGCGGCTGGTTTTTAGGGCTTGAAACCAACAATTTGGGCGAAATGCGAATTCGTCTGCGTGCCAACGTCAAAGGTGAATTGCACCAAACTCCATCCGGAGTGATTTTGAACATTGAAGACCCAGACGGGAATTCTATACAATTGATACAGCTTGGCTCAAAGATTGACGACTTTTAGGTGGTTGCTAATCGTATTAATTGTGAGATGCCGATGCGTAAACGCGCTTTTACTTTGATTGAACTTTTGGTGGTAATCGCCATCATTGCGGTCATAGCTGCGTTGTTGTTCCCTGTATTCGCTCGTGCTAAAGAAGCGGCCAAGCGCACCGCATGTTTAAACAATTTGAAACAAATTGGAGGAGGGTTTTCGCTATACCTTTCTGATTACGATGATAAGTGGCCATTGGGGCTCGACCCTGCAGACAAGTTTACACCTCAAATTTGGACGAGTTATCCTGAGTTCCAGACTCAAATTCCCGCTTTGCCCATGATGAACGATTTGCTACAGCCATACTTGCCTTCAAAAAGTGTTTGGAAGTGTCCTGCCGATCGTGGAAGTGTTATTGATGACATATCGTATCAACTGATAAATTCCGTTCCCTGTAGTTATGAAAAGTATGGTTCAAGTTACTATTACCGAACCGAACTGACGGTTAGACAGCTTACAAGTTCGGGGTTGCCTGACATTTCCAACATTAATGTATATTTTGATGGATCTGGTTCTTGGCATACAAGTAAACAACCGCTTTTAGATACTGACTCACTCTATCAACTTTCCGAGAAACTAAAGTCATATCGTTATAACATTCTTTTTGGTGACTTCCATGCAAAGAATGTCTCCCGTGACGAGTACCAAAGAGCATGGGATTTGCCACTTGCTCCTTAGACCCGATTATATTGTGACTCCGAACTGTGATCTAATCTACGGTCACGAAGTATTGATTGAAAATCAACGAATAAAAGAAGTCAGGCCATGGACCTCTGAAAAAAGAAAAGAATCGGGCTTACTACTCTCTCCAGCATTTGTTAATGCGCACTCGCACTTAGAATATAACGATCTCAAAAATAAGATCAATGCCAACGAATATTGGCCATGGATAACCGATTTAACAGCGAGGATTCCTAAAAGAAGCCATGATGTTGTTACTTCAGCGGCAATTCAGGCAGCCAAAGAGAATGTCAAGACGGGAATTGCCGCATTGGGAGAGCACTCGAACTTACCTGTATCCGGAATAGCTCTCAAACAAGCGAATCTTGATGGCCGAGTTTTCCAGGAGTTGATTGTCCTAAAAGAACATTTGGAACCGGAAAACAAAGTTGAACAAATAGTTAACAACGCTAAAATTACGAACCAACAATGCAAACTCCCGTGTAATCCATCTCCTCATGCGGTCCATACAGTTATCCCCAATATTCTTTCCCAAGTATGCAAACAGTTTGCGCCAATAAGTATTCATGTCGCCGAATCCGAAATTGAAGAGGAGTTTTTTTCTTTCGGAACCGGGCCGATTAAGGAACTGTACGATAATTACGGTATCTCCTTTACTGCGCCTGGAATGTCACCGATTGAATTTCTTGATTCATTAGGCTGTATTTCCCAGTTAACACAATTGGTGCATTGTTGTTACCTTTCGGATAACGACATCAAGATTATTTCAAAGCGTAAACCAACGGTTGCACATTGTCCAAGGTCAAATCGCAATCTATCTTGCAAACCAGCAAGAATTGCTGACTTAAGGAAATTCGGAATCAAAGTAGGTATTGGACTTGACAGTGCTGCAAGTTCCGGTGATATTGACTTCTTTGATGAAATGAGGTGCGCTATCCATACTTCACACAAACTCAATTCACCCTTAAGTTATGAAATCGTCTGGAAAATGGCGACATCCGAAGGTGCAGAATCTATTTTTTTGAATCGAAATTGGGAGATAAATATTGATTGCAATCCCGACCTACTTTTGTTATCTGTCGACGGTAATCCAAGTTTTTAAAATTTGATTGAATGCGGATCACCAAACATCGTTCATTCGGTCATCCGCATTCAAGATATTGACAGTTGATTAGCGTGGACTTGTGACAATCGAACGCAACGCTCGATCAATTCTCATTTTCGAATCACGCAAATGCATTGCTGTCATGTCATCCGTCGAATGTGCAGCACCAAATCTTGCACTTAAACGACGAAGTGTATCGTATGCGACCATTCGCACGTCTTCCTGAACTTGACCCGGCGCAGCTAATGCTTGCGAAATCAATC
>CAZJKW010000065.1:0-11511 GCA_964546835.1 uncultured Fimbriimonadales bacterium
GCGACCGGCGTTTCTTGAATAGCGTAAGTTCCAAGTATGGACGCTTGACCCGGCGGAATCATGGGTGTACCGAACAAAGCGCCGTAAGTCCCGGGATTGGTGATTGTTGATGTTGCACCTTGCACCGACGCTAAATCCAATTTGTTGTCCCTCGCTCTGGTTGCAATTTCTTCTAAATCTTTCGCAATCTCGATAAGGGATTTCTTGTGTGCGTCACGAATCACGGGGACAATCAACCCTTGACTTCCGTCTCCAAGCGCTACGGCTATCCCCATGTGTACAGCATGATTGATTAGGAGTTTGCCATCATCAGTAACAGCACCATTGATAACCGGAAACTCTTGTAAAGCCTCAACTGCAGCTTTTATAAAGAAGGGCGTGTAAGTTAGTTTAACGCCGTAGTTTGTTTGGAACGAATCCTTATTTAGTTTTCTAAATTCCACAAGTTTCGAAACGTCCACTGCGGTTATTGTGCTGACCGATGGAATGGTGTGTGCCTTTACCATCGCATCCGCAATTGCTTTACGCATTCCGGTAAGAGCAATGATTTCTTGGTCTGGGCCTTCGTGGTGAATTTGTGTCGGCTTGGACTCAAGAACAGGTTTCGTTTCCGATAAGACAGCGGTTCCGGTTTTTTGGCTCAGATAAAGTTCTAAATCGCGTTTCGTTACTCGGCCACCTTCGCCAGTTCCTGAAATTGCCGCCAACTGATTTTCACTCAAATTGTTTGCTTTTGCAATTGACCGAACAACCGGGGTGTACCACCTTCGTCCGTTTGAAGAATTAACTTTTGTTTCTTGCACCGGTTGCTTATCAACTGATTTAACCAGTTCAGTTGCATTTTCTTTTGGTGTCTCTGTGCTAGCGATTGGCAGTTCATTTCCGATTTCGTTGCCGGCACCAATCAGACCCAAGGGTTCAAAAACTTTGACATTTTCGCCTTCCGGAATCAAAATTTTGATTAACACACCGGAAGCAGGGGCCTGTAATTCGGTATTGACTTTGTCCGTCATTATTTCGACAACAGGTTCGTCTTCTTTGACAGTGTCGCCAACATTTTTGAGCCAACGACTTACCGTACCTTCGTGAACTGATTCCCCTAACTCAGGCATTAAAATTTCTTCAGGCATTAGTATCGAACCGCCTTTAACGCTGCTTGATAGATTTGTTCAACACTTGGTAAAACAAATGACTCAAGCGGCTTTACCCACGGGACCGGAGTATCCAATCGAGTTACACGAGTTGGAGGAGCATCCAGATATTCAAAAGCAAGTTCGTTTACTCGGGCAATAATTTCACCGGCGAAGCCGCACGTTTTCGAGGCTTCATTAACGACGACAACTCGGTTTGTTTTTTTGACGCTTTCAATGACGGCTTCGTCATCCATTGGCACCAATGTCCTGAGATCAATGATTTCGGCATTAATGCCTTCATTTGCAAGTTTTTCGGCCGTCTCTATGCAGAAATAGACCATGTTTCCGTAAGTCACAAAGGTGACATCCGTTCCTTCGCGTACGGTCCTTGCCTTGCCAAGCGGCACCAAATATTCACCGTCCGGGATGATCTCTTCGATTTCCCGCTTTCGATAGAGTTCCTTCACTTCGTAGTAGATAACAGGATTTGGGTCCCGCAAAGCAGACTTCATGAGTCCTTTTGCGTCGCTGGGAGTGCTTGGAATAACTACCTTTAAGCCCGGCGAATGGGCAAACCAGGCCTCATTTTGTTGACTATGGTAAGGCCCACCGCCTCCATATCCGCCACTGGGTCCCCTGATAACGATTGGCAAACTTACTTTTCCTGCAGTTCGATAGTACATGGTCGCCGCGTTGTTTACAATTTGGTCGAAGCCACAAGAAATGAAGTCAATGAACTGCATTTCAGCCATCACCGTACGGCCTTGCATTGCCATGCCAATGGCTGCTCCCACAATCAATGCCTCTGCGATGGGTGCGTCCACCACTCTTCCTGAGCCGTACTTGTCTTGAAGTCCTTCAGTTACCCCAAAAGCTCCACCTAAGATGCCGATATCTTCACCGATGCACACCATGCTGGGGTCTCGTTCCATTTCCTCAAAAATGGCCTCTTTGATTGCTGTGAGCATGTTTTTTGGAAGTGCCTTTGATTCGAGAAGTGCGCTCATCGGCTACCCTCCGCAAAAACCCAGTTACCACCTTCCTCCGCTTCAGGCAAGGGGGACTTAATGGCAAATTCTACGGCTTCTTTCATTAGTTCGACTACCTCTGAAGGGAAGTCTTCATCAGAGACTTCGGCTGCATGTTTACCTTCAGGACTATGCTTGTCAGCGATTTGCTTTGACAGGATGCCCTTCTCTACCAGATGCCGCTTAAATACGGCGATTGGGTCTCTCGCTCGACCTTGCTCGACCTCTTCCGATGACCGATACTTGGCCGCTCGGTCGTCATCGTGGTCACCGTGACCATAGGCTCGAAAGGTTTTGCATTCAACGATAGACGGACCCTTACCGCGACGTGCTCTTTCGATGGCCCACATGGTTTTGTTGTAAACATCTAATACGTCTTGACCATCTGCCACCAAGCCTGGAATGTCATAACCTTTTGCACGATCAGCGACATCTTCCATCGGGCATTCAAGCTCTACAGGGGTTCCATAGGCCCATTGGTTGTTTTCGATGATAGTGATAACGGCCAGTTTGTGAATGGCCGCAAAATTGATGGACTCATGAAAGACGCCTTGGCTTGTTGAACCCTCACCGTTGTACGTTAAAACTACCGAGTCAGAACCTTTCAACTTGGCATCATAAGCGACTCCAGCAGCTACAGGAATCGTTCCTGCCAACATGCTTGTAGAGCAAATGATGTTCTTGGAAGCGTCACCGATATGGGACCAATTGTCGCGTGCTCTTCCGGGAGCGGTTGCTTTGCCCCAAACTTGAGCGCACACTTCACCAATGCTCATGCCTTTCCTATTTGGGTTGTCTAATCCACTTCTCATGTCCTTAAGGAAGAATAACGGCATATCACGATGAATTGGGGACACCCAGTCATCGGGTTTCAGCCCAAATGCCGTGCCAACGAGGATGGCCTCTTGATTATGGGAAGAGTATAGGGTTCCTCGAAGCCGACCTCTTCGCTTTTCTTTTATAAGGCGAACATCGAAATACCGCGCAAGATAGAGTTGCTTGAGTATTTCGAGGAGGTCCTTCTCCGTGAGCATATCGCTTGCTGTCCGAAGGTGCTCTGGTTCGGCATTGTCGCCTTTTTTTGCCTTTTTTGGGGCGACCATTGACTGGTCAGAATTCAAAACTTGCTCCTGTCGCCCCATCCTTGAGGCGGGAGCAAATTATACCTTTTTGAACGTGATTTTCGGCTTTTTGGAAACATTCTGCCCAAGGCATAATGTCTAAGTAGCGTGCGAGTCATTTATACGATCATTGTCGGCGTATTGTTTGGACAAGCCGTAGGTCAAACGGCAACGACTGCCATCCTCAGTTCGTTGAACCAGACTTTGGCAAGTCCTCGAGTTTTTGTTCAAATGACCGGATACAAGAGATTCGGTTCAACCTTAAACGAAGATTATGAGACTCGAATCTACATTCAGAACCAGAGATTTCTCATTGAGTCTTATGTTGATTCGGTTATAAAAACTCAAATTATCGGAGACGGCACAAGAGTTTGGCGGTACGACCCAATCAAAAAAGAGTATTCATACATTAAACCAGACAGTTGGGATTTAAGCAAAGCGCTGTTTACGGCAGCCGGCTGGGCCCGGAATGAAGCACAGAGACCGATTCGACTACTTGCCAAGAGCACCAATTGGCTTGTTAATCCGCAAGAAAGAATCATTAACAATTCAAGTGGAGAACCTGTTCGTGTCGACCTATGGCAAACAACGGGAGCCGGGTCTGACTGGCGGGGGACCATTTTGAACTTTTACATTGATCCTTTGCTGAATCGATTAGAAAGGGTGGAAATTGCAGAGCAGATTGATGTTACGGCAACTGTATTGCATCAATCTGCTTTTTCGATTGGTTTCATGTATTCGGATGACCCATTCAAAGATTCGTGGTTTAGTTTTATTCCACCGATTGGATCAAAACCCGCGGCTGACATACCAAAGCGAATCGGTGGGTAGAACCCTCGAAAAATCGTTTCGGCGCCGTAACGGTGCGAATGCCTTGGCCCCAATTTTGAAGAACAACTGTCTTTAAATTTGAGATGTACAGTTGGGGCATTTCGAAGCATCAATGTTTACTTCAGTTATGCAATATGGGCAAGTCTTTGTTAGTGTTTCTGAAGATGGTTCAGGTGCTTTCAGACGATTGATGGCTCGAACCATCATGAAAACAACGAACGCAACAATAAGAAAGTCAAACACGTTTTGGAGAAAGATTCCGTAATTGATAGTTGTATTATTGAGTGTAATTGCAAGTTCGGAGAATTTTAATCCACCTGTCATCAGGCCGATTAGCGGCATAAGGATGTTATCCACCAATGACGAAATGATTTTTCCGAAGGCGGCGCCAATGATGACCCCGATGGCAAGATCAAGTACATTTCCACGCATTGCGAACTGTTTGAACTCTCTAAACATGCCTCGAAAGTACCTGATATAAACAGTTTGTCAATTGGTTGGATTTAAAACAATGCTGATTTGATGTCCATCTACGGGCTCTGCGAGACGGGCAAACGCCTCGTCCGGTAACGATTGTGCCACCGATTCGGTGACAACTATTCCTCCAGCAGGTGCTTGTTTTTCAATGTGCGCCGCAACGTCTATTACTGTAGAGAATTTCACTTGTTCAAGTTCCGCATGGACAATGCCAGAATGGATACCAATGCGCACACGGAATGGGTGTGAAAGTCGGTTTGAGACAGCATTAAAATTGTAGATTTCGGATTGGATGGCTTTTGCGGATAATAGTGCCTGCGCATTTGAAGCAAATTCTGCAATGACGCCATCACCTGCGACTGAATAGACTGTGCCTCCAAACCTCTTTACTTGATTCGAAACAAATTTTTGGAATTCACCAAAACTTAGTTCAATGGCAAGCGGATCGGCACCTTCCTTCATGCTCGTGCTCTTGACACAATCAACAACCATGACCGTAACTTCAGACGAATCGCTCCTCAGAAGTTGTTGCAATCGAACGATTTCCAACAGGATTGCTGCTTGGTCATCAGATTCGACCCTCGATTTGTGAGCAGCTTTCGTTTCGACCATTGCGCCAATTCCGGAGAGACCGCTGATAAGCAATGCCACGAAGAAAAGTACAACATCGCTGTTGGATTCGAAAAGAACCCTTTGCGAAGGGTGAATAAAGGATATCAGTGCAGATGACAAATAAACCAAGAGGCCGGCGATTACACCCTTCCACCAGTTTCCAGCGATGAATCCCACTAAAGGGTAGAGAATCACCGAAAGTAATAGCGAAGATAGAGCAAAAATTATCAGACCCACTGTCGGAGTTCCAACATTTGTTGTGTTTACAGTTGAAACTCCAATAAGATTTACTATTCCCATCAGAAATCCGCTCGCAATTGCAATTTGTGTCCAACGGTTTTGCAAAGTTGTCTGCATGATTTGAAGTTTAGGGGAACGTCGTTTGGTACTTTCATTAGCAACCATCCGAGTTTGTAAATCAAAAATTCTTTGAAGAAGTTGAAGTCGGTCTTGTTTTTCTTCTTCAGATTGCTCTTTTCGTAACTTATAGGCGGCTCCGGCAATCGCAGCCGGCGTGATGATGGTTGCAGAAATAATTGAAATTAGAATGAAGGAAATCATTCCACTAATCAATGCTGGTAAAAAGGTTCGATTTGAATCGAAAAGAAGTGCAGATATTAACTCTGAAGTTACGACCCCGAATGCAATGGAAATGCTCATGTAAATTGCGGTGCGAGCCTGTCCTCTCGAAAAAGCAAGTGCAACCACAAAAAGAAAGCAGCCAATTATTCCAATAACAATTAATGGAATCTGAAAACGACTGGGAATGTTTGGGGCTAACTGGCGACTTAGTTGGGTCACAAGAAAAGGAACTAAGAAACATACTAACACCGAGTGCTTGCTTAAGAAAGATGCTATCAAGCGTATCCTGGTACTGACGGTGGAAAGCAAGTTTCGATTTGAAACCTTTGTGGTTTTGGAACGATTAGATGATGCAACCAGCAGAGAATCTTTTACAACTTGGATTGGAATGCCGAATTGCTCGGACAACTGTTCAGGAGTTTTTGATTCGTTGCCCTGATTTGATCGCAAGTAGTTGGCGAAAGACAACATTGCCTCGGCGGTTAATGAATCGTTTGTTCCTTCAGGCGACATCCTCTGGGAAGTTACCTTGACAATGCCCAATTAGGTTTCAGTTCATGGAGTAATTCGCCAAACTGCCTGGTCGATCCAGGCCTTCCAAAGTAAATCGGAATCGGCACTCACCAATTCAAAAGAAACACGAGCCAGCATTTTACGAGTAACAGGATGAACAAAACGGCTCTGTTGACCGGGTGCCGGAACGACATACGAGGAGTCACTCACAGACGCAACTCGGGAATCTGCAGAAACATATTGCAGTTGAGTCCAATCAAAAAGTGACAGCTTTCTTTGAATTCCGTCAATCTCGACTGCTGTTTCATACTGAAACTCAATTCGAAAAGGGTTATTGACAGGACAAACGGCTTCCAAATCTAATGTAATTGGGTCACCCGTTTCTTCTGCGGCGGGATTAATTTGTAGTAACAAATACAGGTTGTCGCTTGAAAAAAGATTGTTTAACGTGCCTGCCAACAAGATTCCTGGCTGAATTGACATTGAACTTGGATCTACGAACTGATAAACTTCTCCAGAATAATTGATCGCTTTTGACGGCAGGTCGGGGTCGTTAGAGATGATTGAAACTACACCTGATTTTTGTCCGGCATTAGTCGTGTCTAACAAGATAGAGTGAATATTTCCTGATGAACCAGCGTTGCTTGAATAGTTTCCGGATGGCCCAGAAACAGAACCGGATGTACTAAGTGTGTAATTTAGATTAGAAATGCCATTGACAGTCCACTTTGATAAATTTGCCGAGTTGTTAACCGTGAGTAGTAATTCCGAAAATGTGCCCAGTGCAACTTTTCCAAAGTTAACTGCCCCGGAAGTTCCAACAACCGGAGGAACCCTTAAGTCAAGAAAAACTGGTAAATGACCACCTGCGGTAGTTGCGCAATTTGCAAGTGCTTGGGCGATGGTTGCTCCAACCATCGTGTTTCCAGTTATGGTCATCGCAATATTAAAGCTGGTGCCGTCGTTTCCCCAACAGCGATAGGAGTGATTGGTGTCATTCCACGTTGATGTACTGTAGGCTAACGTTGCATTACCGAGATATTCAAAAGAAGAGTTATCAATCAAATTTGCCGATACTAAGATTTGGTCAAATCGATCATCCATGCCGCCAGCCCCGGTTGGATCTTGGGTATGAATAAATTGCCAACTTGAGTTGTTATTCCAACTACCCGGCGATTTGATTGGGTCAAAAACTCTGCCTAAATTGTTTGCTTCAGAGCCGACCAGTTTTTGGTATGCTGCTTCTGTTGACGTTTGAATGTTAAGGTCGCCTGCTATTAAGAAATGCCAACCAGTTGGAAGGGTTGCCGCATTGTTTCGAATATTTGTTGCTTCATTTAGTCTTTGAGTTTCATCGGTTGAACCGGTCTCTTGTGCTTTCATATGGGTGCTGTAACAAGCAAGGGTAGCGCCCGGTGAAGTGTATCCGACTAAACGAACATCGTATCGTAAAATTGTTCTTGGAGGGTTGGGTGCAGAGCCGCCTACTGAGACAACAGTTGTTCCTAAAAAGGAGCACTTTGAAGTTCGATAAAAGAATGCAGAAACCGTGTCGGGACCGGAGACAAAAGGCGCCGCTTCCCAATCTGCCGGGCTGCCGGGTGCTGTATTAAGCGCTGTCTTAAATGAAGTAATTGCACTTGAAGATTGAAACTCTTGCCCAATGATAATGTCGGGAGACATGGAACGGCCGCTAAATGATCCATAAACCGAGGTTTGAATATCTGCCGTCCTGCCGCCCGCATAATTAGAGATATTCCAAGTCGCAACTCTTAACTGGGGAAATGCTGTTTTGCACGCAAAGGTGCAAAACAGAATAGCTAAAAAGTTTTTCATTTATTGGGACACCTGAAGTGTCAGCCGGTCAATCCAAACTTTCCATGGCAAATCTGTTTCAGATGCTGGAACAGCGAAATGAAATCTAAGCCGCATCTGTTTTGTGACAGCTTTCACAAACCTTGTGAAATTGCCAGTTGCTCTAAAGAATTTTTGAACATCAATCGTCGATAATTGGCTTTCACCGATTGGCTCGAACAAACCCGTATTCCAATTTAACAAATCAGCATATACATAAATATCTGGTACTTCTCCCTTTGTTTCGGAAATGATGTCGATTGCAGTTGGATTTGTGTAAGGAGATGTTAACTCAAAATCAATTGTGACCGGATCTCCGGTCTCCTCTGCTGCAACGTTAACTTGACCGACTAAATAAGAATTGTCTGAAGCAACAATATTGGTTAGGTTTCCACTAATGTTTAGACCCGGTCCAAAAATATAAGAACTTGCAAGGACTTGTTGACCGGGTATGGCAAAAATATTGTCCACACCAATTTGCGCAACAATGGCACTGCCATTGTTGCTTGCTGTATCGGAGTGTCTGAGCCAAATCCGATATCCGGTTGCAATACATTCATTCAGAGTCCCTGCCCCTTGGGTAAGAGTCATGGAAGATGAGTTAATTGGAAAGGCAATGTGGATCCAGCCGGAATTAGGGGTAATTGTCACTGGAACGGTTGAAACAAAACGAGCACCACTGATGCCTTCAATCACGAACCGGTACTTTATGGTGGTGGTCCCTTCATTTTTGACATCAAGTTCAACTGCCGTAATCTTGTTAGTAACGTAATCGCCGGCCCATTGGGTCTCGTTATGGATTGAAAGCTTGCCGCCGGCAGTGGTGCCTCCGTTTGACTTTACGCGTAGGTACTTATCGTTAGCACCCGCAGGACCCCCTGTGGATACGATGCTTGGCAAGGTGCTTGCTTGGGTAGAACCGGACCAACCAGACAGAGTTCCATTTTGAAATGTATCCAAAGAATAAGGCGCAATCGCGAATGCATGCGATACGGCCAGTCCGACTGCTATTGGGAAAATGCTCTTGAGTTGCATGTTGGGAACCGAATGAAGACGGAATTAAGGGCTTCAAAGTTCGATTTTTGGTTAATCTTTGGTTCAATTTACAAGAAATCTGACCTGCCAATCACGAGTTTGTGAAATTTATCACAGACTGCGGCTTAGATAGGGTAGAAAGCGTCCATCCTAAAGAGATTCCCCCATTTGGCTAAAAGGGAATTTTCCAGCGAATTTCAAGGAAGGCATGTCAGAAGATTGGAGCACCCGGCAAGAGGTGAAAATCAGCATCAATGGAGTCGACGTCTTGGTTCCTAAAGGCGAACTAATTGTCGAATCTGTAAAACGCTTGGGGCTTGAAATCCCAGTCTTTTGCTACCACCCCAGAATGAAACCGGTTGGAATGTGCCGAATGTGCTTAGTCGACGTGGGCTTTAAGCAGGCAGACGGCAGCGTAAGAATGATGCCGAAGCCCCAAGCAGGTTGTACGTTACCGGCAGATGAGAACATGGTTATCTTTACCGATTCTGAGCAGGTAAGGAAAGATAGAAAAGGCGTACTTGAGTTTCTCCTAATCAACCATCCTTTGGATTGCCCGATTTGTGACCGGGGAGGTGAGTGCCCACTTCAAAACAACACGCTTTTTTATGGGCCTTCGACAAGCAGATTTTCTGAAATCAAGCGCCATTTGCCAAAAGCATTTCCTCTAAGCAAATATGTAACTTTGGATTTAGAAAGATGCATTCAATGTGGCAGATGTGTTCGTTTTACGGAAGAGATTTCGGGGGATTCTCAATTGGCGTTCTTGTTCCGCGGAGCTCAGATGCAACCACACACCTTTGGACTTACTGATTTTGATTCAAAATTTAGTGGAAACGTAATTGAAATTTGCCCGGTCGGCGCTTTAACAAGTCGCGAGTATCGTTTTCGGGCGCGACCGTGGGACTTGGAAACAAAACCGCTTATTTGTACCGAATGTTCAAATGGTTGCAATATTTGGTTTGATTACCGTGCCGGTGAAATGGTAAGAATCAATGGACGAGTTAATGATTCCATCAATGAAGAATGGACTTGTGACAAAGGGAAGTTTGGACACAATTATCTAAATTCAGTCGAGAGGCATAAGACGCCGTTAGTCCGTGAGGATAATTTCATTCGTAGTTCCAATTGGTCTAAGGCCTATGAGTGTATTCTTTCAAATAGAAAGAATAAGACTTGGGCTGGACTGACCTCCGGAATTGCTTCAAATGAAGATTATTTTATGTGGAAAAGATTGCTCACCGCGTGTTTTAACTCGAATGATATTGACTATCGCTGGACAAAGTTTTTGCCAAAGCGAAGCGAATTTATTGAAGAAACTCATGGATTGACGTTAGTTAATTCTTCCATTCAATCGCTGGAGCAGGAAAATGCAATCGTCATTTTTGGCGGAGACCTTGCTGATACTCAACCAATCGTTTTCTTAAGGGTGCGCAAGGCTGCGAAATTGTTCGGGCGCAAAGTCATCTTGTTTACGAATGGGCCTTCAGAGTGCGAAGAATTTGCCGATCTATGTGTGAAAATTGAGACAGGAGCAGAAGTTACTGCTTTAGACTCAGCAATCCAGGATCCTGCAATTTTAACCTTTTTGAAGGACGGTTTCGCAGTCGTTGGCTCAAGAAACTTGTATGACCTTTCCAACGGAAAAGAGGTTGCTTACAAGTTGGCCAACCTCTGTGCTAAGCATGGCGGCAAGCTAAACCTCTATGCGTTGAAAGCAAACTCAGAAGGTGCGGGCAGGTTAGGTTTAGGACACAGCAAAAACACACAAGAAATCCTTGAAAATTGCGCGAATGGCTACATCAATTGTTTGTGGCTGTTCAAATGCAATCCATTTGAGTTATGGCATGATCGAGACCTGGTTCAAAGCGCATTAGAAAAGTTGGATTTCCTGGTAGTGCAAAATGTTTCGAAAACAGATTGTGACGAATACGCGAACGTCATTCTTCCTGTTACAGCTCACACTGAACAAGACGGAAGTTACACAAATTGTGAAAGTCGAGTTCAGTGGGTGGATGCCGTTTTGCGGCCAAAAGGAAATGCCAAAGAAGGCTGGCGAGTTTTTACCGAACTATTGTTACGAGCCGAAGGTGCGCGACCCAGTTTTAGTGCGAAAGAAATTTTAAGCGAGATCATTGGGACGATTGCAGACTTTTCTAAGATTGAGATTGAGAATCTTAAAACCAACGGTTCGCTTTTAGAACCTCCAAAGTTGGAGGCAAAAGTTTGAATTTAATTGCAAATTCTGCTCCTGTAGTCATTGAAGATTCTTTTTGGTGGGCGTTGCTAAGGGTTGGAATTGTATTAGTTTTTATTTTAAGTTTT
>CAZJKW010000066.1:0-11427 GCA_964546835.1 uncultured Fimbriimonadales bacterium
TAAGAAATTCAGAGTTCTAAATTCTGCACATTGTTGACGCTGATGCAAAATTTGCAAATGCTCCCCAAAACATACAAATTACACATTCACTCATATCCGACTTAAAAATGAAAATTCAATTTTCCGGTGGCATTTCAACCATGCATACTGCAGAATTAGTGCTTGGACTTGGGGTAACCCGCGTCGTCTTAGACACAGCATTGCAAAAAACCGAGCGCTCCCCAAAGTATTTCTTCGACCGACTCAATGAGCATGCCATCGCCGGAGTAGAAACGCAGGCACAAGCCGAAGAATCCATACGAAACGGAGCAAAGTGGTTGCTGTTTCCTCCGTCGTTTCCAGATTTGCCAAACGGCTGCGAGGGTATAAACATTCAGGTATTTTCAGATTGGTGCAACCTATCGGCAGCACATTCCGTAGCAACCGCAGGAGTGCTTATCAAGTATTCAGAATTGGCATCGGTGAACAATTGGAAGCGATAAACGACATATTCCGTAATTTCGTAGTCCAAATTTTCATTGGAATAGGATTGATGGTTATGCTCATCACTTTGGCAGAAGCCGTAAAAGTAAAAGCAGGAAAAAGTCGCTCAAAAGCCGACGCAAAACTAAAAGCAGAATTAGAACAACAAGTGCAATCTTTACGCGACGAAGTCCAACAACTTAGAGCAACAGTTCTTGACCATTCCATGAGCCTCGAAGCAAATGTTGAAGGCATCAAACACCGCGTCGCTTCAATCGAATCAAATAAACAAAACACGATATGAACTTTCTCGCTGAACTGGATATCATCCCAATCGTTGCAATTATTTGTTGTATCGGACTTCCCATGTTGATTCCAATCATTCATCTGCTTCTGAAACATCAAAGAGCAATGGCAGAATTAACACGTGGCCAAGGTCAAATCGGTGCAGGCGTCAATGCTGAAATCGACAGAATGAGAAATGAAATCAAAGATCTTAAAACAACGTTAGTTGAACACTCACTTTCACTTGAAAGAAACGTCGAAAATTTACACCACAGAGTCAATGCGATTGAAACAAAAACCGAAACGATAAAAGGTGACAGATAATGGAAGAAATCCTACCATTTGCAATTCCAATTTTGGCCCTGATGATTCCCATTATTGCCTTGGTCCTCAAACACCAACGCCAAATGACGGAACTGATTCACACGCGTGGAATCCAAAACCCTCAAATCAATCCGAATCAAGCAAGTGAAATTGAACAACTTCGATCTACTTTGGTCGAACATTCGCTAAGCCAAGAGCGGACAATAGAAGACTTGAAAAGAAGAGTCGAACAATTAGAACAACGACAAACTCATTGAATCTCGGTTACAACCGCTTCTACTTTTGAAGGTACTCCGCCAACGGTTTCCTCGTAAACACCGGGAAATCCAATTAGATATCCATCGGCTCCCGTTTTTGAATCGTACTCATCAATCACACTTTCACCGGGTGAAACTGGACGACCCTCATAAAGCAAATAATCAATTTGTTCCAATAGGGTTCCCTTGTCATCTTTAACAAAATAAATCCCCGAAATTTTCGTTACCGGCTTCGTTCCATTGTTCCTCCATTTCAAACCCACCCAATAAATTGGTTTACGATTTGAATCTAATCGCTTAACAAAATTTGATTCAAGAATTTGAATCTCGGCTCCATTTGAACAGCCAAATAAAACGAACGGCACAAAGAATATCAATCGTCGCATCATTTTGGCGCCCCCGGCGAGACTCGAACTCACGACCCACTGCTTAGAAGGCAGTTGCTCTATCCGCTGAGCTACGGGGGCAATTTTGTGCTTAGATTACCCCTGGTCAAGGGGTAACTGATTCTCTTCTCGAACGGCTGACGGCAAATTAAGTTCCAAAAGAGCCGAGTTAATCGAACTGAGTTGTGTCTTAATGTCCGTCATTTTTTCCCTAAATTGTTCCCTGCCAATCGAGTCATCTTCTCTCGACAAACGATGTCCCAAAAGTTGCACCCTTAAAGCGTCAAGCGCGCTGATAAACACGGCACACTGCGCTTCGGTCCTCGTAACTACCGCCGAAACAGATTGAAAATGTTTTCGATAATCGGCAACGTTTTTATCCGCAAGCAAATACAATTCCGTGGTTTCCTTATCGCTTGAATGAACGGAATAAGGAACTCCGCTCAATCCGCCAAGACCTTCACTTTTTATGATTTCAGCCTTTACCAAATCTGCTTCTCGCAAAGATTGATACAATTGTTTTGCGGTCTGCTCAACTTGCTTAGGGATGGTTTCTAAACTTACAGAAATATGATTCGGGCTACTTTTCAATGCGGATTTGAATCGCTTTTGACGGTCCCGAATCGTTTTCCAAAGTTGCGCATGCTCAAAAGTCTTAAATCTCTTTTGTTCAAAAAATGAATGAGCGGTTTTCACATAATAAATTCCTGCAGCAACAAAAACACCCAGGCCAAAATACGGGAAAATCGCTTCCATTCCAAGTGATTGATATGCCAAAAAACCTGAACCCAATAAAACAACCATAGGCACCGGTTGAAGCACCGAAAGTGCAACGTTCATTGCATCTCTTTTTTTAATTTTGTCCATGGCTACAACGGAGGAATTTTCATCTCTGGCATCAATTCTTCAACGCCTAAAGCAAATCCAAACAGATTCTCTTCGGTAAAACTGTTTGACATAATCTGTAACCCAATCGGTAAACCGTTGTGAGATCCGCAATTCAAACTAATCGCAGGAAACCCCCCCATATTCGCAGGAATCGTACAATAATCTGCTTGTTTTAATGCAATAGGGTCATCCACCTGAGAACCAATTTCAAATGCAACCGAAGGACTCGTTGGAGACATTACAAAATCAAATTTACCAAAAGTCTCTTGGAACTGCCGCTTCATCAAGGTTCTTGCTTGATGGGCTTTATTATAAAATGCATCGTAATATCCTGATGAAAGTACGTAAGTTCCAATAATAAGCCGCTCTTGAACTTCTTTCCCAAAACCAACAGTCCGAGTTGATTTCATCATTTCGTTTGGACTCTTCTCCTCAACACGCAATCCATATCGCACACCATCAAACCTTGCCAAATTGCTACTCGCTTCAGCAGGGGCAATAATATAATAAGTTGCAACACCATATTCAATCATCGGTAAATCAACTTCTTCAAAAATAACGTCGTGACGAGTCAACAATTCTATTGAAGACTTAACACAATCCAGCACCTCTTTCGAAACCGAACTTGAAAATAGTTGCTTGGGTAGTGCAACTCGTTTTCCTTTAAGTACTTTTTCTCGCGCTAAAGAGCCATCATAATGCATCTGCACGGTCGTGCTGTCTAATGGGTCATGACCCATTACAGTCTCAAATCCAAAAATGGCATCCTCCACCGACCTCGAAAACGGTCCAATTTGATCTAACGAACTGCTAAATGCAATCAATCCATAACGGCTCACCCTCCCATAAGTCGGCTTAAATCCTACAACCCCACAAAGCGAAGCCGGCTGCCGAATACTTCCACCCGTATCAGAACCAAATGAAATAGGCGCAAGGCCGGCGGCGACAGCAACAGCACTTCCACCGCTACTTCCTCCCGGCACACAATTCAAATTCCACGGGTTCTTCGTTGGAAAGAATGCACTTCTTTCGGTGCTTGACCCCATCGCAAACTCATCTAAGTTCGTCTTTCCAATAACGATCGCATCATCGTTAATCAGTTTTTGGACAGCAGTTCCGTCATAAGGCGGAACCCAATTTTCTAAAATTTTCGAAGCGCAAGTCGTTCGCAATCCCTTCGTAACCATGTTGTCTTTTAAGGCAACAGGAATTCCGGTCAAAGGCGCTGAAGACTTTTCGTCAATCCTTTTTTGAGCACTTTCTGCTGATGCAATCGCCAATTCGGAATTAACTTCCAAAAATGCACCAAGCTTCGGGTCTACCGTCTCGATTCTTTCAAGGTGTGCTTTAACTAACTCAACCGACCCAATTTCTTTTTTGTCCAACAATTTCCGCATTTCTGCGGCAGTTAGCGAACAAAGTTCCATGACTTATTCAATTATTGTCGGTACAAAAAATAGACCGGATTCAGTCTTGGGTGCACCTTTTAATACAGCGGCCCGATCCATGCTCTGTGCAAGAACATCCTCAGACCAAATCGAATTCAATTCAACCGAATGAGGAGTAATGTCAATTCCTGCTAAATCCAGTTCCTGAAGGGTCTTAAACTGTTCCAAAACCTTGTTCAAGTCCGAATGGACTGCATTAAGCGAATCATCTGAAAGTCTCAGTCTGGCAAGTTCAGCCATATGTTTCAGTTCTTCGACCGTTATTGACATTCAACAAGTTTAGCACACTCCAAACTTTTGCCATAATCAAACCAAATGATTTCCGGGCCTCGTGCACCACGGTTTGCAGTTGTAACCAACTTAATGGTCATTTTAGGAATCATTGCACTCGGCTTGAAAATCGGATCCCGGTACTTGCCCGAAAAGCAACCCAACCGATTAATGACCGAATATTCCCCTTACGTCCGAGATGCCCAAAGAGAAAGAATTGATTGGTACGCATTTTCGCAAGAACCATTTGAAATTGCAAAACAAACCAACAAATTGATTTTTTTGGAAATTGGCACGGCAACTTCAAAGAACTCGCAAACTTTTACAAGACAACATTTTGAAGATGAGGAGTTCTGTCGCCTAATCAATAACCACTTTGTCGCAATTCGATGCGACAAAGATGAAATGCCCTGGGTAGCAGATTCAATTGATGCTAACGCTGCAGATTGGCGTTCCCTGGATAACGCACTCCTCCTCATCTTGCACCCGAACGGCAAAATCATCACAGCAACTCCATTTCGCCCGCTTAGAATGGAACAAGACCCCGGCGGCATTAATGAATGGGCTTCTGAATGGGTCTCAAAATGGATTGACAACCCAAGGGAATTAGAGACAATTGCCAACAATAATTACGAAAAAACAGCTTCCGGTGCAAATCAATTCTTCTCACCGGGCCCAATCAGCAAACTGTTTGAAAACGAATATGCGAGAGTCCTTGCGAATTCAATCAATCCAATATCAGGAGCAATAAAAACCGGCATTTCCCCGGTTTCGGGAAACATTCCCGATTTCTTATACTTAACCGGCAATGCCGATTATTCAATCGTAGCAACACAATTTCTTCACAAATTAAGAGAATCAGAATGTTACGACCATCTTGGAGGTGGATTTTTTATTGGCTCATATTTGCCAAATTGGGTTGACCCAAAATACGGAAAATCTACAATTCAAAATGCCCAGATCGCAGTCACTTACGCAAAAGCAGCCATTCATATTGGAAGCCCACTGTTCAACCAAACCGCTCGTGAAACCATTGGCTATCTTAATTCTCGATTATTAAACAAGTCGAACCAACTCTATTTTGCAGGCGATTATGCAGACGATGAACCACTCGGTTCGAACCCTTATTATGATGTTCCACCGGAATTACCTTCAGGAGTAACTTATTACAAAGTAAGACCGAAAAACAATGGGAAAGGCGTCCTGTCTATGTCTCCGGTTTCAACTGCGGAAATCTTTTCAGAGACTTTCAACAAATTGCTTGAAACAGATACCGATCTATTAAAACCGCTTTTGGAAAATCGAAACAAGTTACGAAAAATTGATGCGTCTTATGCTAATTCAAATGCGGCGGTAATTTCTGCGCTTGCAGTAATCGGCACCTTGTTAAATGATTCCAACTTTATTGCTTTAGCAAACAAATCATACAACGCTGCTTGCAATGTGTTCCTCTCATCACTCGGAGATGTCAACCATGCCCTCGAAGGTAGAGCAAGGGCAAACGGCTATTTGGGAGATTTTGCCTATTTTTTGCGTGCTTCCATTGACTTATTTAATGCAACCGGAAACCGAAACGTCCTTGATAATGCAACAAAAATAGCATCAAGAATTGATGAACTTTTTGATAGCCCAAGCGGTGGATTCTTTTATGTTTTGTCTTCATTTATCAACTTTGCAGGATTCTTTTGTAACTCGATTATCGTTTCCGATACTGACTCATTATCCTTAACTTCAATCACCATAAACTCACTCATTGATCTCGCCCAAATTACGGAGAATAAAGCTTTGCTGACCAAAGTAATTACACGATTGAGCCAAATAACCGGAAACATCCAGTCATTTGGAATGCAGTCATTAGGGCTTGCGACTTCTATTCAACGTCTTAATGCTCCCGCAATCATCGTTTATTCCTCCAATCCAAGCGACTATTCCGATATCGCACGTCAATTCCCAACAAACATTGTCTTAAGGTGCCATGCGCTAAAACCCGGGAAGCAGGGTGTTTATATTTCACTGCGAGACGTTCAATACGGACCCATTGAACGGTCGGAATTGCCTTCTCGAATGGCAGAACTTCGGACTAAATTGCTCTAAAAAATACGGCTGCTAACAAAACGGCACACACAATTCCAACTCCAAGCGTCATTTGCTTTTCAGATTTACTCAACGAAAACTGATTTCTGTTAACAAACAGAACAACAAGGCCTATGGGCACCAATGCAGGAAGCGGCCCAACAAGTAAAGCAATGATTAAGTAAACAATCAAAGTTGGAACCATCGCTATCGCGGTCTCTTTAGTCCTCATTCCAAATTTAAAAATGAGTGCAAAAAACATTGCAATAAACAAGAAGTCCGCAGGTCCGATTTGTGCGAGGGGAGTCGCTCTCCCAAAGTCAGGAATCCTAAAGGCAACAGCATCAAAAATCGCTTTACCTTTTTCGGAAGAAAGTGCCTGCTTTACAGTTCCGGATGGAGCAAAAACCGCTATTAGGTCAACCGTCGCCAAAACAATTGCAATGGGAAAAATCAAATTCCTATCTCTCAAACTCGCTGCAATCAAAATCCCAATTCCGCCTGCCCATCCAATAATGGTAAGTTGCTTGAAAGATTGAATCCACAAAGGGTCAAAAATTTCCTCTTTAAAAGTCCAATAACAGACGCCGAATAACCCCAACGAAATCAAAATCAAACCAAGGGCCTTCAAGGAACTCCACTTGATTCCACTCACAATAAATAAAAGCATTATTGGAAGCAATATAAACAAAATCGTTGAAATCAAACTTCCGATTCTTAGGTAAGCAATCGGTACCTCAACATTCGGAATTGCAATTCCCAAGGCGAAAATTAAACCCGCCAATATCAAAATTGCAAACCCACGGTGCATACCCGAGTATAGCGCGACGATGGCGGTAACTGGCATAATAACGACAATGCAAGACAACCGGCTTGACGCTACGGACATTAAGCGCACACTTGGCAGAATGGCTCATCAAATACTTGAGCAAAATCAAGGAGCGTCCGACCTCGTTGTGATCGGCGTACTAAATCGAGGATTTCCCGTAGCAAAACGACTTGCATTTGCCATGACCCAAATCGAAGGCGTCACAATTCCGGTTGGAAAACTTGATATTGGAAAATTCCGAGATGATTCCCCATCAATCTCAGACGACGAAACTGAAATTCCATTTTCCGTACAAGATAAACAAGTCATCCTTGTTGACGAAGTCATCCAAACTGGACGCACAGTTCGCGCAGCACTGGATGCAATTATTCATCATGGAAGACCCGCAAATATTCAACTCGCTGTTTTAGTGGATAGGGGCGGCAGAGAATTACCCATTCAACCAAATTATGTTGGCAAACAACTTGACGTTTCAGAATCAGAAAGAATTGAAGTCCACTTTGCTGAAGTTGATGGCGAGGATTCGGTTATTGTTCAATCCGGAGTTTGAAAATGCATCTATTGTCAATCAGAGAAATAAATACCGACCAAATCAACGAATTGATCGCGCGGTCACAATCCTTGAAAAAAGCAGTTCGTGAAAACGGTTCACTCCCCAATTACAAAGGAAAAGTTGTCGGAATGCTTTTTCTTGAAGACAGCACTCGGACTCGCGTAAGTTTTGAGCAAGCGGCACGAAAACTGAATTTTGATGTAACGTCATTCGGCGTTCAAGGCAGTAGCATGTCTAAAGGCGAGTCGTTAAAAGATACAGTCCTCACATTGAAACATGAAGGAATTGATGCGTTGGTAATGAGGCACAAAAGTAGCGGCGCTCCTTATCTCGCTGCAAAATTTTTTGAAGGCCCTGTTCTAAATGGCGGCGACGGTATGCATGAACACCCAACGCAAGCCCTCGGCGATGCACTCACGATTCTCGAACATAAAAATTCAATCAGCGGATTACGTGTAGCAATCATCGGAGATGTTTTACATAGCCGAGTTGCCCGAAGCAATATCTGGCTGCTAACAAAACTCGGTGCCGAAGTTCGATTGGTCGGACCGCGCACCTTGATTCCCCGATACCCGGGACACCTCCCGGCATCCGTGCATTACGATTTGGCAAACGGCATTGCAGATGCAGATGTCGTCATGTGCCTGCGATTACAAAAAGAACGAATGGAATCCGGACTAATCTCAAGCACCGGCGAATATGCTTCGCTATATCAAATCAATTCCAAATCAATTCGATATGCAAAACCGGATTGCTTGGTAATGCATCCCGGACCCATGAATCGCGGATTAGAAATTGATGATTCAACAGCCGACGGAAAAAACTCGGTCATTACGCAACAAGTTGAAAACAGCGTTTTCGTCCGAATGGCAGCATTTGATTGGGCGTTTGAAAATTCCAAACCACTCCAAGGAGTATCTGCATGAACGTTGTTTTGAAAAATGGAAGAATCCTTGACCCATCTCAGAATTTAGACACGATTGGTTCGGTGTTTATTGCGGATGAACAAATTGCCGAAATCGGTGAATCCGTAGATGAAACGGACGCCGATGAAATTATTGATTGCGAAGGTTGTTGGATTACTCCCGGATTAGTTGACCTGCACGTTCACCTTCGCGAGCCGGGATTCGGTCACAAAGAAACCATCATCAGCGGAACGCAATCCGCTGCAGCGGGTGGATTTACAACGATTTGCTGCATGCCCAATACAAATCCGCCTCTCGACAATCCGGCATTGGTGGATTTCATTCTTGATCGAAGTGCATCGCCGGAAGCAGGCGGAATCTTTGTGGCTCCAATCGGCGCATTGACAAAAGGAATGCAAGGCGAAATACCAAGCGATTTCTCCGCTTTGAAAAGAGCTGGGATTGTCGCCGCAAGCGATGATGCTTTTCCGATTCAAAGTTCGCAAGTAATGCTTAGGTGCATGGAACTTTGCAGGCAACTTGACCTCCCGGTCGCCGTTCATTGCGAAGATCAATCCATGACCCAAGGGGCAAGCATGAACGAAGGCGCTATGAGCGCGATGCTTGGATTAACCGGAATGCCAAGAACAGCAGAAGAGATACAAGTTGCAAGAAACTGCATGCTAAGTTTAGAAACCAATTGTCCGTTACACATTCTTCACGTCAGCACTTGGGGTTCCGTTGAAATTATTCAACAAGCAAAACGACTCGGTGCTCCGGTGACCGCGGAAGTTTGTCCTCACCATTTTTCATTAACCGATGAAGATATTCCGCCATTTGATACAAATTGGAAAATGAGTCCGCCGCTTCGCACTCAAGTTGATGTGGACATCATCCTTCAAGCCATTGCAGACGGAACGATTGATTGCATTGCGACCGATCATGCGCCGCACGCAAAATATGAAAAAGACCGAACGTTTGACGAAGCACCCTTCGGTATCGTCATGCTCGAAACGGCAGTCGGAATCACCTTAACCCATCTCACCCACAAAGGCGTTTTGTCGCCGCTTGAAACAATTCGCAGGATGAGCACGCGGCCAGCAGAAATCTTCCGACTGGATGCAGGAACTTTGAAACCGGGACGAACCCCAGTTGCACAAGTCACGGTGATTGACCCCGATATCGAATGGACATTCGATGTGAACAAAACTTTTTCGAAAGGCAAAAATTCACCCTACCATGGTAAGCAATTAAAAGGAAAAGCGATGCTTACTTTTAGCGGCGGCGAAGTTTATCGCGATGCGCTTTGGGAATCTCGAAAAAAACCGATTAACGCTTAACGCGCAAACCTTGCGATTCGGTCTTCCGCTTTTGGAAGTTTTGGGAATTCTCCGTGAGGTTCGTTTTGATACCAATACGCAACAGAAGAATAATCGTTTTCCTGCAAATTTGCATGACCATGTTCAATGCTAAACCTCAAACTTTTTTCAAAGAGAATCGGATCTTGTATATGAAGCCGATAACTGGTCAATGCGCGACGCGACGGATGATGTTTTTCATATTCATGAACACTAACTCCCGCATATTGATAGGCGCGATTGTGCATTCCCCATGCTTGAGTCAAATAATCCTCGCTACCGGTGCCATGAAGACTTGGTGGCCAAGTATCGTCGTCAATAAAAAACATGTCGTCACCTTCGCCCCACCAAGTTAATTCCGGCACTTGTAACTCTTGATTTCCAAATTTTTTGTTTGGAAGCATCGGGTCAATATTTTCAACGCTGATATTGCATCCGACGAAATGACCGGAGCCCATTGCATCCAAAATCAGATAATTGTTTTCTCCGCCGATGTTCGGTTCTTTCATGTGATTCCAATAATGTTCGCCTTTGGATGCGAGTGGTCCACCTTCAACTTTTGTCGGAAACTCCTGACGATATTGAGCATGAAAACGCAACGAATTTTCGTCCAAATGATTGAGTTCATCAAAATCCACGTAGTAATAAAAACTGTCGCAGATTTCATCAGACTCGTTTTCAATTTCGATTTTAAAACCGTTAGAAAACGGCATTGCGAAATAACAATTCAGCGCAACTCCGCCTCCCAGGTTTCCTTCGTTGTCATCGTGCGTAACGCAATTGATGATTGCGCTGTCGAACGATTTTGCAATTCCGTGCCCGAGGCAGAAAAAATCACCAACGGGGGTTTCGATGCTCGGACTCGACTCGCCGTCCCACCATGCTCGAAGCACCATTTTTCTTAAGTAGGACTTGTCCCGGTGGCTTATCGTGAACCAGATATGCCTAATGATGCCTGCCGCGTTGCTTTCGGCAATGCATTTTTTCTCTCTCGGCTCGAATCGAATCCAATCGTCATTTCCGCCGGTAGGGTCCCAACTTGAAATGCGCTTTGTTTTGCCTTGACGTTTGAATGCGAGCCCGAAGAAATCCATCCGAAACCATTCGGCATGAGCGTTCGCGTGTCCTTTGCTTGTGGCTCGGTTCACTCGGTTCACGTATATCATCTACTTCACTTACTTCACTTACTTCATCTACTTCATCTTCATCATTGTCATTTTTGGACTTTTTGTTCGGGTTCAAGTTCAGGTTGGTTGCTTTTCCGGTTCGGTTTCCGGGCGGTTCGTTGGTTTGAAGTTTTTGCTCACACCTTAATGTTCTCGGGAGAGCCGTTTGTCAACCGGTTTTGAAACATAACTGGTAGTTTTACTGGGGATTTGGTGACACCCC
>CAZJKW010000067.1:0-11381 GCA_964546835.1 uncultured Fimbriimonadales bacterium
GACTGGAGTTCAGACGTGTGCTCTTCCGATCTAAAACTTGGGGTGGACTCACGCGAAGCATTAGAAATTATTTGCAAAGATACAAAACTAAACATTTCATCAAAGTATATGAAACCCGGCTTTGCTTACGGAGGAAGTTGTCTTCCAAAAGATATGAGAGCATACTCTTCTAAGGCAAGGGAAATGGATGTCTGGTTGCCTATGCTTGAAGGTTCTCTGCATTCGAACAAGCTACAAATTGAACGAGTCGCAGATCGCATCATTGCAACCGGATTCAAAAAAGTTTCAATGATGGGAATTAGTTTTAAAGAAGGAACCGATGATTTAAGAGAAAGCCCGTTGGTTTCCTTGGCGGAAATTTTGATTGGAAAAGGGTTTGATCTGAAAATTTTTGATCCAAATGTTGAATATGCTTCCCTTTATGGTTCAAACAAACAATTTATCGACTCGGAATTGCCCCATCTCAAAAAAATACTTGTTTCATCAAGCGATGCCATTGATCATGCAGATGTGATTGTTTTTGGTCACAATGCACGAGTTTATTCTGATCTTATCGAAAAAATCCCGAACGCAAAAAGTATTATTGATTTGGTTCGGGTTGACGGGTTGGACCAATTGAAAAATTACGACGGACTGTATTGGTGAGCAAAGGTCATATCTTAATTCTTGTTGAAAATCTTCCGGTGCCTTTTGACAGGCGAGTTTGGATGGAGTCGCTTGCTCTTACGGAAGCAGGCTATAAAATAAGCGTCATCTCGCCATGCCCACAAAACGAACTTAATGAACCAAACAAGATAATTGAAGGCATTCATGTTTACCGCTATCCGATGCCAAAACCAACAAAAAGTAAATTCAGTTTCCTGCAAGAGTTTTGGTATTGTTATCAACAAACGAAATCACTGGTTGCCATGATTTGGGAAAAAGAAAAGTTTGATGTTATTCATTCATGTAATCATCCAGAAACGTTTTGGAAAATTGCAAAAAAGTACAAGCCAAACGGAGTGAAGTTTGTTTTTGATCATCATGACCTGTCGCCTGAGTTGTATGAATCAAAGTTTAAGAGAAAGGACATTTTTTGGCGCGGGCTTTTATGGATGGAAAAAAAGCAATTTGAAACTGCCGATGCGGTTATTGCAACAAACGAGTCATACAAAGAAGTTGCTATAAGCAGAGGTGGAAAAATGGAATCACAAATCACGGTAGTGAGAAGTGGGCCGCTTCTTTCAAGGTTTACGCGAGTTGAACCAAAAGCAGCGTTGAAGCGCGGAGAAGATTTTCTCGGTGTGTATCTGGGAGTTATGGGGCCACAAGATGGGGTGGACTACGCAATTCGGGCAATCAAAATAGCAAAAGACCTTGGGCTCAACAACACCGCTTTTACCTTTATCGGAAGTGGTGACAGTTTTGACGACCTCGTTGCATTAACCAAAGACTTACAACTTGAAAATGAAATTCATTTTACCGGTCGAGTTTCTGACGAAGAGCTAAAACAATTCCTATGCACCGCTGACTTTGGAATAGCACCGGATCCAAAAAATCCGCTGAATGATGTAAGTACAATGAATAAAATTGTCGAATATATGGCAATGAGTTTGCCGATCATTAGTTTTGACTTAAAAGAGTCCAAATATTCTGCGGGCGAGGCAGCAATCTACGTGAAAAATGATGATGAGCGATTAATGGCAGAGTCCATGATTTCACTTATCAACGACCCGGATATGCGAAAGAAGATGGGAGAAATTGGAAGACAAAGGGTTGAGAATATGTTAGCCTGGGATTACAGTCGCAAAATTTTGGTAGAGTTCTACGATAGATTGCTCTCAAATTGAATTTGTTCTTTTTTGGTTCGCCAAGACAAAAAAGTCTTTCTAATTTCTTGCAAAAACCGTCCATTTAGTCGGTTCCAATGAGATGGATCGCCAGAATTTCTTACTACAGCCAATCTGACAGACTTAATGTTTTCTAATTCTGTATCCTCTAAATGGATCTGAATTTGTTGCTGAACTCCAAGGTCGTATGGGGCAAGCCAAACCATAGATCGAACAGAATTTGTATCTCTTGTGATACTTTCCGCAACAAAATTACCAACCATATATTGTTGGTGACTCTTAAGCCATTGGTAATAATGCTCCAAGAATCCTTTGGATTGTGTTTGGCTGACTGTAAATGGCAAATCGAAATGCCATTCATCGTTTCCACTCAGTTGTTTTGTCCAATCGTCATCAGTTCCGGAACTTGCAAGTTTTCCTGACAGTTTTGCCGGATAAATCGTACTGCACAATACAATAAACCCAATCAATAGAGTTGCGAGAACGCTTGAGCCACTGCTAAAGTTTAGTTGGATGGCGTCAAACCAATGGAACTCTCGATTTATGAACCCAAAACCCTGGGCAATTAAATATCCAAGCACCGAACCCAGTACAACATAAACAACGGATTCATAAAAAAACAGGTGCCCTATTTGCTTGGGATTAAGGCCAATAGCACCGAATATTCCGATTTCTCTCTTTCTTTCAAGAACTGTGGTAAACATAGTGTTAAAAACAATTAGCCCTGCGATTGCAAGCGGTATCAAAATGAACTCAATCCCGGTTGTTTTTGATGATGCAACGGTGCTAAACCGTTTGATTTCGGGCTTGTTTTCCCCCATGATTCCTCCGTAAAGATTCAAGCCGGTCTTCGGCATCCAATCGCGCAAAACTTTGCCGACTAATTGATAATTCTCAAATCCAACTGCAACACATCTCAAATCTCCACCAAACTGAAGAGCAATGCGATAGGGAACAATTGCAATTACCGATGGTTCGCAGCGAACGTAAGTCCTAAAAGCATAACTTCCGGCTTGCCCAAGATTTTGTAGTCTGCGCGATGAACTAAAGTCAGCGGGCAAAATGCTCTCCGAATCCAAATCATAAATGGACTTCAAAATCTTGCCGTCAAGAATTCCGTTCAGTCGAAATGAAACCCCGGCGATTTGGATTTTCGTGCCTATATCATTGGGGGTGAGTTTTAGCCGTTGCGCCACATCATCCGGTAACAAAATTTCATTTGCATCATCCGCAGTAAAGTAGCTGCCGGCCATAATCGCTTTAGATATTTTCGTTAGTTTGTCTTCTGATACCGATAAACCGAGTAGGGCAGTAACGGAAGTTGAAGAAGAATCTGCCTCAACTGGAATCAAACTTGTTGTTGCAAATTCTGCACCGTAGTACCAAATTCTTGGTGATAGAATTCCCTTTGGAAAAGCCAACTCAAAATCATCAGCAGTTTTTCCCTCAAGTGGCGAAAAGTCTAAATTGCGAAGCAAAATCCCTGGATATGTTGGCGTACCGCTGACTCCAACTTCATTGAAGCGAAGGGTCGGAGAAATACTTGCAAAACAGATGACACAAAAAGTTGCCAGTGCAATGCTCAGCGTTGTTGTCGTAGTACGCAATTTCCTTCGCCTCATGCTGGTTAAACTAAGACCAATTGCAAGTCCCGACGTAGTAATGGCACCGCTTGATTTTTGGTCATGATTTGTAAGTTGCTGAATCGTTGATTCAAATTTTCCAATCAAGAAAGTGATTACCATAACGCTTAATGCACCCATTATAAATGAAACATAGAGCACCAGAGTATTTTCCGCAAATGCAAATGCCGGATGAATGACTCTGAATAGCAAGAAAACGATTGAAAAAATAATTCCCGCAAACAAACTTCGCTTGCCGATACTCTGATTTTGAAACAGCAGTCTTTCCAAGAATATGCTGAATGGAATTAGTAATGCCAAGTAAAATCCAAGCCCAAACACTAAATCCCTTGCTGTGGATTTCAAAATGGGATAAGTTTGCATTCCAAGCGCCATTGCTTCTCGACCTTTTTGAATAGCCGTAGCATGGTCATAGTTCTTTTGGGCGTTAATGGCTTCATCCAATGTTCTGGCCGCTGAGTTCAAAACGTGATCAATTCCTGAGTTAACAATTCCACGCTTTGCTAATTCATTTCTTCGGGATTGGTTAATCATTAATAAGTCATTTGCTGCCTGAATAGTTGAATTTTTGCCAACGGACTGAATTTCGCCTGAGTTAAATCCAAAGCCATTCTGCTTTTCGATAGAGGCATTTAGCAAAAGCATTCCAACAGGACCGAACAGCTCGGATAATTGAAATTTGTGTTTGCCTGCTTTTGGAATATAGGCAACGATTCCCGTATCTCGGTAACTCTGAAAGCGAAAGGCACCGAAAGTCGCTTCAAAAGAAAAATGTCTTGCGTAATTATCACCGACAGAATCAAAAATATTCACAACATTTAATGAAGTTAGTGTTAAAGGATTTACAGCACTAAAAAAGCAAACAGGAATGGAATCGAACAGAACAAGTGGAGTTTCTCTGTAAGCAGTTTTCAACCATATCAAAGAACTGTAGTCATCCGAAGACTGCTGCCCAAAATCAATGGCTTGCTTTGGTCGCTGATTTGCATCCAACTTGAATGCTTCAATCAAAAAAGGCCCCCTATTTGTTTCTGGAAATGCCGTAATTACCGGCAATCCTTTCAAGAAATACCGACCCTCGCTATCAGAGGTAACCATATAATTTCCTCGAACCCCAAAGTAAGTGTGGAAGTTGTTTTTTACAGAGACGATTGCACCAGGAACAATGACACTTGGACGAAAACTCCTCTTCGCATCAAATATCAAAACTTTTCCGCTGATGGTTGAAAAACCGCCTTTAAGAGATAATCCAGATAAAAGTCTTGGCTCCGGCAATCGAATCGATCCTTTCTTTTGTCCGGATTTATCTTCTTGAGCATTCGCCAAGATGTTGCATGCTTTAATCAAATTTCCATACTGTTGTTCAAGGTTTTTCCATTCGATTTTGTCAATCGTATCTGCCGGAGAATCTAAGAACGGTCTCAAATCGTGAGAGGTAAAGAATGTAATCGCGGGCTGATTTCCAAGGTTTAGCAGTTCCGCTTCGCAAGCAAACCGGCTGGGAATATTTGTTTTGAAATTTCGACCATCGGGGTTGGTTACTCCGTCCCAAATTTCTTTGGAATCAAAAAAACTCGCCAAACTTCGTGCGGTCGAATGCGTGTCCGAATTGGTTTCAGGGCGATAATCTATCCACCACCCTGAACCAAGCATTGCAATCGTTTTGCTGCGGGACGAAATATCAAGCGATACACTGATTCTCGGAGGTTGTCCTCCCAAAATTGCCCAATTGTCGCGCATCCGGTATGAAACAAAATCACGCATTCCCTGCATTGCCAAAAAGTGTGCGCCGGTAAAAACGAAAATCAGATTGCGTTTTGGTGGGTTACTCTTGAAATATTTTGCAATTTGAATCAAACTCGCTACACCACAACTTTGTTCAGCGCCATGACTCATTTCTGGAATCGCAGATATCGAATCGTAATATGAACTAAGCATAATCCAGTCTTTTGAATTTCTGCCCTTGATTGTAAAGTAATAGTTTTTGTTGTCATTAATGACCCATTTTTGGTCCGATTTAACTCGAACAAGTTCGCCATTCAGGGAATCCGACAGCCCTTCTACATAAAATCTCGGAATATCCAAAGAAACGGAGCTCCATTTTTGCTCTGATTCAAACCTGGAAAACTGATTCCCAGTAAACAAAATGGCTTTTGCGCCCAGGGTTGCTGCATTTCTCCAGTTCTGTCCCGAATCATAATCTAAAACAACAATTGTCTCCGAAACAATTTTGCCGGAAAAATCAGTCCAGCGACCCTTTCCCGCAAACAACAGCTGACCCTGCAAGTTACAAGCAGATGTTTGAACACCATTTGGCCAAAGTGGATAAATCACTTTGTTTTTTCCATTAACAACCATGATGTTTGCATCGGAACTTTTTGGAACAAGGACTTGAAACGCCTCCGATTGAACATCAAATCCGCTTTCTCTCAAAAGTTTCTCAAACTCCGGACTCGAATTCCCAAAACGGTCCATCTTTGCTAAGCGTTCAATCGTGTCCCGCAATTCACTGCCAAATGAAATGGACCAAATCGTCAATAAAAACCCAACTAAAGCGACTTTTTTCAATGCCACACCTTCATTCTTGACGGGCCGCGGTTCCTCCAAGCAAAGTAAGGAACAAATTCTTCTATCGTTACAATGGGGTCAAACAATTCCTGCAAATCAATCTGAGGTTTTTCAGTAAATTCCTCTTTGCAATAGACAATAGGACCTCGCAGCAACGCATGAAGTCCTCGATTGGATTCAACCATAGGATTGTCATCAACAAGACAGGTTTCCATGGATAAATTCAAGTGAATTATATCTCCCGGTTTCCAAATTCGGTCAATCGTGTGCCACCCGGATTCAACCTTTCTGTTTTCCAAATCATTAATTTGTACAGATGCATTTTTGCACCATTTTGGAATTCTGAGTCGGATTTTCCTTTGTTCAAAATTCCAAGTGATGACCGTAACTTTCGATTCCCAAGGATAATTCGACTTAATCTGGATGCGGTCAATTCCGTTGTCATAGGTCATCGGTTCATATAAATTTAGCGATACTCCATCATCAATCAAATGAATAAAAGTTGACTGCATCGATGCTATCATACGCATGATGTTTGGAGGACAGCAAGCACATGAAAACCACTCTTTTCGTTCAACAGTTTCATCGGCTTCCAACGGGTTGACATAAAAATACTTTTTTCCATCGTTACAGAAACTGGACAAAAAACCATTATAAATGACTCGCTCAATTTCATCCCAGTATTTCGATTCATCTCTTAATGCGATTAATCTCCAATTCCACATAATGGATGCAATTGCGGCACACGATTCACAATATGCTGTTGCATTTGGTAATTCAAAAGGTTCACCAAATGACTCACCCGTGTGTCGTGCACCAATTCCGCCCGTAATGTATTTCTTGGCGAGATAAACATCTTGCCACAATTGCAGAAGTGATTCGTTTAACTTCATATCGCCCGTTTCTAAAACATAGTCTGTCATTCCGCAATACAGATACAATGCCCTAACGGCATGCCCAACGGCTGATTTCTGCTGATAGACAGGCAAATGATCTTGATAATATTCAGAATTCTCGAAATTGCCGGGTTTTTGCCCTCTAAAATCAAACATGGCTTTTGCACATTTCAGCCACTTGTTGTCATTAGTTTCGCGAAACAATTCGACCATTGCCATTTCACAAACTGGATGACCACACGCTTGTCCACTCTTTTCAACATGTTCGGCGGCCTTGATTGTTGTTTCAAACAATTCACTAATTCCTGCCCGTTTCAATGCAACTCCTGCTTGAATCAAATGCCCAAAACAGTAAATTTCATGAGCATCTTTTAGATTCGTCAATCTTTCGTTAAGTTTTCTTGGTGGAAACGAACTGTTGATATATCCCGATGCATCTTGGGAAGCACTTATCTTCTTGATGATGTCAAAGACAAAACCCCTAATGGGATGGTCGGGTTGCTCAGTAAGCACATATGCACTTGCTTCTAACCATTTGTAAACATCGCTGTCACGAAACACATATCCCCTTGGCTCCTCTTCCGTTAAACTAAATGCATCAATAGACCCGGATCCAAGTAGCATATTGTAGCCATGGAGCAATCCATTTTCGACAATAGCCTTTTTTCGACCTGCGATAAAACCATTGTTCAATGCAATATGGTTCATTGCAACCGGCCGAACTTTTGCATACTGGGATCTAGCAAAATTCACCGGCGGCAATTGCATACCTGGATTCTATCCATTGTTCGACGGCATCTGGTAAGTTTCACCCATACAAATGACGCTAATTGTTGATTACTCCGAGTTTGCCGATGCCGTACAAAGATACGGTGAGGCAGGCGATTGCTGCGTAATGTACAGGAAGAGAAGCGATTGCATTCATCTCACGTTTGTAGATGCCAAAACCGGCGTTCACATTGTTTCTCAGACCCCAAAACCGGAAGCCGAGGTCAAAAGAGAGTTGGAAGCAGTCGGATTTGCGACCCTCAAGGGCTCATGGGTCACAGAAGCATCCTTGGATTTGGTTGCCCAAGCCGAATCAGAAACTTATGTGGCGGCCGTAGCATACGAAACGCGAGAAGGCCCCGGCTTATGGATGGATGCATATTCAACTCCGCCCGCAGATGGTTCGGTTCTACGCGCAATCTTCGAAGAATTTGTAAGCGAAGGACTTCTTGGCGAAAACGACTTTGAGTCTTTTCTGGTTGAAGCAAGACCCCAAGTACGGATACTGGGACCCAACGACATCGAGCATTTCATTAAGCAAAAGGCCCTTCCTGAATAAAAAAGGGGGGCTGCGGCGAAAGGAGAGCAAAGACCACAACCCCCAATGAAGGTGAACTCGATTTACTTCTTGTATCGGCTCAATAATCCAATTCCACAGGATGAACGCATAAAATCAGGCATTTTTGCGAGGTTGCTTTGAAGCGACCGCAAACGCCGTAGAATATCTTTAATGTTTCGTTCGGCGATGGTTGTTGCACTGAATAGCGTTCGAGAGCATTGGGTCCGATCTTTGCTCAGTGCGATTGGAATCATGGTTGGCAGCATGGCAGTTATGCTTCTGATTTCAATTGCACAAGGAGTGCGTTCCAGCGTGCGAGATCAAGTAGACCAATTGGGGGTCAATGTGGTTGTCGTTTTGCCCGGAAAAATCAGCGAAGCAGGATTTGGAAGCAGCGGCAATATCGGTCTGTCTCCATTTTCAGTTAAAGATGAAATTGCGGTCCAAAACGCCCCACATGTGATTCGAACGGCAAAATGGACTTTTGTTGCGGGAGTAGTTTCCAACAAAGGAATCGCGCCAACCGCATTTACGCTGGGCGTAGACCCAAGTTGGTTTCAAGTACGGCAACATGACTTTTCAATGGGAAAACCGTTTACAAATCCGAATGCAATGGAAGTCGTTCTTGGTTCGGTTGTTTCAAAATCACTCTTTGAAAACGAGGACCCCATTGGCAAAAACATATTTGTAAATGGAGAAGCATTCAAAGTGGTCGGAGTTACCCAAGAAAAAAGTAGCGGAAACGTACTTGGAAGCAATCCGCTTACATCAATTGTCTATTTGCCCTTCAATTCTGTACGCGACAAATTGGCAGGCGGTAGAACTCAAATTGACCGAATCATGGCACAAGGTGACCCAACCGTAGAACCGGAAACAATAAAAAACGGAATCTTTAACGCTGTCAAAAAATCTCAAAATGATAAGGAAACTTTTTCAGTTTTAACACAAGAAGATTTACTACAAGTGATTTACAAAGTATTAAATTTATTGACATACCTTGTCGTTGGAATTTCCACAATTGCACTGTTTGTTGGTGGCGTTGGTGTAATGACGGTAATGTTGATGAATGTAAATGAAAGGCAAAAAGAAATTGGCATTCGCAAAACGGTTGGCGCAAGAAGAAAGGACATTTTTGTGCATTTTCTAACCGAATCAGTTTTGTTAACGGTCGGAGGTGGCCTGCTGGGATTGTTGCTTACTTACTTGGCGATTTTGATAATCATTTCACTAACACCGATTCGCCCTATTCTTGATTTTGGAGTTGTGTTTCTTGGAATGGGACTAAGCATTGGAGTCGGTTGCGTTTTTGGTCTGCTTCCGGCAATTCGCGCAGCCAAAAAAGACCCCGTTGAAAGCATGCGCGCAGAATAAACGCAATTTGAATCAATTGTTAAGAAAGGGTTAATGCACTCTTTATGATGATTTAACCATTAATAAACCTTCCACTAACAATCGGATGGAATTCTCTCGACGTTCTAAAAGTGTTCCGAACACTTTGAAAGGAGAGAATCAACATGAAAGCAATCGCAACAGTGACATTCGTGTCAATTGCAGGGGCAGCGTTTGCCGGCATCAATCCATTCGTGGTTTGGGATTTTAACGGCACGTCAACTACCACAGTTCCGGGAGGAACCAGTAGCCCCCTTCCTTCACTTGGCTCTGGAACAGCATCACTCTTGGGTGGAATAACGGGTTCGTTTGCCAGTGGAACGGCAAATGGTGGATCCAGCGACCCTGTAAATACGACACCGAATAACTATGGATGGGGAACCACAACCTACCAGGCACAAGGTGCAGGTAGCGGAATCGCAGGTGTCATGTTCATGGTTTCAACAGTGGGATATGAAGACATTGTCATCAAATTTGACACCCGCCATAGCAACACATCAAGCCGATTTATTCGGCTCGATTACACTGTTGACAATGGGGTCAATTGGAACCTCGGCACTTTCAATAATGGAAGAATCTATAAAGGTGATGCCGGGGACACTTGGTTCAACGTCAGAACCGGTGACATTTCAGCCGACTTGACTGCTGACAATAATCCAAACTTTGGAATCAGAATGGTTTCCATTTTTGGACCATCGTCAGGAGACTACGACGACAGTCAAACTTATTCAGCTTATGCTGCTTCAAACGGTTCAAGCACCTACGCAGCAACAGGAACTCACCGATATGATATGGTGAAAATCTGCGGCAACGTCGTCCCCGAACCTGCGAGTCTGGCTGCCATTGGCATCGGCTTAACAGCTTTCATTTCGCGACGTCGAAGAACAGTGTAGTCCCGCTCCTACCCAAAAAGGCCCCGGCATGATGCGGGGTCTTTTTTTCTTTATACTCCGGTTAGGTACAGTTCTTGCGAGACTCACTTTCACTTTGATCGAATTTGTTGCGGTAATTGCTACTCCAAAAATCGCCCTATGTCAAACAAGCAAGAATCATGATTATCGAATCTCCCATTTACGCTTTTCTTGCGATTTCACTACTCTGTTTGCTTACCGCGGGATTGGGATTTTTTGCAATTGGAAGATTTGTCAGGGAATTTCATCCTGCTGCTGTTTGGGGTTTGTGCGGTGCAGTCGGTTTATGTTTGGTTGGCTACTCAACTTTTTTCATCGGCAGTTTCTTTTCTGTTCGAATTGCCATTTTTGCTTCCGGTCTTTTGGTGATTTTGGGCGGCTTAGGTCTGTTAAGGTTTCGAAAGCACTTTTTTGCTCCGGTTAACGCCTTTGGATTTGCAATTGCATTGTCATTCTGCCTTATACTAACTTTGCGAATCCCTTCTGTAATGCTGCCAAGCATGGGAGCAGATTGGGATACAACGAGCCACCAGATTGCAATGTCAAAAATCTGGCTTATTCATGACAAATTGGATTACATCACTTTTATGCACCACAGCAATGTGCCAGCAACAATTAATGCAGCTTATATCAACGGCTTTGCCTTGGGTGGCCAAACTGGAGCAAAAACGATCGCATTTTGGCTTGCAGTATTCTCGATTTTGTCGCTGTACGGCATTACAAACAAGAGATTTGGAATGACTGCGAGTTGGATTGCATCGCTTGCATTCTTGATGACGCCTGTTGTCTTTTGGGAGCCGGGTACCGGTTATGTTGAC
>CAZJKW010000068.1:0-10829 GCA_964546835.1 uncultured Fimbriimonadales bacterium
GGGACTTATGCCTATGACACCAATCCGGAGTACTTTGGAAAGGCCGCAGCGCGTTTAGCAGACGCCGGAGCGAATATGATAGGGGGATGCTGTGGCGCATTACCCACCCACATTGCCGCAATCAAAAAAGAACTCACTAACATAATTCCAAGAGTTCGCCAATCCATAAAATTAGAAGAATCCGTTGCAAAAAAACCGCTTGAAGAAAGTACTCCAAGCGAATTCTCAAAAAAACTTGGCAAGCAATTCGTTTTTTCTGTCGAGCTTGACTTGCCGCGTGGACTTGACACTTCAAAAGTTTTACGAGGCGCTAAAGAACTACATGAAATTGGTTGTGACTTAATAGACATAAGTGACGGCGCAAGAGCAAGATTGAGAATGACACCTTCTGCAATTGCTGCAATTATTCAACAAGAAATCGGAATCGAAGTTATGATGCATGTTGCTTGCCGGGATCGAAATCTCCTCGCAATACAGGCAGACTTACTCGGCGCACATGCACTTGGAATCCGAAACGTACTTGCGGTCACTGGAGACCCGGCAAACATCGGAGATTTTCCAAGTGCAACTTCCGTGTTTGATATTGATTCGGTTGGCCTCGTAAGAATCCTTTCAAGATTTAACGCCGGCAAAGACCTTGCAGGAAATTCGGTTGCCAAAAAATGTGCTTTTACGATTGCCGTCGCGATGAATCCGATGGCAGAAAATTTAGAGTTTGAATTGGATCGCTTAAGGCGAAAGGCAGATGCAGGAGCAAATGTAATTTTCACCCAGCCGCTTTTCGTCGAAGAACAGGCAAAAATTGCCCAAGAAATGGCGCAAAAAGTCAATCTGCCCATTTTGATTGGTGTAATGCCACTACGGAGCAAGCGTCATGCCGAGTTTATGCACAATGAAGTTCCCGGAATTGTAGTTCCGGAATGGCTTCGAAAGAAATTCGACAACGTTGAAGAACCCGATGCTGCAGAAATGGGCATTGATATTGCTTGCGAATTTGCACGTTTGCTTCCGAAACTGGCACAAGGCGCATACATCATGCCTCCATTTGGTAACCATCAAGTTGCAATGCGCGTAATAAGAGCAATTGATAAATAAATGGACAAAAATGTTCTTAGAGAAGCCATTGCACTTCACAAAAACGAAGTGCAATTTTGCCTCGCCATCGTAGTCGGAAAATCCGGTTCGGCTCCACAAATTCCGGGTGCAATTGGACTCTTTTTACGGGATGGCCAAATCAAAGGCACCATTGGCGGCGGTTGTCTTGAAATGGAAGCAAGACGTTTCGGTTTAGAAGCAATCAGCAGTGGTAAATCTTCTCTTCACGAATTCAAACTCGACGATGATTTTGGCTGGGACGATGGGCTTATATGCGGAGGCAGAGTAGCAGTGTTGCTAGTTCCTTCGCCTGAAAAATATCTTAATGCTTTCGAAAATGCCATCGAAAACGTCGAAGGTGCATTGGAATTTGATTTAACTACCGGTATTACACGCTGGTTTGAAAAAGCAGATGCGGACGAACAGATTCAGTCCTCCATGCAAACCAGAAGAGAAACAAGAGCAGAAAATCGCTTTATTCTTCCGATTTTGCTACAAGAAAACCTTTATGTTTTTGGAGGCGGTCACGTTGGTCGCGAGATAACTAAACTCGGTGCTCAACTCAATTTTTCAGTCACTGTTATTGATGACCGACCGGAGTTCGTGACAAAAGAAAGAATGCCGTGGGCAACCAATTGCATTTGTGAGAATCCGGAAACATATGCAAAAAACTTAACAACTAACGAACACACCTATCTCTGCCTTGCGACAAGAGGACACCGAAACGACGCAAAAGTTTTGAAAGAACTAATTCAAAAACCACGCGCATTTTTGGGAATGATTGGCAGTAAGAGAAAGCGCGAAGTTGTTAAAAGAGAAATGATTGCAGAAGGCATTTGTACTGAACAAGAGTTTGACCTTGTGAGATGCCCTATGGGGCTAGACATTGGTAGTGAATCCATCGAGGAAATTGCGGTGAGCATACTTGCAGAACTCGTTCAAATTCGTTCAAAAATTCGCGGACCCATTCGTGCCAGGGTTTAATTATCTTCGCTTTCGCTGCCTATCATTTCGCTTCGCATTTTCGACATTTCTTGTTGTAGCGTAACCAATTTGTGATAGATTCCACCTTTTTCCATTAACTCGTCATGGGTACCGACTTCTGCAATTTTGCCTTCGTCAAGGACAAGAACTCGGTCGGCATTCTTTAACGTGCTTAATCGGTGAGCAATAGCAAAAACCGTTCGCCCTTCAACAACATTAGCCAATGCCTCTTGAATCATTCGCTCGGTTTCCGTGTCTACGGAGGAAGTTGCTTCATCCAAAATTAGGATTCTCGGATTATGCAAAATTGCTCTTGCAATAGAAATTCGTTGACGTTCTCCTCCTGAAAGCCTTTGCCCCCTCTCACCCACAAACGAATCATATCCATCGGAAAAATGGGTGATAAAGTCATGCGCATTTGCCGCCTTCGCTGCGGCAATTATTTCTTCCAAAGTTGCGTCGGGTCTTCCATAAGCAATATTGTCCTTAACACTTCCCGGAAAAAGAAATGATTCTTGGGGTACGGCGCCAACTCTCACTCTGAACTGTTCCAAATCCAGATCTCGCAAATCATATCCGTCAATTTCAATCGTTCCTTCGGTGGGATCATAGAATCGCAATAACAAATTCATCGTGGTACTTTTTCCACTTCCACTCGCCCCAACAATCCCAATCATCTCGCCCGGCTGAATTTCAAATGAAATTCCGTGCAAAACTTCATGTGCTTTTTCATACCCAAAATGCACTTTATTAAACTTAATGTGCCCTTTGTAATCTTCCAGCGAAATCGGATTTTTTGGCTGTCGAATATCTGGCACCGTATCTATTACTTCAAAAACTCTTTCAGCGGCTGTTAATCCGCGGCTCGTCCAATCAATAAGCCGGGTCAACATTTGCAATGGCCCCTGCAACATGGTCAAATAGGTAATAAATGCGAGTAATTCTCCAACGGACATTCGGTTTTCAAGAACGCCTCGCCCGCCCCAATACCAAACTAACATCGTTCCAAAACTTACAAGCAAAGTAATGATGGGGAAGAATGTTGCCCATGCAGATTCAGCGGCATAGGCGTCATCTGCCAATCCCCTAATCCGTTTATCAAACCGTGCAATTTCTCTATCTTCGCCCTTAAATGCTTTAACAACTCTCATGCCACTTAAAACTCCCGTTAATGCTCCGCTCAATCGTGACCAACTATGCCAAAAACGTCGCCAAACTCTGTCAATCCTTTTTCTAAATCGCTTGACCATGTAAAGAACAAATGGAATAGGCAGTAAAGTCCACAAGGCCACTTCCCAATTCATAAAAAACAGTACAACCGGAATACCCAAAAGCAATAAGCCATTGGACAAAAGCATCGGGATTCCGTCAACCAAAACGTCGTAAAGCGCACCTGTGTCTTGGGTCATTCGAGACATAACGCTTCCAATCGTTCGCCGATCATAAAACGACAACGATAAGGCCTGCATATGTTTAAACAACCTTCCTCGAATATCAATAATCACTTTGTTTCCAAGCCATGCACCCAAATTTAGTCTTGCAATTTGAACGCCCGTCAAAACAATTTTCGCACCAACAAGTGCGCCAATCAACAACAAGAACAAACCGCCATCTGTCTTAGGTGTCAAAACTTGATCAACAATCACTTTGGCAACGTACGGAGGAACTAATTCCAAACCTAATCCCAAAAAAAGCAAACAAACGTTTAACACAACAAACTTTTTGTAAGGAGCAAGAAAAGAAAAAACTCTGACTAATGTTTTTCCGTGATTAATGCACGCCTCACAAACGTCTGTGTCTTTTGGCAATGGCCGATTGCACTTGGCACAAAGTCGCCTCTTTTCAACGACTCCACCAATTTCTTCACCTTCAGAAAGATGTCTTAATCGTTTTGCTGTAGCGGCAATTTGTGGTGCGTGAACAGTACTCCCTCGAATCAATTCAACAACTCGGCCGCCTCGGTCAGCAATCAAACAACCTGCATCAACTAACTCTTCATATCGAAATGATTTCAACTCGTGCAAGTTGAATGTGGCACCAAGAACAGCAACACCGTTTATCGAAGTTGAACCGTTCGGTGCCTCAACTCTAAAAACTTTTTCTCCAACCGCAATAAGCCAATTCTCACCATAAGCCCCGGAAGGCAATAAGTCAGATTCTAATGCAAATGAAATCGCTTCGCCATCATTCAAGGGCAAAACGGACCTGATTGCTGAATTAATCTCGGGGGGCACGGCAAAAGATTCTACTCATACGCAGGAACCCAGCAACAACACTCGGCTTTATTCGCCTCTCCTACGGCAAATACGGGGAAGGCAGGAGTGGGAGATGGCAAAACGAGAACTAAGAGTCGTGCGCTTATTGGAACCGGACCTTTGTGAAGAGTGTCGGTTTGCCCAGCAGGCGGACGTAGAAACAGAAGACGGAACGACGCAGCGAATGCTTTATTGCAAGCGGCTTGATTGCGACAATTGGGATTATTCGAGTGCAGAGCCGGCTGTACGTTTGGATACCCGGCAAGATGACGCTGCTTAAGTTTGACTTCCGATTCTAACTGCAGCCCGCTAAATTTCAAACAAAAAGTCACGAAAAGTGCAACTTTTTGTACTTTATATCGGTATAATACAATATACCGATATGGAAAAACTGGTTCAGTTCTCAAAAGCACTTTCAGACCCAACTCGGGTTCGCATCCTTAACGCAATCCGCCTCGGCGGCGATTCCCTGTGTGTTTGCGAAATGGTTGACGCGATTGAGTTAAGCCAGTCAACTTTATCCACTCACCTGCAGGTACTTCGAAATGCGGGTCTTGTAGTGACAAGCCGCCGACAAACTTGGGTGGAGTACCGACTCTCACCGGAATTTGCCGGTTTGGTCGAAGCATTACTTGACGCTTTTGACATTGACCAAAGCCATCAATTCCAGCAAGATGCGGAACGACTCGAATCCCGTTTGGCGATGAGGGAAGCCGGGTGCTGCGTGGTTGGCTTCGACAAAACCCAATATGGAGGTAATCATGAACGACAAATGCTCATGTTGCGGTAACGGTTGCAATTGTAATTGCGGTTGTTGCGGCGGCAAATAAACCTACGTTAGCGGTCGGCTTTCAAAACCGGCCGCTAATCAATTTCAAAAACAACTTTGCCGGTTTTTCCCTGAGCAATCAATTCCATTGCTTCACTAAATTTTGAATAATGAAATTGATGAGTGACAACCGGCGTAATATCAAGTTTTCCGCTTGATAACAAAGAATTCATTTGGTCCCAGGTTTCATAAAGTTTTCGCCCAACAATTGATTGAACATCAATTCCCTTAAAAATTAATTCGTTAACGGATAGGCTGATTTTTCTTTCTGGAAAAATTCCCAATAAACTGATTCGACCTCCGGGCCGCGTCGCTTCGATTGCCAAATCAAAAGATGAAGTGTGACCTGACATTTCCAAAGTAGCATCAACACCTTCGGGATACTCTGACCTTAATTTGTCGATTGCATTTTCTTGTAGCGGATTAATAATCAAATCGGCCCCCATTTTCTTTGCAAGTTCAATTCGATAAGCGCTAACTTCGGTCACCGCCACAGAACGCGCTCCAAGCGATTTACAAACTCCGATTGCAAACAGTCCAATTGGCCCCATACCGGTAATCAAGAAATCTTGGCCTTCAACCAAACCGGCATTTACGGTGTGAACCGCATTCCCCAAAGGATCTTGCAAACAAGCGATTTCCGGCGGAATGTTTGATTTAGATTTTCGCGCGTTTGCTTCCGGTATGACTGCCCACGGTGCAAACCCGCCGTCTGTATCAACTCCCAAAATAACCGTTTTAACGCAAACGTGGCCTTGCCCGGCGAGGCATTGCCTACACTTCCCACAAACGATATGCGACTCGCTTGAAACCAAATCACCCGGCTTAAGAAATTGCACGTCTTCGCCAATTTCTTCTACAATTCCGGCGAATTCGTGCCCAATGATTCGAGGCGGCTTGATTCTTCCGGATGCCCATGGGTCCCATGCATAAATGTGCATATCAGTCCCACAAACCGAACCGTACTTAACACGAACTTTCACGTGCCCGGGTTTCAATGGCGGCTCGGGCACTTCGATAAGGTCAGCACCCGGGGCTGGGCGAGTTTTTACAATGGCTTTCAAATCTCCACGATTCTACCGACTGGCCCAGACCATTCCGCGCCTCATTAAGGATTCAACTTCAGGAATTTTCAAAATATCGGGATGATGACCAAGAGAACAATAAAACACTTTGCCCTCCCCAAATTTCTTTGTCCAAATCACCGGCATCTCAACTTCGCCATTCGAATCATGTGGCCCGCTTGAAACCGGAAATCGAGTGATGGCAAGCACTTTAACCGCGGGGTCAATGTGCATATAATATTGCTCAGTCTCCACAAAAAAATTCTCAATATTTTTCGTTAACTCGTCATCTAACAACTGAACCTCATATCGAACACCGTCATTGCCGGGATGAGCAACAAATTGTCCACCCACAATAAACTGCCAATCGGTTGAATTTCTGAATGAATCGCCCATTCCGCCATGACAACCCGCAATTCCAGTTCCGTTTTGAATTGCACAAGAGACTTTCGTCATAACTTGTGCATCAATTTCTCCCATTGTCCAATGAGGTACGAATAAATCAAAATCTTCTAATCGATTAAGTGCATCTAATGAATCGGAAACGGTTACATTAAATCCTTCCTTATTCAACCAATCGGAAAACAACGCCGCAACTTCCTTCGGAAAATGTCCTTCCCAACCCCCGTACACTATCAATGCCTTTTTCATCCGTTCAAATCTTACCAATTCGTTGTACAATGAACTTATGAAAACTTGGTTAGCAATAGCAAGTGCGGCGATAATCCTGGGTTGCGGCTCCAAATTGCCCGAACGGCAAAACTTATCTAACGACCCTAATGCTCCTTCGGACATCTCAAACAGCATGGAAAACCCGCAACCAACTCAGTTTTCGCAAAATCCAGACATCAACAACGGATACGTCCCGCCTGCACCACCACCTAAAGCGGCAGAAGGCAATGTCAACCGACTTCCCACGACCATAGCACGAGAACGAGCGGGCCAAATGGGTCAAGGAATGGGTAATGCCGGAGGCGAAGAGGGCAACTAACCCTCTATCCCGTCTACGCTCCCAATCTGTAAATTCAACTCCGCGCGAGTTTCAATCTTCTCTACTTCGCCGTCGCGTATGTAAATAATACGGTCACTTACGTCTAACATTTTCAAATCATGAGTTGCAGAAACAATCGTAACGTCATTTTCTTCATTTAGATTCCTTAACAGTTCAATAATTTCCTTTCCGGTTTTTAAATCCAAGTTCCCCGTCGGTTCATCCGCCAAAATAATCGTCGGGTCATTTGCCAATGCTCTTGCAATTGCGACCCGCTGTTGTTGCCCTCCGCTCAACTCGGTAGGACGATGATTGAATCGGTCAGCAAGTCCAACTTTTCCTAACAGTTCCATACCTTTATCATCTGCCGCGTCCGGTTCTAATCCCGCAAACAACATGGGTAGTGTAACATTTTCTAATGCCGTACGCACTTGCAACAAATTAAACGTTTGAAAAATATATCCTATCGTTCGATTTCTCAAATAGGCCAATTCGTTATTATTAAGTTGAGCAATATCCACTTCATTGATGTAAACCGAACCGTTAGTTGGTCTATCTAATCCGCCAATCATATTAAACAAAGTCGATTTTCCGCTTCCGCTCGGCCCCATAATGCTAACGTATTCCCCGCGAGAAACATCAAGAGAAACTCCGTTCAAAGCATAAACAGTTTCCTCGCCCATTCGGTACTCTTTTGCAACGTCGCGAATTCGAACAATCAGTTCATTCGACATTAAATTTCCACCCTTAATGCTGAAGTCGCGGGCATTCTACTTGCCTGAATAGCAGGAATTATCGTTGCAAGAATCGTAATCCCCATTCCTATCGCCATTGACAAAAAAGTAACCTGGGTTATTGCGGCCCAATTTGAACTTGATAGGCCCGTTTGAACCGCTTTGAATAGCAATACCGTCCCAATTCCAAAAATCACTCCAATTAAACTCGAAAAAAATCCCACAATCGCAGACTCAATTAAAAAAATCTTTACAATAAAAGAATTCCTCGCACCCAAACACTTTAATGTTCCAATTTCTCGATATCGCTCCGTAACGCTCATCAACATCGAATTAATAATCCCGGTCAAACTTAATGTCAATGACAAAAATACAAGGAATTTCAATTTCTGTTGATTCTCTAAGTCATTCGTTGCAGCAGGATTTAATAAGCGGCTCGCTTGCACTCCCGAAAACAAAGCAATTCCAAGCGAAACACCAGTCCCAGAAGCAATCTGCCGCAATGGTCGTTGCTTAATACTTCCCTTTGCCTGCGCAAAAGCAACTCCTAATGGAGGGTCTTTTTGCTTCACTTTTTCGGCACTTCCAAAAGAATAAATCTTCTGCGCGAAAGCGTTTCCAAAAATGCCAATAAAGACGCTTCCGCTTCCAATTTCTCTAACTTAAACTCTTTGCGTAATCTTTCTGCAATTCCCTCAACGGTTTGCTTTCCATCACAGTTTTTCCAAACAAATCCGCCAACCGGTTCCAATTCAACTTCTTTAAAAGCAGGACCATGCCCGGTTTTGGCAATCAATTTTGTAATTCCTCTGGATTTTTCTGCCGGAACTTGAAGCGTCACTTCACCGTTCTCTTGTTCCACATATTGCAAATCCGGATTCCGAATCGGACGCGCCTTTTTGATTTGCGTTCGCGTATAACTCGGCTTTCTTTTCAAAAATCGCATTTCAACCAATTCTCGCTTGGCAGGTAATTCGAATTGTGAACACAAGCCAAACTGATTATCCGATTATGTTCCGCTTCATGCTTAACAAAAACAGTCTTCTTCTTTCCGAAGGGCATTCTTTTATACAATAACACCCCTTCCTGTTGCTCCTCTACTCGCAGGTTTCCGAAAACCGCTTTCGCCCAATTGACCAACCCTTTCGATCCAACCAGTTGATTCCCAAACCCCCATCGCTCCGCTTGAACCGATAAGCCCCTGCAACCGAATTTGAACGTGATATGTCCGCTTAATGCCTTAAAGCTATGCAGTCTCGCTGTATGAGGGACTGAAACCGAAAGCCCAAACAAACTCCACGGGACCAAATCACTCGCATGACAAGCCAAGCCCTCCCAAAAACTCCTCGCTTCACGCTTGAACGAATCGCCACCCTTTCCCGAGCGTTCCAAAAATAGAACACGCTTTGTCTCCGCGTCCCATCCAATCCTGCCGTATCCCTTAATGCCGGCATGCCATTCAAACTCACAATCACCCGCGTCAAGCATTTCCAAGTTGGATCGAAACGCTTCCTTGCGCTTCCTTGCGCCCGCTTCAAGTTTAGAAAAGTAGGTCAAAACCCGCCGGTTAAGTTCTTTGGGTGCCTTTGCGCGATTCCAACGAATCTGTAAGTGGTCGTCTCGCTCGCCGGCAAAACTCAAATAGCCGTCGTCCCAAGTTCCCGTGATTCGCTCAGGACGCCAATAATCGGTCAGCGATAACGAAACACCCTGCCAGGCGAACTGTTTCGCCAAACCGTTGGCTACTTCGTCTCGGTCTCTTCGGTCGGTTCAGTGGCAACCGGAGTCGTAGAAGTGGTTTTTGCCTTCTCAAAGGCCTGCTTACCCTCTTCAACTCCACGCTGAAACTCACCCATTCCCCGGCCAACACCACGCATCAGTTGCGGAATCTTGGCTCCACCGAAAAGAATCAAAACGACGATGAGAATGACCCAGAGTTCCGGACCTTGAAGAAAAGCGATTGGTAGATTCATATAGTTGGACCCTGTTAGGATTGCCTACTTAGATTATACGTTTGCCGACACCAAAAGAACAGTCTAAATCACCATTTCCCGCTAAACTTATCCTGTGCCTGATTCGCCATACCGCCACTTGCCAAGCGTTGATAACCTCGCCAATTCACCCAAACTGACGAAGTTTCCACCCATCTTGCGGGTACTCGCAGCCAGACAGGCCATCGCCGAAGCTCGTGAAAATATTTCCGAAAATGGAACCGTTAACTGCGTAAGTCGAGCAACCGAAATCGCAGAAAGTTGGATGAACTCCGCTTTCCCTACCGCAATCAATTGCACTGGAACCATCATCAACACCGGACTCGGCAGATCGGTAATCGGTTTTGTAAACCCATCCGCCCATCTGATTCTTGAAACCAACGTTGAGTCGGGCGAACGAGGAAACAGACAACTTCCTCTTGAAAATGCACTTTGCAAATTGACCGGTGCCGAGGCCGCTTATGTTGTAAACAACAACGCCGCAGCCGTGATGCTCGTGTTAAACACACTTTGCACGCACAAAGAAGTCTTACTCTCTCGCGGTCAAAGTGTGGAAATTGGTGGTTCATTTCGGATGCCGGATGTAATTCGAATTTCCGAAGTTGGATTGATTGATGTCGGATGCACCAATAAGACTCGAATTTCAGATTATGAAAACGCTATCACACAAAACACTGCAGCAATTTTAAGATGCCACCCAAGTAATTTTGTAATCAAAGGTTTTGTCGAAGAACCCACCATTCAACAAATGGTCGAGTGCGCTCACAAAAACAAAATCCTAATGATTGACGACAACGGTAGCGGATGCCTCATCAACACCGAAAAATTCGGCCTTCCACACGAACCCACTTTACAAGAGGCAGTGAGTTCCGGCCCAGACATCGTC
>CAZJKW010000069.1:0-5532 GCA_964546835.1 uncultured Fimbriimonadales bacterium
TTTATTCATATTCGACTCCTCCTTGAGTGGTGTCGTATTCTTGACCCGTATCCCAACGTCGAAGAGAACTCTGAAGCAAGCCTATGTTGACCTCCAGAACCCAACGTCCGTAGGATAAGGTCCAGTCCAGCCAAGAATACCTGTTGCTGAAAAAGTTTTTGAAACACACTTAATAGTTCTCGGGAGAGGCATTTGTCAGCTATTTATGAATAAACCTGGCAAAAATACTGGGCAATTTGTAAGGGTTCGGCATTTGGATTGCATCTTAAGAGAACTGAGTTTGAACTCAAAATGCCCCTCGGCGGGTATCCTCAGCCAACTACCATGTCGTCAAATACGGCCTCCCAGATAACTAAAGAAGAACTTAACCCCAGTACTTTGTTGCTGACCATTGAATGCTCTAACGAACAAGTCCGAGCGGGATTTGACAAGGCATACAAGAAGGCAGCGAAGCGCATCAAGATTCCCGGCTTTCGTCCGGGTGCCGCACCTCGAAACGTTGTTAAGCAGTATGCAGACCCGCAATGGGTTAGCGAAATTGCCCAAGACGAAATCATCAAAACCGCCTATATGGAAGCAATTCAGGGGTCCGGAGTCCAGCCGCATGGTTCGCCACGGGTTGAGGTTACGAAACTGGATGAGGATTCTGGAGAATGCGTTTTTAAAGCAAAAGTGCCTCTTGCACCTAAAGTAACTCTTGGCGACTATTCATCCTTGACCGCAGAGCGACCGACCAGCGAAGTCGCAGACGAAGAAGTTGGTAGATATCTTGATGCTTTGCGGGAAGACAAGGCAAAACGTGCCGACGTAAAGGACCGAGGTGCTCAAATTGGCGACTTCGCCGTTATCAACATCAAGATTGAAGGCGAAGAGGGTGACGGAAAAACATTTTGGACCGAAGTCGGAGAAACATTCCCACAACTTGACCAAGCTTTAACCGGCCTACAACTTGACGACATCAAACAAGTGGACCTTACTTTTCCCGACAATTTCCAAGAAAAGGAATGGGCAGGAAAACCGCTGAAATGCCAAATCCGAATTCGAACCCTTTCTGCTTTGGAAATTCCGGATTTGTCTGATGACTTTGCAAAACAGTTTAATTCAGAGAATTTGGAAGAATTGAAATCAAAGATTAAAGAAAGGATGTTGGTTGCAAAAGAACAAATGTCTCAGAACTACGTTGATGAGCAGTTGGTTGACAATCTTTTGAAAACGTCGGAAGTAGTTGCGCCGGACCCCATGTGGGAACAGGTTGCCGATCAAAGATTGCGCGAGATTGCTGCCGAAGCCGCTCAAAAAGGAAAAACTTTGCAAGATGTGGCGGAGGCCAACAATTTCACCGTAGAACAGTTAGTGAACCAGTTAAAAGAGGAAGCCAAGTCTGAAGTTCAGCGTGCTTTGTTGGTCACCGAAATTTTCCAAAAAGAGGGTATGCAAGTTGCAAGAGAGGACATCATGACTGAAGTCCTTGCTGTTGCTCAAGAGAACGGTATCAGCCCTGATGAAGCGATGATGACCTTGAAGAAGTCCGGAAACATGGAAGAAGTCCAATTCAGAGCCATGCGAAAGAAGGTACTCGCTTTGTTGAACGCCAACGCGAAAGTGACTGAAGTCAAAGGATGAAGGAGACGAACTTGATTGCCGATAATTTGGTATCTGCCAATTCTGAGGAGAGTGCTTGATGGGAGTTCCCTGGGTCATTGAACAAACAAATCGCGGTGAAAGAAGTTACGACCTATACAGCCGCTTACTCAAAGACCGCATCATCTTTTTGGGAACCGCAGTTGACGATTACTTTGCGAACCTGATTGTTGCACAACTCCTTTTTCTTGAAAAAGAAGACCCCGATAAGGACATCGAACTTTACATTCATAGCCCCGGCGGCAGCGTAAGTGCGGGAATGGCGATTTATGATGCCATGCAGTTTGTAAAGTGCGACGTTGCAACCACATGCGTTGGCCAAGCGGCAAGCATGGGAGCATTACTTTTGGCAGGCGGAGCCAAAGGAAAACGATTTTGTTTGGAACATGCAAGGATCATGATCCATCAAGTAAGTGCCGGTGCACAAGGAACAGGCACCGACATGAAAATTCAATTGGATGAAATCCTAAGATACAAACAGATGCTCACTGAAATTCTTGCAAGGCACACGGGTCAACCCCTGGAACGAGTAATGCAAGACTGCGAACGCGATTATTTCATGAGCGCGGACGAGGCGAAAGAATACGGTCTTGTTGACCGCGTTTTGAAACCCGGCGAAAGATAATTCACCATGAACAAATCCGGCGTTGAACATCGAGATAAATGCGCTCTGTGCGGAAAACCTAAAGCACAAGTCAAACGACTGATTGTGGGACTTTATGGCGGTGTTTGCCAAGAATGCATTGAACTTTGCACTGAAATTCTTCGCGGAAGTCCAAATGAAGAAACGCCTATTAAGCGCGTTGAGCCCTCGGTTAGCGGTTCGGTGCCCAAACCCAAAGAGATTGTTTCTTATCTGGACCAATATGTTGTTGGACAAGACTCCGCAAAGCGCGCATTAAGCGTTGCCGTTTATAACCATTACAAAAGAATCAATACGGTGCACCGTGCGGATGATGTGGATTTACAAAAAAGCAATATCTTGTTGATTGGGCCGACAGGTTCCGGCAAAACCTTGCTTGCACAAACGCTTGCGCGAATCCTAAATGTTCCGTTTGCAATTGCAGATGCAACCAGTTTGACGGAAGCCGGATATGTTGGTGAAGATGTTGAAAACATATTGTTAAAACTTTATCAGGCGGCGGATTCGGGAGATTTTGGCAACAACCCAATTCATGCAGCACAACGTGGAATTATTTATGTCGATGAAATTGACAAAATTGCACGTAAAAGTGAAAACCCGAGTATCACAAGAGACGTTAGCGGCGAAGGCGTTCAGCAAGCATTGCTCAAAATTTTGGAAGGAACGATTGCAAATATTCCGCCCGGTGGAGGCAGGAAGCACCCGCATCAAGAATATATTCAATTGGACACCAGCAACATTCTGTTTATCTGTGGCGGTGCATTTGAAGGATTGGACGACATGATTCGACGTCGTCAAAAAGAAAACACGATGGGTTTCCGCGCGACTCCGCAATCCAAAACCGAAAAATCCAAAGGTTTACTAAGGGGCGTATTGCCAGAAGATTTGTTGAAATTTGGACTCATTCCAGAGTTTATTGGCAGACTTCCGGTTGTTGCCACTTTGGACGAACTTGATGAGGCCACCTTAGTAAAGATTTTGGTTGAACCACGCAACTCGCTTGTTAAACAGTTTCAAAAATTGTTTGGTATGGATGGAGTGGATTTATTCTTTGAGGATGGAGCCCTTACCGAAATTGCACAAGAAGCATTAAAACGCAAGACCGGCGCACGAGCATTAAGAGCCATTATCGAAAACATCATGCTTGACGTAATGTTTGAGGTTCCAAGTCGAGGAAATGTTGAAAAAGTGGTTGTGCCAACCGGTGTCGTTTCAAAAACGACAACGCCAATCATTTTCCCCGGCGAAGAAGAACTTCAAGCAAGTTAATTTGGTACGTTCTTTGCTTTTTGAACGTCAGAATTAATAGATACTTTTATGCAATCCGTAAGAAAACATTATGATGCTTTGTTAAATGACTTGAAAAATCAAGTCATGGAAATGGGTTTGCGTGCCGAAAAGATGGTCGGCGATGCAACGAAATCTTTGATTTCTATGGACGAATCACTGGCGCGCCAAGTCGTTGATTCTGATGACTTAATGGACAAAATGGAATTGGAAGTTCAGTCCACTTCATTAGTGATTATTGCAAGAGAAGCACCCGTAGCAAGAGACGTGCGATTTATTGGAGCAGCGTTAAGCGTTTCAAGCGAATTAGAGCGCGTTGGCGACGATGCCGTAAGCATCGCAAAAAAGACAATTTCTATGCCAAATGAGTTCCCTAGAGAGTACACAGACGATATTTTGGAAATTAGTGACAAAGCAAGGGCAATGCTTATGAATGCGTTGAAAGCGTTTAGCACAGATGACCAAGACTTGCTCGATGCAGTGATTGCATCGGATAGCGAAGTTGACGCCATCTGGAAACGGGTACGCAGAAAGTTAAAAGAGGACATCAAAACGAATCCTGAGTTTTTGGAGACCGGCTTCAAACTGATTAATGCTTGCCACCATTTGGAATATGTTGGCGACCACGCAGTTTCCATTGCAGAACGCTTAGAATTTGTTAGAACCGGCAACATTGTTCGATTCAGTCGCGCAGAATTTATGCCGCCAAACGCTTAGTTCTTTTGAATCAGCGATACTCTTGTAATTCTTAATCGCGCCATATTATCAACGCGCAATTTTCCAATTTCAGTTTCTACCGAATCACCAATTTTTGGAGTGCGGTCTAAGTTTTCCAAAATGATGGTTGCGACCGTTTCCCGAGGCAAAGGATTTTCATCTAGTCCGATATGGTCGGCAAGTTCGTCTGTGCGGACGTCGGCTTTCATAATGATTCTTCCGTCCGGTTTCGTTTCGATTCTTGGCTGTGCTTTTTCAACTTGGTCGTCCAGTTCTCCAAAAACTTCTTCTACGATGTCTTCCAACGTGAGGAGCCCTGCGGTTCCTCCGTGCTCGTCTCGAACGATTAACAATTGCGTCCCATTCGATTTCATCGTCTCAATCAATTTTTCGAGGGAGACATTTGGCGGAACAAAAAGTGCAGGGCGCAATGCTTCTCTCAAACTCTTAACTTCTTGCGCCATAAATCGAAATGCGTCTTGTAAATGCAAGACACCAACCACTTCATCTAAATCGTTGTTTTCGACGGCAATCAATCGAGTGTGTGTCAATCTTGCTAAACGCTGGGTTAACTCTTCTTTCGTTGCGTCGGCATTGATGAATTGAATGTCAACTCGCGGAATCATAACGTCATCTGCTTGTAAATCACTTAGTCTTAATGCTTTAGTCACGACTTTTGCATGGGTTGAATCAAATTCCCCGGCCGTCTGACTTTCTCGCACCATTGCAGCAAGTTCTTCTCTTGCAACAATTTGTCGAGTGAGCTTTCTCATGTCTATACCAAACGGACGCAAGATAAGAAATCCTGATTTCTCCAATAGCCATGTGAGCGGTCGTAAAACTATTAACATAGCGTTAAGCGGCAAAATCAGTTTTAGAGCAGCGCGATCCGCATCACGAATAATTAGATATTTGGGAACCAATTCTCCCAAAACCGTTAACACAAATACAACCATTAGAAAAGCAATCAAAGAACTAATCAGATGCAAACCGATACTTTCAAAAAATGGTTCGAGGGCTTTTGCGATGGTGCTTTCGCCGATTGCTCCAAGACCAATGCCGGCCATTGTTATTGCGAGTTGAATTCCGGCAATATGGGATGATAAGTTATCTAATGCAGCCAATACTGCTTTTGCTGCCCGGCTACCCCGTTTTGCCATTGCGTTGATACGACTTGGCCTTGCTCCGACGAGAGCATATTCAGCAGCAACAAAGAATGCGTTTCCAAATACAAGTAGAGCAAT
>CAZJKW010000069.1:5542-10828 GCA_964546835.1 uncultured Fimbriimonadales bacterium
ATGGCTATCCTCTGCCAACTATCGCTTTCCATTGATTTGGACTATCGTAGCACAGTTTTCGACTAAATGCTCATGTCTATCGGCTCTTCTCGATTGGATTCGCTTGACTTATAAAGCGCATCAAAAATCGCGTTGAGGGTTAGTCCGTTTTCAGCAGGCACCGGTGATGGTTGGTTGTTTAGAATTGCGTTAACAAATGCGACCACTTCGGCAGTATGAGATGATTTGACGTTTGGAATGTTTTGAGGAATCATATCAAAAAGTTGTTGGTCCATTTCGGAATAAATGGTAATGGGTTTCGGACCGAACAAATCCAAATACGCACCTGCATCGGTGCCAAACAAGTGACAACCGAAGATTTCTCTTTCTACATTGCTCATAAAACTGGATTCAAGTGTGACTGTTTTTCCGTTTTCAAACCGGATAAATCCTGCGGCGAAATCTTCAACCGTAAATTTTGACCTATCGTAGTCACCCCACGCATTCCAATGTTTTGGATTTTTGCCCATGGATTGATAAGTTTTTCCGCTCGCTGAAATCGGCTTTGGATAGCCCATTAAATAAAGGGTGAAATCTAAAATATGAACACCAATATCAATCAAGGGCCCGCCGCCTTGTTTTTCTTTATCAATGAAAACACCCCATCCCGGAACTCCTCTTCTTCTTAATGCCATGGCTCTGGCGTAATAAATCTCCCCCATTTTGCCAGAGTCAATGTATGATTTCATAAATTTTGCTGCACCCGAAAATCGCCATTGCAATGCAATTTGCAATAGTTTTCCACTCTTTTTTTCCGCAGCAATCATTTCTTTACATTCGCTTGCATTCATTGCCATGGGCTTTTCGCATAACACATGTTTGCCGGCATTTAGTGCGTCAATGGTCGGTTGCTTATGAAACAAATTGGGAGTTGCAACGCTTACGGCGTCAATTTCCGGCATTGCCAAAAGTTGATGATAGTCTGTAAAAACATTTGGAACGGAGAATTTTTCAGCGGCCTTATTTGCTACGGTTGGGTCTATGTCTGCAACCGCGATAACTTCGCAAAGGTCAGGCATGGATTGATATGCCGGAATGTGACAATCTTGTGCAATCAATCCGCTTCCAATAATTCCGATACCAAGTTTTTTCATCTCTTTAGAATTTCCTCCAATTCGGTTTCTGTTTTTTCTTTGACTTCTCCGTTACCAAATGCAACCGCATGGCCCCTTCCCGGGAACGGCGTTGGATCATATATCATGACCAAAAAATCCCTCATCGCAACGCTTGCAATCAGTTTTCCTGCAAGTTTTTGGTTGTAAAAAAGTGGAGTCTTTCCGCTATGGCTTGCCCAGGATTCTTCAAACCCGGGTTCTCCGCCAAACTCTCCCCTTAACAATTCCCGCAAATCGAGCCCGTCCTTTGCTTTAGGAAATCGCTTTTCATGTTTGGATGCGTACCTTAAAACCAAGTCGGCTGCTGCTGCAACGCGCGCTAAATTAGAATCAAATCCCCACGAAGTTGTTGCGGGTTGAATCGGTTTCGGTTCTGAAAAATTTGCTTTTGGTTTTCCACCGCAACCTATAAAGAACAGTACGATGCAAATACTATACTTCCGCATTTTGTGGCTCAGTCTTTTTGCGAGAAAGAAGCGTCCCACCGATAATTATGATGCCTGTTCCAGCCCAAAACACAATTGTGTTCATTTCATGAATTGGCCAACCCAAATGATATGCTTCGCTTGCTGTATGAATCGAAAGCATTGCCAATTTCACGGCAACCCAAGCCACCAAAATGTATGCCATGTGTTCCAATCCCGGCATTCTGTCAAGCAATCTGGTCAAAATAAATGCAGCAAACCGAAGTAACACCACACCGGAAATCGCACCGGTATAAATTATCCAAAGTTCTTTGCTTACACTAACGGCAACCAGTACGCTGTCAATTGCAAATGCTAAATCGGTAAATTCCACCAAGGCAACAGTTGGCCAAAAGCCCAAAGGTTTTTTTGGCGTGTGCGGCGTTCCGTCTTCTAACTTCTTTTTGGGCCAAAAATGTTTTATGGGCAGATAGAACAGATAAACTGCACCCATTGCTTGCAAATACCAAAACTGGATAATGGATTTTGCGGCCAACAACGCCAAAAACCGAAGCGTAAAGGAGCCAAAAAGCCCAACCAACAATGCTTTTTTCCGCTCTTTTTCAGGCAGGTGCTTGACCAATAAGGCAATAACAAGCGCGTTGTCTGCGGATAGCAACCCCTCTAAAAGGATGAGCAGGCCGATCGTTCCAGCAATCGCAAAAGAATTAGTTTCGGCAAGCCACATTCAGCGGCTTGATTCTACTCCAAGTTCTACGCAATTAAGTCAATTAAGCCGGACTGCATTTCGTTGTGAGTCTTCAAAAGGGCAAGGGCTGCTGCATGTTGGGTCTTGGCGATAGAAAGCATCATCAGGTCCTCTGGCAAGGCGTCAAGATCACCTTCGCCCAGATGGTTTGCCGTGGCGATTAACTGCTCTTGCGCCCTGGAAAGACCCAAAAAGACGGCCGATAGAATTTCCATCAATGGGTTTATTCCATCTTTTGGTCTATTTCAACAACTGTTTTGAGATGATTAATTTCTGTACTTCGCTGGCGCCCTCGCCAATTTCAGTCAGTTTTGCGTCGCGCCACAGTTTTTCTATCAGGTAGTCGTACGTCATTCCGCGCCCGCCGTGAACTTGAAGCATCGCATTCGTTGTGTCACGTGCCGCTTCGCTGGCGAAAAGTTTTGCAAAGCTCGCTTCTTTTACGATGGATTTACCCTGATCATATAAATAAGCTGCTTTCTGGACCAACAGTTTTGCTGCCTCAACTTTCATCGCAGATTCTGCAATCAAATTTTGAATTGATTGCATTTGTGAAAGCGTTTTTCCAAATTGTTCGCGTTGCTTGCTGTAATGGATTCCTTCTTGTAATGCTTTTTCCGCAATGCCAACTGCCATCGCACCAATTCCGACTCGACCACGATAAAGCAACCCCGTTACCTGTTCAAAACTTCCCGGTGTGTGCCATCCAACCGCGTTGTTCATGTTAAATCGCAAAGTATAGGATGCTGAAACACCGGTGGTTGGAATTCTTCCGAGGTCTTCAAAACCAACCTGGTCTTTTTCCATTAAAAATGCACTCAATTCGGTCTCACTTGTTCTTGCGATTATGATAAATAAATGTGCAAAACCACCGTTAGTAATAAACATTTTTTGACCATTCAAATGATAATATCCGGGACGACCCTCAATCGGTGTCGCTATTGTTTTGACTCTTCTTGCATCGCTTCCCGCATCCGGTTCTGTTAATCCCCATGCTAATTGAATGCTTCCATCCAAAATTCCTTTGAGATATTTTTCATTTTGTTCTTCATTTGTAAAATGCTCAAAATGAGCAACGCATAAAGCGTTGATTGCCGCAACATTCATGCTGAGTGCCGGATCTCCGGTAGCAAGGATTCGGCACATTTCTGCGTATGTTGCACATGAAAACCCTCTACCACCAAGCGACGTGGGCAGAACACAAGATGTAATTCCTCTTTCTGCCAACTGTTTCCAAATTCCCGCAGGGAAAGTGTCTTTCTCCCACGCACGAGTACAGGGCAAAACGTGCTCGTCAGTGAAACTCTGGACTTCGTCCAAAAAGCGGCGTTCTTCTTCAGTGAAGGTTGGAATCATCTTTGTTCTCTTTTTGAAAGGCGACCATGCCTGTCGGTGATTGGAGATATTACTTGAAACGCCACTTAGACGGATTCTAAGACTTCAAATCGAGTTGCATTTTGCGTCTCGGCATCTTCAATTTTGACCTCCTCGATTACGCCCGGTCCGTGTTTAACATAATCCAAAAACCCACTTAAAGACGCTTGGGATGAGGATTCGACATGGATTTCAACGGAACCGTCACTCAAATTTCGAACAAAACCATTCACACCCCATTGGTGCGCCAATAGATAAACAAAGTGCCGAAAACCGATTCTTTGAACTTTGCCTTTGACGATTACCGATTTAGCGGTCAACTAATCCATTTTGTACGAATCAGAAACCTTCTTAACTTCTTCCGTAAGACCCGAAATAATCGGAGCCATAGACTCCTCATCCAAATCAAGTGCCATTAAAGCGGATGGGTCGTGCGGTACTAAGGCACCTGGAGTTTGATTTCCGAATCCGGCTTGATGAGCGGCCGAGTTTGCAAGCGACACAATGCTGGTCAAGTCGGAGTATTTCGGGTCGGAGGATGGATCCTCAACATATTGCAAAACGGAAGTGAATACTTCGCCCATTCTCCATTTGACAGACATCACCATCGCAACGTCCGTGCTTGAGAAACCTAAAACTTGCTGTTCGCAGTTAGACAATGATTCGCCTGACTTTCGTGCAATCGCAATCGCCTTGTCAAATTCTCCCGGGCAATAACGGTCGAGCGCCATCATTCCCAAATCGTGTAACAAAGCAATCATGTAAAGTTCATCACCGCTTCGCCCACTTTTCATTGCAATACTTCTCGCTGCAATTCCCGTTGCAATGCTGTGTTTCCAGAATTCTTTTTTATCAAAAAGGACGGAACCGCCGCCGCTTAGCGATGCTTGTTGATAAGCAACTCCAAGCACCAAAGATTGCATAGACTTCAATCCCAAAACTCGCATCGCGCCACCCAATGTGGTTACGGGAGTTTTTAATCCGTAATAGGCACTGTTGGCAACCCTAAGCACCTTGCTGACAACGGTCGGGTCTTGTTCAATTAACTTCTCTAATTCAACCAAGGAACAATTAGGATCCGACATTTTCCGAATTATCGTTACGATAACTTGAGGAAGAATCGGCAGGTTTTCGTTTCTTGCGATTCGGATGGCTAAACTTGCGAGTTCCACTAAATAGGAATTATCGGTTCTTCGACCTTCTTTCTTGACTCCTCAGCATCCATTACGGCCCTCAAAGAGGTCAATGCGACTTCAATCTGGCTTTCATTGGGTTCTCGTGTAGTCAAGTATTGGGTCATCAAGCCTGGGAAAAACGCAATTTTCACCCAGGACTGATTTCGGAACTTTCCCGCAACTCGAAGCGCTTCATAAGAGATTCCCGCAACAAGTGGCAGTAGAGCCAGTTCAATGCTGACTCGTACTCCGACGTTCACAACGTTGGCCCAAATACTGGTGCCCGGCGGAAAACTCTCGGCAAGCGGATATCGAGGCACAAACGTAAACAGAAGCAACGAAACGATGAGAACGATGATTGCAAAACTGGTTCCGCATCTCGGGTGCAGTCGTGTTTGCGCAAGCGCATT
>CAZJKW010000070.1:0-10811 GCA_964546835.1 uncultured Fimbriimonadales bacterium
GCCATCGCTCAGCAAATCCAATTGAAATATGCCGAGTTTGATCCGCTTGACCGGTTGCCGGCCGTACGGTCGGATTTGGGTGCAATCCACCAAGAACAGTGGGAAACAAACTATTATCTGGTTCAGTTCAAAACGCAAATCAGCGTCAAAATTCGAAACGAGTTTGTAGCGCTTGGTGCCAGGGAAGCCGTTTATATCCCAGAAAATACGCTTATTTTAGAGATGACCAAAAAGCAGTTAGCCGCCGTTAAGAAATTAAATTCAGTTAGGTGGGCAGGAGAATACATGCCTGCCTACAAGTTAGCTTCCGATTTAAGAACAAGGCAGTTTCAAACACGCGAAAGAATTGCAGAATCAATGGTTGGGCAACGGAGATTTTCGGTAACGTTGTTTGATGGTACTGAACCGACTCATGCATTGCAAATCGCAAACGGGCTCGGACTCAAAATTTTGGATTACAATCAAGTCGGGCCTCGATGGGTTTTGGCAGTAAAAGGAACTGTAACGCAAGTCGAAAATCTTGCAAAATTTTCAGAAGTTTGTTTTATTGAAAATGAAACAGAAATTACTTTAAGAAACGATGTTTCAACATGGGTTATCCAAAGCAACGTTTCTGCGTCAATTCCTATTTGGTCAAGTGGATTAACCGGAAAAAATTGCATTGTAGGTGTAATTGATTCGCGTTTGGATATGAACCACAATCAGTTTAAAGACCCGCTGGTTGCAACACCGGGTCCAACACACAGAAAAGTTATCGCGTATTTTTCGAGCAATGGTCAAGGAGCAAGTTCTCACGGAACCCATGTTTGCGGAACAATTGCAGGCGATTCCAGACCGTTGAATAGTTCAACTTATCGAAACGGAATTGCATACGATGCAAAAATAGTTTTCAAAAACAGTTCAGATGTTAACAGCACAAATCTTTATGCTGCGTTTGTTGCTGCGCACAATTTGGGGGCATTGGAACACACAAATTCGTGGGGTGATGATGGAACTACGGCTTACACAAGTCACTGCAACCAAATTGACCAATACTCATGGGATTACGAAGATGGCCTGGTTGCATTTGCTTGTACCAACACTTCAACTTTGAAAACACCCGAAAATGGCAAGAGTTGTTTGGCGGTAGGAGCGAGCAGCCAAAATCCGAATCAAAACTCGATTTCCAGTGGAGGCACAGGTCCGACTAATGATGGAAGACGAAAACCAGAAATTTTCACGCCGGGTGCCGGCATTTGGTCTGCACAAAGCGGTACGACAGCTGGTTGGGTTTCTCTTAGTGGTTGTTCAATGGCGAGTCCAAGTGCTGCGGGTGCAGCGACACTTATCCGGCAGTATTTCAACGAACTTAGGCAATTGAGCGATCCTGAAGCGATGACAGGTGTTTTGTTCCCAAGTCTTTTTAACGATGCGCCCGGAAACAAACCGAGTGGAGCATTAAGACGGGCATTGTTGATGAATTCGTCGGTAGATATGACCAGCGTTGCAGGATATCCCGGTATCCGAGAAGGATGGGGAAGAGTCTTGTTGGACAACGTTCTTTGGTTCCCCGGCGAATCAAGACGAACGATTACAAAAGATGTTCGGCGAACCGTAGGATTAACTACCGGAGAAATGCGAACGTATTATTCGCGGGTTGAAAACAATTCGGTCCCGTTTAGAGTCACCATGACTTTTTCCGATTATCCCGCGGCGGTCAGTGCAAACCCGGCAAGAGTAAACAATATGGATTTAGAAGTAGTAGCGCCAGATGGAACGGTATATCTCGGAAATGTTATTGACACGGCAACGGGCCAATCGATAACCGGAGGATCAGCCGATATCAACAATTCCACAGAAATGGTCATTCGGACTACACCGCAAGTTGGTGTATGGACGGTGCGTGTGAAATGTGCCGCCGTTAATCAGGGCGGCAAACAAGGATTTGCATTGGTAATGAATGGAAACTTGGGATTTTAGTTTAAGTTATTTTTGAAAAACTGAATAACCTTTTCCCAAGCGTCCGCAGACGCGTTCGCATCATATACTTCTGTTCGGTGGTCGTTAAAAAATGCATGATGTGCACCGGGATACGTTATGAATTCATGGGCGATATGGTTTCTATCTAACTCTTTTGAAAGCAATTCAACGGCTTCGGGGGAAGCATAGGAATCGTGCTCTGCAAATAAGCCAAGAACAGGGCATTTCATTTTCTCGAATGACGGTTCAACCTTTGGATGAATCCCGTAAAAATCAACACATGCGCCAATTTTCGGATTTACTGCGGCCGCAAATAGCGCAAGCTGTCCACCCATGCAAAATCCCACTACGCCAACTTTATCGGAATTGCATTTTTCATCTGACAACAATCGTTCAACAGCACCGGCTAACTGCTTTTCGGTTTCATGAATGTTTAGAGCCATCATTAAACTTCCGGCTTCATCCGGGTCGGTAGTCGATTTCCCTTCATACAAATCGGGTGCCAACGCAATAAACCCTTCCTGTGCAAACCGATCGGCAACATCTTTAATGTGGCCGACCAGTCCCCACCATTCTTGCAAAACAATTACTCCGGGGCCTTTATCTTGGGGTTTTGAAAGGTAGCCATCAAAACTGCTTCCGTTGGCTGAAAACTGAATCATCTCTCCGTTCATTAACTGAATTTTGACATCACAAACGATTGCGGGGCCGGCGGGCAGACCGGCCCCGAGGGTGGATTGCGGTGCGCAGAGGGCAATGCGACCGCACCATTGTGGGCGAGGGCGTGGAGCAGGGAGGTACCTGAGCATCCGCGCTTTCCTTTCACACGTTTCCACCCGACTCAAAGTGCAATGACCGTTCAATTGCGAGTAAGAACGGAAACGAGTGAGAATACTTAAGGTGTAACTACCGGCAACAGATTGTTAAGGCGATGTAACGATATTGCTTTCATTGTCGGTTAGCGTTAAGGGAGTGCTAAAATTTAAACAAGCCGATACATTGGCTCGGAGGTTTCAACTTTGGGCACTGCCTATACACCCGGATTGACAGTAAGCGCGGACCAAATTGTTCGCAAAACAAGACGACTGCCTTTAAAAGGCGAAGTACTTGTTCACATCGGCGATTCGGTGGAACCAGCAACGGTTATTGCAAGAACTGAATTGCCGGGCGCTCTTCAAACGATTAAAGTTGCTGAAAAACTGGGTGTCGAAGTTAAAGAAGTCGCAGGCCTGCTGAAGGTAAAGCAAGGAGACAAAATCAACAAAGGAGATTTGATTGCTGAATCAAAAGGTTTGTTTGGTTTGTTTAAGGGAACCGTTATCTCTGATTGTGAAGGTACATTTGAATCACTTTCCGAAATTAGCGGAAATCTCTTTATTCGCGAAGCACCCATTCCCATCGAAATCACGGCTTACATGCGCGGAAAAGTAGTTGAAATTATCGAAAATGAAGGCGCGTTAATTGAAGCGCGTGGCGCAATGGTACAAGGGATTTTTGGAATCGGCGGTGAACGATTAGGCGTGATTCGTGTTGCCGTAAAAAGCCCGGATGAACTGTTAGAAGCCAATCACATTTCGGCAGAAGATAATGGAAAAATTTTGGTTGGTGGTGCAGGGGTCACGTTTGAAGCAATAAAAGCAGCAGAAACACATGGAGTCATTGGAATTGTTGTCGGTGCTGTAAAAGACGTTGACATTACAAAATATCTTGGATACGACATCGGCGTTGCGATTACAGGTCAAGAAGCAATTCCCCTAACAATGGTTGCGACGGAAGGTTTTGGAATCCTCTCGATGGCGAATACAACATTTGAATTGTTCAAAAAATTGGACGGAAAACAAGCAAGCCTTAACGGCGCCACCCAAATACGTGCCGGCGTCATTCGACCGGAAATCATTGTTCCTGAGGCAAATCCTCCCACAGGTCCGGTTCAAATGCGGGAAGGAAGCGTGCTCAACATCGGTACACCTATCCGAATCATTAGAGAACCTTATTTTGGAAAAATTGGAGAAGTAACGGGATTACCTCCCGAATTGCAAGTGGTCGAATCCGGAACGGAAGTTCGAGTTCTAAATGCAAAACTAAGCGACGGACAAGAAGTGGTTGTTCCTCGCGCAAATGTAGAAATCATTGCTAACTAAACTGACAGAAAATGAAAGTTCTGGTCATAGATGATGAGCCAACGCTCTTAGAAACCGTTTCAAGCAAATTGTCACGGGAAGGTTATTTTGTCTTGACAAGTCAATCGGCAGAAGAGGGGCTTAAGCAGTTTCGATTGCAAAAACCGGACTTGATTGTGCTCGACGTGATGCTGCCTGGAAGAAACGGATTTGAACTTTCGAAAGTTATTCGGAATGAAAGCAAAGTGCCCATTTTGTTTTTATCCGCTCGCGCAACTGACCAAGATCGGTTAGTTGGATTTGAATCGGGTGGAGACGATTATTTAACCAAACCGTTTAATCTTGCCGAACTCGCAGCAAGAGTAAAAGCGATTTTGAGACGTTCAAAATCCTCTTTGGACTCAAAGCCAATAACGACCGGAAACCTGACGATTGACCCGGAAAAACATGAAGCTTGGGTGGATGACAAGCGGCTTGATTTGAAACCAAAAGAATTTGCGCTTTTGTACTTTTTGGTATCCAATCCCGGCAAAGTTTTTTCTCGTGATGCGCTTCTTGATCGCGTTTGGGGGCCGGAAGCGTATGTGATTCCACGAACGGTTGACGTACACGTGAGTTGGCTTAGAAAGCAAATAGAAACTGACTGCGAAAACCCCGCACGATTGTTAACGGTACGCGGTGTTGGTTATAAATTTATTTAAAATTCGATACTGCCAAATTGACTGATGTCCATGGGTCCAAAACTGATAACAAGCCATTTGGGGTCAGGCAAAAAGAACAACCGTTTGGTTTGCTCTTTCTTTAAGTTAACCTCAAGCGGGCCATTATAAACGAAACTTCTTCCCATATACTCAAGGTCGGTATTCAGATTGCACCTTGCTATCGCCGTGTTTCCGTAAACTTCCGGTTTCACATTTGTGATTTCAAGTTTTCTGATTTTTGCGTTACGAATAAAAGTTTTGACCATTTGCAATGCACTGCCTTCCATTTGTGATGCGTATGGCTCGGGAATTGAGAAACTCTCGGAAAGAACTTCCAAAACTCCACCTGACTTTCCATCAATGCTATTGATTCGCATTTGTTCGATGGTGTTAGCAATTTGTTTTTCATTGGAAGGTTTATTAAAAATTGCTATAAGGTTAATCACCAGAACTGTCAAAATAGCCGTTCCACCGATGATGCTCGGCCAAAACCATGCTGGACGATTTTTCATGGATTGACCTCCATCACGTTTCTTGCGTCAATACAGTCCTTCTTCATTTGATTGATTAACTCTTCGACGGATTCAAATTTTGCTTCGGTTCGCAAAAAACGATGAAACTCAATCGAGACGGCCGTTCCGTACAAATCCTGACCCGGATAATCTAACAAATGTGCTTCGATAGAAAATCCTGCATCTTCAATCGTAGGGCGATTTCCAACAGAAATCGCACAATTAAAATTGCCAAAATCCGTTTTCGCCTTTCCTGCATAAATGCCGAATCCCGCAATAACCTGCTTGGTAAGCAAAGCCAAATTAATCGTCGGAATTCCCCATTTCCTCGCCAACTGTTGACCCTTCATAACAACACCGGAGGCCAAAAACGGTTCGCCAAGAAGTTCATTGGCTCGTTCAACCTTGCCTTCTTCGATGAGATTTCTAATTTGAGTGGAACTGATTCGTTCCCTATTATTTTCACAAGGCGAAACTATCGTTGTGGGTAAATGATTCGATAACCATTCTCCATTACCTTCACGGTTTTTCCCAAATGCAAAGTCATGACCTACTACCACTTGTTTAGAATTGAGTTGATTAATCAATACATTCTTGAGAAATTCGTCACGTGATTGTGAAGAAAACGCTTCATCAAACTGAGCAAGAATGCAAACGTCCACATCCAATTTTTCAATGCGTCGTATTTTCTCTTCCAATGGCAAGAGTTCGTTCGGGCATTTTTCAGGTGCCAATACTGCCATTGGATGTCTGTCAAAGGTAAACAACACGCATGGATTTTGTTCCTTTCGAGCAATTTTTACGGCCGCAGAAATCACCGCGCGATGCCCTAAATGAACTCCGTCGAAAACGCCGATGCAAACGGTGGATTCGGGCAATGGCCTAAGCCCCTCAAGCCCAAAAAGTGTTCGCATTTGACGAATCTTACCTATCGGGCTTCTCGATTCGCCTTGATGAGTCGAATCAGCACCGTGCAGTCGCAATAGCCGTCTCGGCTTCTCAATTCGTTCAAAAGAGATTCGATTTTTTTATCATCCATCCGCTTCTGTTTCAAAAACTCAACAACGTTCGAAAAAGTGTGATGGCAATTGTCGCATTCTACACCCAAATAGAGGTCTTTTGGGCAACCGATTTCTTCCCATTCGTCCCAAGTTAATTTGCGGCCATCAACCAGCTTAACGAAGAACGCAATTCGGCTTTCTAAAAACGATTCAATTTCGCTTAACAAATCATTACTGTCGTAATTCAACGTTTTGCTACCGATTTTGATTTCGCCTTCCCATTACTTTCGGAAGAAAACTTTAACAAGGTTTGCAAATATTTTCCCGTATGACTGAATTTTGATTTTGCAATTTCTTCGGGAGTCCCGTAGGCAATAATTTGTCCGCCGTCATTTCCGCCGTTAGGCCCCATGTCCAAAATCCAATCCGCCGTTTTAATAACATCCAAATTATGCTCAATCACAATGACACTGTTTCCTTGGTCAACCAGTTGATGTAAGACGGCGAGCAATCGGTTGACATCTTCAAAATGCAGCCCTGTTGTGGGTTCGTCCAAAATATAAACTGTCTCGCCGGTTGCGCGCTTACTCAATTCCGAGGCCAATTTGATTCTTTGCGCTTCGCCTCCTGAAAGTGTTGTTGCCGGTTGACCAAGTCGAATGTATCCCAGTCCAACTTCCTCTAAAGTTTTTAGTTTACGAAAGATTTTCGGAATCGGTTGAAAAAACTCGAGGGCTTCTTCAATCGTCATCCCAAGCACTTCAGAAATGTTTTTGCCTTTGTATTTGATTTCTAAACTTTCTCGGTTATATCGTTTTCCTTTACAAACTTCACAAGGCACATAAACGTCCGGCAAAAAGACCATCTCAATCTTAATGATTCCGTCTCCCTTGCACGCTTCGCAGCGACCTCCTTTCACATTGAAAGAAAATCTTCCGCTTTTGTAACCACGCATTTTTGCATCCGGGGTCATTGCAAAAAGATCCCGAATCAAGTCAAAAGTGCCCGTGTAAGTCGCCGGGTTGCTTCGCGGGGTGCGACCAATCGGCGATTGGTCAATGTCAATTACTTTGTCAAAGTGATCAAGCCCGCTGACTTTTTTGTGCGGCTCCCAAGCAGATCGAGTTCCATAAACCTCGTACATCAATCGCGGGTAAAGCGTGTCCTGAATCAACGTTGATTTTCCCGACCCGGATACACCCGTAACACATACAAACAATCCTAAAGGAATTTCGGCATTAACATTTTTTAAATTGTGCCCCGTTGCGCCTTCGATTTTTATCCAACCTTTCTCCGGTTTTCTTCGATTTGCAGGAATCGGTATTGATTTCTTTCCGGTTAAGTATTGCGCTGTCAATGTGTTTGTTTTCAAAAATTCTTTATAGGTGCCTTGTCCAACAATTTCACCTCCATGTTCGCCGGCGCCCGGTCCTAAATCAATAATCCAATCCGCATGACGCATCGTTTCTTCGTCATGTTCAACAACAATTACCGTGTTTCCCAATTCACGCAATTTCATTAACGTTCCAATCAAGCGCTGATTATCCTTTTGGTGGAGTCCAATACTGGGTTCATCCAAAATATACAGAACTCCCATCAGCCCGGAACCGATTTGTGTCGCCAATCGAATTCGTTGCGCTTCACCACCGGCAAGGGTTCGCGCATTTCGGTCGAGAGTCAAATAACCTAAACCGACATCAAAAAGAAAACTCAATCGTTCGCTAATTTCCTTAATGGCTCTGTCGCCGATTGCTATTTGCCGTTTAGACAATTTCTTGGAAAGGGATTCAAAAAAACCGAGCAAACTTTCAACGTTCATTTCCGCCAAATCAGAAATGTTTTTATCCGTCAGCGTAACTGAAAGTGAACTGGGTTTTAAGCGTTTGCCTTTACATTTTGGACATGGTTTGGTGGACATATACTGTTCCAAATCCTGCTTCACCCATTCGCTTTCCGTTGAATGATAACGTTTTTGCAAAATGTTAAGAACGCCTTCCCATTGCGTGTTTATCGTTCGCGTTTTTCCGCTACCGTATTTGATTAAGACCTGAACCGGGCCTTCAATTCCTTCAAGCACCGCTTTTTTGTGCGCTTTTGATAATTCGTTCCATTGGCCTTCGGCATCGAAACCCAATTTTCTTCCCAAGCCATCCAAAACTTCCGGCCACCATTCTTTCAGTTCGCCATTTTTATGAACGAACGGAGCAATAGCGCCGCCGCGAACGGAAAATTCTCCGTCGGGAATCAACAGATTCTCATCAAACTCGGTTTTGGTTCCCAATCCGTTGCATTCTTCGCAGGCACCAAACGGCGAATTAAAAGAAAACATTCGCGGCTCAACTTCACCCAACGAAAATCCGCAATCGGGACAAGAAAAATGTTCACTAAACAGGCGGTCTTCGCCACCGGAAACATTTACGTTTACCAAACCATCCGCTAATTTCAAAGCGGTTTCCACCGAATCAGCAACGCGCTGTTGAATTCCATCTTTAACGACAATTCGATCAATGACGGCTTCAATTGTATGCTGTTTGTAACGGTCCATGGGAATGTCGTCCGTTACTTCGTACATTTTTCCGTCAACGCGCACGCGCACAAATCCTTGCTTTTGAATATCGGAGATAACCGATTTGTATTCGCCTTTTCTTTGCCGAATAATTGGCGCAAGAATTTGTAATTTCGTGCCTTCGGGAAATTCAAAAACCGCATCTACAATTTGTTCAACGGATTGGCGTTGAATCGGTTTTCCACAATTCGGACAATGCGGAATTCCGGCGCGCGCAAACAAAATTCGCATGTAATCATAAATTTCCGTCACTGTTCCAACCGTCGAGCGAGGATTTCGTGATGCGGATTTTTGGTCAATGCTAACCGCAGGCGATAAACCTTCAATGTAATCCACGTCCGGCTTGTCCATTTGTCCCAAAAATTGTCGCGCGTATGCCGAAAGCGACTCCACATAACGCCTCTGACCTTCCGCGTAAATCGTGTCAAATGCAAGCGACGATTTCCCCGAGCCGCTCAAACCCGTAATCACCACCAATTTGTCGCGCGGAATTTCCACGTGCAAATTTTTCAAATTGTTCTCACGCGCGCCGTGAATCACGATTTTGTCTTGGGACATGGGCTGTCAGACTATACCAAAACGGGTAGACATACTCATACCTTTCTTGCCGTTCGCGCGAAGGCATCCAAGAGAACCTAAGATGTCAAACGATTCGTCAATGAATGGAACATGCTTAACCTCATCCTCTTTCTCTCGCTCCAGGCGGCACCGGAACCAAACGCCCAAAACTTCCGGCAATGGCTGACCTTTATCCAGCCCGACGCAAAAGAACAAGCGTACAAAGAGATTGACTGGAGAAACGCTTTCTGGCCTGCCGTACAAGAAGCCAAGGAACTCGGAAGGCCGATTCTTCTTTGGACCATGAACGGTCATCCGCTCGGATGTACGTGAAACAACGGCGTTCGAGGACGCCAGTTGGTCTGGTCAGACCCGGAAATCAAAAGACTCAGCAAGCAGTTTGTTACCGTTGCCGACGAGGCATATTATCTTTATCCCGAAAACCCGCAACACCGTCAACAAGCCCTCAGTCGGCCGGACCACGTTTTCTTTAAGCGATTTGGAGAATCCGTACCGCCGCGAATGTGGAATCCCGGAACCAAGCAAGGGATTTACATGATGGGGCCCGATGCGGAATATCTCGAAGCGCGATTTGCGGCATCCGACGACCCGAACGATATCCGACAAAGGATGATGCGCGCTTTGGACAAATGGGAAACCCTGAAGCAAGAAAAAGGGTACGCCAATAAACCCATCCCGCCAAAACCCTGGGCTCCGCCGCAGGGGGTTTCGGGCGAACTCATTTTGCGCGCCAATATTCGAGATTTACCCAGAGGACCCGGGGACAAAAGCGGGGCACGCCGTCACGAAATCGCGCCAACCGGAATGTGGATGGACTTTGTTAAATGGGCTTGGAATGAAAACTGGTTCGGAGTGCCGCGATCAAGTGCACTCATTCCTAAATCCACAAATTGGGAATCGGTTGACGAAACGCTAATCAAATCCTTTGCACAAAAAATCCTGGTGGACAACGTTCGCGGTCAAGCCCAAGAATGGTCTGCAACCGAAATCAAAACCGCAACCGTTTCGATGCGCAAATTGGACGATTCAAACTTCGAGTACACCGGCTCATTTTCGATGGCAGGAGGCGCACGCGGATACGATGCCACGCTTTATGGAAAGGCAAAATGGGTTTCGAATCAATTCGAGTCGTTCGATTGGGTCGTGATGGGAATGCGCAGGGGAGCATCCCGTTTTAACCAGCGGGAAAACGACCCGGGGCCGGCACCGATGGGAGTTACGTTAAGTCTGCGCAAGCAGTAAAGGGTTTTTTTGGGAGTGCGAATGTTTTTCCCAGTAAAACTACCAGTTCTTCAAAATCATCCTTGACAAATGGTTCTCCCGAGTACCTATAGAGTGGTTGACGTGAAAAATCGTCAATTGCGTACTTGTTG
>CAZJKW010000071.1:0-10633 GCA_964546835.1 uncultured Fimbriimonadales bacterium
TGTTTCGATTTTCAAGTCGCAGCATTTCCACGGGTGGCGGCTATGGAGTCATTGATTGGACTGCCGACAACACAACTAAATATTTTTCGATTGACGGCGGCCTAACTGCAATTGCGCCGATGGCGAACGGTGCAATTTTTGGAGAAGGCCATGAGCCACACCACTGGAAAAATGGACTGGGAATTGGATTGATGAACCCGACGGCTTTGTCGGGACAATTGCTATCCTTTTCAAACACTGATTTGCGTGCGTTTGATGTTATCGGTTACAACCGCATGCCGGATCCGGCATCAATTATTGCAATCACACTGGCGATGTTTGGGATAAAGATTTCGGGAAAATAAACAAGAAACGAAATTACCTTTATGAAATGTAGATTGTATGACACTTTCCAGATGACGAACCTGAAAGTATATAAAACCATCAAAAAGAATCATTCACGGGTTAGACTTTTTCAATAACGACCGCAGTACCATAAGCAAGAACTTCCGTGATGCCGGGAGAAATTTCGGTAGCATCGTAGCGCATTCCGATGATTGAGTTTGCTCCTTTTGCAACTGCCTGTTTAATCATCATTTCATATGCTTCGCTTCGTGCTGCTTCCGCTAATTCAACATATAAAGAGATTTGGCCGCCAAACATGGATTGAATACCGGCCCCTAGTGAACCGAACATCGAGCGACTTCGCACCGTAATTCCACGTGCGACACCTAAAGAGTTAACGACTCGATATCCTTCAATTCCGTTTGCAGTCGTGACAAAGTTATGGATGTCTGCCATATACTAAGGTTACACTTTATTTGGTCGAGTGTTGAGGATAGCGGTATGGATTATGTAGTTTGATTATCGACCCCTGGTGGCATCCATCTTAACAACCTAATTCCGAATTCACTTCGGGAATTTGTTTGAAATTCGGAACTTACAAGCAGGCAAAAGCGTTGGAAGGAAACAGGAAGATATGAACTACATAAAGACAGGATTGTTGATGGTTGTGATGGCGGGACTATTCCTCGGCATCGGCTATTTGTTGGGCGGAAGTACGGGTTTGGTTGTTGCTCTTGGGTTTTCGCTTGTGTTCAACTTGGGTGCGTTTTGGTTTAGCAAGAAAATGGCTTTAGGCATGGCGGGTGCTAAACCGATGTCGAAATCAGAATATCCATGGCTTTTCCAAGCCAACGAAGAATTTAGCAAGCGCGCGGGTATTCCGTCACCTGAACTTTATCTGTCGCCGGACCCACAGCCGAATGCTTTTGCGTGCGGCCGAAGTCCGAGTGATGCGGCGGTTTCATTTAACAAGGGACTGATTGACAACATGAGCCAGCGCGAGGTTCTCGGAGTGCTTGCACACGAGTTGGCGCATATCAAAAACCGAGACATGTTGACCATGACCGTTACCGCTTGTATTGCCAGCGCAATCATGATGATTAGCAACTTTGCTCTGTTTTTTGGTGGTGGCGATGAAGAGCGACCGAACCCGCTGGTTGCGATTCTCATTATGTTGGTGGGCCCGATTGCGGCGTCATTGGTTCAAATGGCGGTGAGCCGTTCCCGTGAATATGCCGCTGATGAAACCGGTGCTGAAATCATGGGAGACCCGCTACCGTTAGCCGATGCTTTGAATACGCTTGGTCAAACAACGAGGGTGATTCAATCACCGGCTGCACAACCAGCTACGGCTCATTTGTACATTGCTAACCCGCTCAGCGGTCGCTCGATGATGTCGCTGTTTAGTACACACCCGCCGATGGAAGAAAGAATCCGACGGTTGCGACTGATGGCTCAACCCTTGAACCGATAAGAATCGTTTGGTGTGGCTGATTCGTGAGTAGTTTCAGGTCGCCAAGGATGTGCGACCAAGGAGCGAGTGAGATGAAACTGCTTACGGAATTTGTGGGAACGTTTTTGTTTCTGCTTTGTATTTCTCTCTCAGCCGGTAATCCCATCGTCATTGGCGGTGCTCTCATGTGCATGGTTTACATGGGTGGACATATTTCCGGCGGACATTACAACCCGGCGGTGTCGTTGGCTGTAATGATGCGCGGAAAGATGGACAGCAAGGATTTGGTGCCGTACATGGTGACTCAAGTCGTTGCGGGCTTGGCTGCTTTCTTTGTCGGATGGTGGCTAGCGGGAGCAACACCGGGAATCATGCCGGCAGCCGAAGTGCCAAAAGCGTTGGTGGTTGAAATTTTGTTCACGTTCATGCTTGCACTCACGGTTTTGAATGTGGCGACGGCAAAAGGCACGGCCGGCAACAGTTTCTATGGTTTGGCGATTGGATTCGTGATCATTGTTGCGGCGTCTTCTGCGGCAGGCGCGATGTCGGGTGGTGCGTTTAACCCGGCAGTCGGAATTGCGGCGACGGCAGTCAAAGCGATGACGGATGGAGGCAGTTGGTCAAACATTTGGATTTACATTGTCGGACCTTTGGCAGGCGGAATTTTGGCTGCAGTTGTCTTTAAGGCAATGAATCCGGAAGACGTTTAGATAAGGTCTTGAACTCCGGTGCCACAATCTTGCGTGGCATCGGAGTTTTTGATTTCTCCTATAGGAGAATTGCATACGGGAATTGGAGACCCGATTCACGGTGCCGCTTTATTGGTTAAGGATACAAAGGTTGCCGAAATTGGAATGGCATCGGAATATGGCAAGGGCGATTTTGATGCATCGAACCATGTGATTACGCCGGGGTTGGTGGATTGCCATACGCATTTAGTATGGGGAGGCGAACGTTCCGGCGAATTTATCCGGCGTTGCATGGGCGAAACTTATCAAAAAATTGCGGAAGAAGGTGGCGGGATTTTGTCCACCATGCGCGCGACAAGAAACTGTACAGTTGAAGAATTATCAGACGGAATTGTTGAGCGTTGTCATTTGCTTAATCAACTTGGAACAACTACCGTGGAAATCAAGGCGAGTTATGGATTGTCGCCGGAATCCGTTGACAAGGAATTGACTGCAATTGAAAATGCGAAGTCGTTGACCAAGACAAAAATAGCCACCACTTTTATGGGTGCGCATGCATTTCCGCCGGAAAAAACGACGCAAGAATATATGGAATGTTTGACTGAAACGATGATTCCTGCCGCAAGAGGAAGAGCCGAGTTCTGTGATGTCTTTTGCGAAGTTGGAGCATTCGACGTTGAGCAATCAAGGATTGTTTTGGAGTGTGGAAATGCGCATGGTTTGACACCGAAAATTCATGCCGACGAATTTAATGCCTTGGGCGGAGTGGAATTGGGTTGCGAACTTGGTGCAGCCAGTTGTGACCATTTATTGGTAAGCGGTGATAGAGAAATTGAAGCATTACGCGATTCCGAAACGGTTGCCGTTGTGATGCCTGGCACTGCGTTTTTTTTGGGCAAACCTTATGCGAATGCAAGAAGGATGATTGACGAAGGTTGCACGGTTGCGCTCGGATCTGATTTTAATCCGGGATCATCGCAAATTCCTTCCATGCTTTTTGCCATGGGATTGGCAGTTTCGAAAATGAATTTGACACCAAGAGAAGCACTCTTGAGCGCAACAGTTCAATCTGCCAAAGCAATCAAACGAGAAGCGGGAGTTTTGAAAGCAGGAGTTGATGCCGACCTTTGTATTTGGAATGCAAGAAATTTAGAACATTTGATTTATCAGTTTGCATTTGCTCGACCCAACTGCGTGATGATTTGTGGGGAATTTGTTGTATAAGCGTGTTATTGGAATTGTTTTAGATGGTTGCGGCGCGGGGCCGGCACCGGATGCGGAGTTTTTCGGGGATTTTGGCGAAAATGAAGGCAATACATTATTTAACACTTGGAATTCTGTTGGAAAAATTGATGCACCTCATCTTGGTTCCATCGGTTTTTTTGAAGCTGCAGGAATTGATTCTTTAGGATTTGATAAAAGAAATGCGACTTATGGAAGATTAAGGGAAATTAGTTTGGGAAAAGATACGGTGACCGGTCATTGGGAAATGATGGGAATTCACTTGGCTAAACCTTTTCCTACTTATCCTGACGGATTTCCAATTCCGTTAATTAAGGCGTTTGAAAAAGCCATTGGGATGCAAACAATTGGAAATGAAGCCGCAAGCGGAACGGAAATCATCAATCGGCTTGGGAAAATGCATATTGAAAGTGGCTGTCCGATTGTTTACACAAGTGCAGATTCAGTTTTTCAAATTGCTTGTCATGAAGAAATCATTGACATCCATGAGCAGTATCGGATTTGTAAGATTGCGCGCGAACTTTTGGTTGAACCGAATAACGTCGGTCGTGTGATTGCGCGACCATTTTTAGGTGATTCCGAGCATGGATTTAAGCGAACTGAACGTCGGAAAGATTTTCCGCTGCCTGCACCGCATAATTTGATTGACTCTTATTATGAAAAACATGGAGAGGTTTTTGGAATCGGGGTTATTCCCGAAGTTTTTGCGGGACGCGGATTCAAGTCGGTAAAACGCACTCAGGATAATCGTGAACATTTTGAAATGTTGATGTCTGCCATGGACTCTGAAGCCAAATTCATTTGGGCAAATTTTGAAGATACCGATATGCTTTTTGGACACAGGAACGATGCACCGGGATTTGCCACCTGTTTGAAAGAGTTTGATTTGATGCTTGGCAAGTTGATTGAGAAAATGAACGATGATGATTTATTGTTTGTGACTGCTGACCATGGAAATGACCCTACAACACCGAGTACCGATCATTCGCGTGAATACGTTCCCATCTCTTTGTATTCAAAGAATATGCACTCGAGAAAACATTTTGGGGACCGAGATGGTCTCTGGTGTGTCGGAGCAACAGTTGCGCGATTGTTTGATATCGAATTTGCAAAAGGTGAGGTTTTGATCTAAGTCATTTCGCTTAGTTTTTCTTTGAGGAGGTTAATGTTTTTGATTTCGACCGGATCGGCACCATAAAGCGCAGCAAGGTACAAGCTCACAAAGTCTCCGAAATAGGCGAGGCTCAATATTTGAGCCAAAAAACTATCGCCTCTTGCAGTTACATGAAAAAGTTCACTTTTACCTTTGATTAAATCTGCTGTTACTTGCGCTCGCAATTTCATTTTTGGTGACTCAAGACCATTCTCTAAAATGACTGTTGCCCAGTGTTTTGCATTTTGCAAATCTGCAAGCGTCCACCCGACAATTTCGTTGTGATTGAGTTCCGGAAATGCGTTTGCGAAACACATGATTTTTGCGTTTTCGTTTATTTGTGATTTCCATCGGGAAGCGACGGTGGATTGCCATGTACCCAAGCCGTAGATAATGGGAATTCTTCCGAAAAGCATCGTTGCCAATGCTTTTGTTTGGTTTTTGCCGGAATTGGATTCGATTTTCCAATCATCACGACATTTTTCGAGTTCGTTAATGGCTGCTTCTATTTTTTGTTCGGGTAAATAACCGAGTTGTATGCATGAAGCAATGAGTGGAATTAACAAATAACCAAGAGCTGTGCGCGGAGGCTGACCGCCGGGGATGGTTATTACCGGAAAATGATGGGACTGACAATACTCTGAAAGTTCTCCACCGGTTGAAATACAGATGATTGATGAGCCCTTTTCGTGTGCGAGTTTCGTTGCCGAAATGGTTTCTTCCGTGTTGCCGCTGTAACTGCATGCGAAAAACAGCGTATTGGGTCCGACAAATTTTGGAATTTTGTAATCTCGAATGACTGTTGAAGGGACCGAACCTTCGCAATCCAAAAGCACTTTTAGAAAATCGCCTGCGGCTGCTGAACCTCCCATTCCAGAAACAACAACTTGCTGCCTGCCGGATAAGTCCGGCAAAAGATTTGTGTTCGAAAAAAGAGTAAGGGCTTCCCTGCATTGGTTTGGGAAGCCCAAAGTGAGATTCATCATCCCAGCGGAATCGTTTTTCAAAACGAACGCGGGGTCATCAAGTTGCAATCAGATTACTCCTCAGCAAACGGATCGTAGTCACCCGGATCTGGCTCGCTGTTTGCCGAAGCAACAGCCGCATAGGTCTCGCCGGTGCTGCCGCTGTCGTCTCGTGGTCTGTCGAGCAATGCAACGTTGTCCGCAATGATTTCAATAGCTTCAACTTCGATGCCTTCTTTGTTCGTATATCGCCGTTGGTCAAGCCGACCTTCGACTCCGACGAGTCGTCCTTTTTGCGCATAGTTGCCTACATATTCTGCTGTTTTTTCCCATGCCGTTACGCGGAAAAAGTTTGCAGTTTTATCGCTGTCTGCCGGTTTAAACCTTTTATCAACGGCGACTGAAAAGGAAACGACTTGTTTTCCGGTTGCGGTTGTGCGAAGTTCTGGGTCTCGGACTAAGCGTCCGGTAATGACGACACGATTGATGGCTGACATATTAATTCTCCCGGAGATAGATTCTTCCGCGAATCACTTCATCGCTAATGCGGAAGATTCGGCTTAGTTCGGCAGGAACTTGTGGCGGTGCCGTGAATTGGATGAGGCAGTAATTGCCGTCATTGTGACCATTGATTGGGTAGGCGAGTTTTCTTTTGTCGCCCCATTTTTCGGCTTTATCAATTTGACCACCGTTATCTTTGATCAACTTGGTGTGTTTTTCGATAACAGCGCCAACAGCGGCATCGTCAAGATTCGCAGGCAAGATGTACAAGGCCTCGTAAGCCCTCATGTTCTCATTTTTCATATTTCCTCCCTTCGGCCTCTGGTTACCGGTTCAAGACCGGGAACAGAGAGGATTGGTTAGTCGTGAATTATACCTTAGGGGCTCGGAATCGGCTTGCCGATAATGGGTTGAAGGGGTAATATTTGCCCTTCGTTGCCGCATAGCTCAGTGGTAGAGCAGCTGACTGTTAATCAGCGGGTCGTAGGTTCGAATCCTACTGCGGCAGCCATTGACTTAGTTTGAATCGATTTTTTGAACTCCTAATAGCATCCATAAGTTAATAAGAAAGATGCCTGTAGAAATGACCGCACCGGCAGAAATTGAGATGTCTTCTCCGACTATAAACTGTTCAAGACTTCCGGTTAAGAGCCACAATTGAATCACAAGTAAAACGAATGCAAATAAAAGCAACGCCACAAAAACGTTTGACTGTTGCTTTCTTCGCAAATTGTCAGGCTTCAAAATTTTTCCTCGGACATTTTGATTCCAATTGCCCAAACTTCATTTTCTTTTATTTCTAAAATTACCTGTGGCAATGGACGCGGTGGTGGTCCCTGAATTACAGAACCATCTTTAATTGAAAATGCGCCATTATGGCAAGGGCAATACAGAATATCCTTATCTTCCTTATATTGAACCGGGCAAGAGAGATGTGTGCATCTTTGTGAGTATGCGACCAATTCTCCGTCAAATCGCTTGATGAGGATACATGGATCGTTATCACGAGGATAGTTAAAAAGATATGGTTTTCGTGCAATCATGCTGTCATAATTTTTTATGAATTTTGGTTCAAACTCCCGGTAATTGCGTTTCAACTTTGACCATGCGGCGATTCCAACTGAGGAAATTGCAAGGCCTCCGCTTGCAAAAGTGAGAAATTTGAAAAATTCCCTTCTAGAAACGAAACCGTCTTCTTCCCAATCAATTGGAAAATCAGATTTCAGCTTTGGATCCATTAATTCATCCTCGAAGAGTTTAGCAAGTCGGATTTTCGGATTGTGGCTTTAGATTCTACTTTCAGTTGACTTATCCCTTTTGGCATCATTAAGTGAACTTTTGTTTTAATTAGTCGTGAACCAAACACAAATTCATTTATCGGATTTCCGCCCCTTTGTTCTGCGATTTCTTCAGGTGTTCCAAACATCAATGCTTGCGACGGACACACCGTTGCGCACATCGGTTTTTTGCCGACCGATGTGCGGTCATAGCACATATCGCATTTCATCATTTGGTCTATTTTTGCATCGTATTTTGGAACGCCAAATGGACATGCATAAACGCAGTTACTACAACCGATGCATCTTGGCTTGAGCGAACTCTGAACTACTCCGTCGGGAGTCCTCTTAATCGCATCCGCCGGACATACCATTGCACAAGCAGGTTCTTCACAATGCATACAAATGATGGGAGTAGTTTGAACCGTATCTTCTCGATGGATGGTTTCAAGATGAATCATTGAAACACCCCGATGAGTTTCACATTCGCTACAAGCCGCCACACATGCATTACAGCCAATACATCTACTTGGGTCTATGTAGAATTGTCTTTCGCTCATTTGTGTTCAGATTAGACTATGATTGACATCATAGAAACATTTTGAAAACCACCGGAAACTTCAGTTAGTATGACACTCTATTTTCCACCAATTCCTGCGGCGAATCTTCAGGTGAGTCCAACTTTCGATTTTCGTCTCAGGTATGAGAGACGTTACGACAAGGACTTTTTGTCAACACAAGCAGATAGTCGATCTAACTTGGTCAGCAGAATTCGCCCCGGATTTCAGCTGAAGTACGACCAGCATTTTTCCGGCGAGATACAGTACCAACTCGCTCAGGACGAACTGAATTTCCACGGTGATTCGAGACCAGACCGAATGGGTGATATGAGTCTCTTGAACATTAAGTATGTGGAAAAGGGCTTTGAACTCACTGGTGGAAGGCAGCGGATAAACGTTGGAAGTGAACGATTAATTGGTGCCGGTGAATGGACTTTTGCCGGTCGCAGTTTTGACGGAGTGAAGCTAAAGTTTGAAAAGGTTGAGTTGTTTGGGTTTAAGGTTGGGCTTTCATTTCCGCGACCAAACAATCAGAGAATTTATGGCGCAACTTACAAGAGCGATTTAGGTCAGACCTCTTTGATTTTGAAAAATGAAAAGCAACTGCTGGCTGATGCAGCAGTTGCTTTCAATGCAAATATTTGGACACTTTCACATTGGTGGACAAAGAAGGACGGAAAATGGAGTTTTGATTTTGAGGGAGCGTATCAAACAGGAAAAACACAAGGGAGAGATTTGAGGGCTTGGGCACTTCACGGCAATGCGGCTCATAATTTTACAAATGCATTGAAAGGATTTGTTGAAGTCAATGCCGCCAGCGGAGGCGGAAATTCAGATGAAACGAATACATTTGATAATTTGTTGCCAACAAATCACAAGTTTTACGGTTCAATGGACATGCAGTCCTGGCGCAACATGGAAGAAATTGCGTTTGGATTGGACTATCAAGCAAATCCGAAACTATTGTTCAAGATGAATTGGCACAAATTTGCTTTAAGAAGTGCCAGAGACGCTTGGTATGGGGCTAATGGGAAACCAAATGTTGGACCTTTCGGTATCTACTTTGACCCAACTGGCAATGCCGGAAAAGACGTAGGCAGTGAGTTTGATTTTGAGTTTCTCTATAAACATACTGCGAACATCACTGTTTCCGGTGGAATCGGATTATTTTGTCCCGGAAACTTCATCAAAAACTTGAATTCAGGAAACAGCGATTCTCAATTTTGGAGTTATCTAATGGTTCACTTCAAGATGTGATTCAAATCCTGGGCATAAGTCGGCGTTTTTTGTGAATGTTTGCAATTGTTAGTTCTTGGGACTTTGCAACGATTGAACGAGTTGCGTTTTTTGGAATAAGCAGGATCGTTCCTGGAATCAGCGCATGAGTTTGGTTTTCAATAACCACTTCACCTTCACCATCAAGAACGATCATGACAACATCAACCTCAGAGTTAGTGTGTCGCTTGACTCCTTTCCCGCTCGCCCATCGTACGACTGTCATATTAAGATCTTCAGAATCAGCGCCAAAGATTGCGCCGTTAATCCCGCTAAAATCTTTTGGATTGATGAAAACTGGATGATTAGTCTGGTCCATTCGTTTTAAATATTCTTACAACTGACTTTTTGAATTCAGGAATTTTACTTAACGGATCGAGCGCTCTTTGTGTCAAGTTGTTTGCCGATTTTTTCCCTGGCCAATGGTATGGAATAAAAATCGTATCGGGCCTTATTGTCGTTACTATTTTCGATTTCAATATTACATAGCCACGTCTACTTTCGACTCTTATCCAGTCATCATTTTTCACGTCATATCTTTCTGCCAATTTTGGATGAATTTCTACATACGGTTCCGGACACAAATCCATCAGGCCTCCAATTCGCCTTGTTTGCGTTCCGCTGAGATACTGCGATACAACTCTGCCGGTTGTCAATATGATTGGAAATTCTTCGTCAGGCTCTTCTGCACTAGGACGATATGGTGTGGGATGAAAGTGAGCCTTTTTGTCCGGTGTATAAAATTTCAAATCTTCAAATAGTCTTTTCGTGCCGGGGTGACCTTCTTCAGGGCAAGGCCAAAATACTCCCATTTCAGATTCAATTTTTTCGTATGTGATTCCGTAATAGTCTGCGGTGCCGCCTTTGCTTGCAACTCGCAATTCGTTGAAAATATCCTCACTTGTTTTGAAATGATCAAAATATTTTCCCCTGCCCAATCTTCGTGCAATTTCCAATATTATTTCAGTGTCGGGTTTTGCATAACCGGGCGGGTCTATCGCTTTTCTTATTCGAATGACTCTTCCCTCTGCACTCGTACTTGTCCCTTCTTCTTCTTCATGTAACGATCCCGGCAAAACCACATCAGCATGATGTGCGGACTCATTTAGAAAGAAATCAATTGCTGTGTAATGTTCTAACTTACTAAGAGCATCACGAGTAAAATTAGAGTCTGGCAGGGACACAAGTGGGTTA
>CAZJKW010000072.1:0-10062 GCA_964546835.1 uncultured Fimbriimonadales bacterium
TGCGAATTGGATGGTGAAGACCTGCAGTTGCCTTGAACGGTTGTTTGTGCATTGCGGATTCCGCGATCCAAAGCGACAATTGCTCTGCATTTGGAAAAGCGCTTGCTTCAATTCCTCCGGTTCGGATTTTTGCAAGCACACCTTCTGATTCTTTAACTGCAACGATTGCGTTTGGAATTTCTACTTGCCAATTTTGTGTAAAAGGCAGTTCGACAAACCAGTCCAGTTCATCATTTTGTGGCGGCAGGTCAAGCAGAACTTCGTTCAAATGCTCTGCATCGGATAACAAATTTTCGGGAACGCGACATTCGTATCCTAACACGGTTCCAAATTCGAATTGTTGAATCGCTTCGATATCTTCGAAAACCGCTTGGCGGAATTCCTCTTCGGTTTTTGTAATTCGACCGGTGGCGGTAATATTCGGTTCAACTTCCCACTCTTCAAAATATTTTTCGGATTCGCCTAATCGTGCCGCTGGAATCACTAATCGGTCAACAATCCAGCCGCGTTCGCTGTTAATAATCGTTTCGTATGTGTCAATAGCTTCTTCCATTGGAAGTTTTGCCGGTGGGAATAGTCCTGCGTAATCAATCCCGTTTTTCAGGAGTTCTGTTAGCGACTTTGGAACCATTAGACTATCTTAGCAAATGGAGCAAAAAAGAAGAAGCCCGTTTGAAAAACGGGCTTCTTGAGATTGGAGTTTTAGGCGGCGTGTGCCAGTTTCCCTTTCAATTCCGACCGGAGCAATGCTCTTGCTCGGAATAGCCAACTTTTGATTGTCCCTTCGGGTGCTCCGAGTTTTTGAGCGATTTCTTCAACGTCCAAATGTTCATAGTGCCGAAGAAGAATGATGCTTTTGTATCGTTCCGGCAAACGGTTGACTGCTTTTCGAACCACGCCGGACAGTTCGCTACGCTCAACATCTTCGTTCGGGTTGCTATCGCTTTCCAGCATAAAGGCATGTTGTTCCAACGATTCGCAAGAGCGTTTACGCGTTCTCATGATGTCCGTGCATGAGTTCATGCAGATTCGATATAGCCACGGCTTGATGGGTCGGCTCGAGTCGAATTCACCGATTGACCGGTGTGCTTTCAAGAATGTCACTTGTGCGGCATCGGATGCATCGTCCGGATTGCCCAGAAGGCGCAACGCATAGTTGAAGATGCCTTTGTAGTGGGTTTCGACGACCAAATCGAATGCTTCTCGGCTTCCCAGTTCCGAGACTCGGTTTTTGTTCATTCCTCTTTTGATTGTTTTCATTGTTTTGTTCCTCCGGCTTCCGAAGGAGCGATGACAAGATGATATGCTGTTTTTCATAGGCGATTTATGATTTTCTTAGGGAATAGGTCTATTTACCTAAGAATATTTAAAGTTTGCATTAAGAAATCTTGAAGTCCAAGTTCAATTTTGGATTTGTGCCAACCTTTTGAAGTGGATTGGCTGGGTCGGATTCTGGGAGAAGAGGGCGATTCCGAATCGGTTTCGGACGGAAAGAGTGCTGAAATGGGGTTCGGAGGGGGGCTTTTTGACGGGTACTCGAGCCCGGCTTGGGACCTGATTGGAATGGAATCGGCGATTCAACAAAGGTCATTTGGTGAACAACGAAACCTTGATAGTGCCGATCCAATCGTTCACGGGAAAAATGGGAATGCCTTGGTTCGATTATGGAGGCGTGCCGAAAGGGATTTGCTAAGGGCTGAATTTTTATATGCTTGGAGTGGAGTTTGTGGCGGCAAATCGAAATTGATTGAGTGGCAAATTTCGGAATCGTGGAAACAGTTGATGCTGGCGCAAAGCAAGCGGTGTTGTTTGAATGAGAACGTAACGAATGGGCTCGGTTATCGGTTTGCACAAACTTCAATGCTGCTATCGCGTGACATCATTGCTTACTGCGAAGGATTTTTGAGTCGAAGCGAGAATTTTCGTGGATTCCAAAACAACTCTGGAAACCATGGAAAAGTTGAAAAACAAAACAACGGTCTTGTGTTCCAATATCGTGATTCTGAATTTGCGGCTTCGATTTCATTGGCGGATGGACAGTTGGAATCGCTCTCGGTTGGGAAAACTGAATTTTTGAGTGCGCCAATTGGTATTCCGGTCGGTTGGTATGCAAACCATGAAACGCGAGTCAATGAACATGAAAACATGACTTTATTGGTCACACCGCTGCATAGCGAATATGGTGATGCGGTTTTGAAGTGGACAATTTTGCATGGGGATTTTTCAGTTTCCGGGCAGATAACCTTTCAGTTGAATACTTTTCCAAACAAAAAGATGATTTTGCCTATTCGGACTTCATTTGAAGAAGTAAATCTAAAATCGGATAAAGGCATGACCGTTTACGAACCGGATAGCGAAGAGGTTTTTCATCATCATTTTTGCTACATGTATAAGGGTTACGATGGATTGCTTTACACGTCGGATCAAAGTAGTTTGGCTTTGCGACAAAATTCTGGAGTTGACTCAGTGCTTTATGATTTTGACAATCACGATTTGCCAAGAGAACAGAAAAGTTTCACAATTGATTTTGCGTTATCACCGATGAGCCATGCATCGAACAATGAACTTTTCGAAGAGAGTTTTCGAATCATTGAAGGTAGAAATGAGAATGATTCTAAGTTTAGTTTTGGTGAATTTAAGTTTATGGATGTTCAAACGGATGCATGCATTTCCAGCGTTAGGTTAGTCGGTAGCGAGTTAGAAGTTCGGTTGTTTGATGCTAATCTTGTTGCTGCGGATGCCGTCATCACCTTTCCGTGGGAAATCAGTCGGGCATATCGTGTTGACTTGACCGGAAAGGAAGTCAGAGAACAACCTTTCTCAAAAAATGTTTTGGCAATTGCCCTTGAGCCACTTGAAATTTGCACGGTTCGAGTTCAATTAATCTGAAAACCAGGCCGCTTGGTCCCCCGGAACGAAGCCCGGACGAATCAAAACTTCCCATGAAGGGCGATACTTGTTAAATTCATTTTGTTTGCTGATAACCTCCAATCTTTTTGCAAGTTTTGTTAGCGGATCAAGAAACTTGATTAGTCTTTGCTGGTCAACAAAATTTTCCGGATGGAGCCCCGCAATCAATTTGTTGAATTCCAGCTGGGAATCTTTGAATGTAATGTGATTCTGTGGAGTGCTGTTTTCATAATTCCGTTTTACGGATTCAATCTCTCGAACGATAGCAATCGCGAATGATAGAAGTTGAAGCGAAGGGGTGAGAAGGTATTGATCTGTTTTCTTTTCTCTGGCCGATTCGCAGATTTGCTGCAGCCGGTCACCGACTTCTCCGCATGCTTCTTCTCTCCATTCGCGCCAAAGCAGAAATGGGTCTCTTCTCATCAAAACGGCATTTCGGAGTTTTCTCCATTTTCCGGGTGCAAGGTATTCAGAAATTGCAGGAATTTGATTTCCGAGAATTTCAACTAATTCCAGGTAATCAGGTTCGCATTCTGCTTTGATTGCTGAGTTCCAATCCATACCGTTTAATCGTCTGCCTATTGAATAAATTAGAGGCATTACCGACTTGTAATTGGTTAAATAAGTGAGTTCCCAAGTTGTAACACAAACGCCGAGCGAATCTTTGGAGGCGGTGATGTGATCGTCTATGTTTTGTTTTGACAAATTCCAATGGCACCAAAGCGCATCAAACGTGTGCAACGCCGGACAACAAACCACTTCATAACCGGAGTCGCGAAACATTTTTGTGGATTCTGCCGGGGATTTATCGTAATGCCAGTCGAAAATTATCGTTTGTTTTGGAATGAATTTTAGGGCTTCCGGATATTGAATGAGCATGTCTCCCCATAAGCAAGGTCGTTTTCCTTTTTCCAAAACCCAATTACAAAGCATTCCGTAAAATTCTCCATAGATTCCGGATTTCCCAATGGTTTCGGCTCTGGTTTTACAAAGCGAACAATTCCCCAGTTGGTCGGTTTCGTCGCCGCCTAAATGAACCCACTCGTCTTCAAAAGCATCCATTGCATCCAGAACCAAATTTTTTGAAAACTCGATGCATTCCGTTCTTGAAGGACACATTTGAGAACTATGAAAAAAGGAATCGCCTCCTTCTGCCAGCCATTGCCCCCTTTGCGAACGGATGAATCCCTCTAAATGTCCCAAGGTGTTAAGAAACGGAATGATTCTAAGATTGGGTGAGAATTTCTTAACGAGCCGTTTGACGACATCCGGTTGTAAAGCACCAGCGGCTTCTGCCCAGGGTGCAGATTGATATGCAAAACGGTGTTCCAAATAGAACCCGACGGCGTTATAACCGGCATTCAGGGATTTCTGCAGCCATTCGTTCAGTTCAGACTCATCCGGTGACTGTTCGCGGGCTATGTCGTACATCCATGCTCGAAAATTCACAGCCCGTTTTACCGCTTGACTGCCACGACAAGAGGGTTTGGGGCGTCAAAGTGTGAGAGATCAAGGAGGATTTCAGTATGCTTTCTTCACTTTTTGCGGCCGCAGTTGTTGGTCAAACGGTCAACTTAATGTCTTCGGCAGGGACAATTTATCAAGAGCCGGTATCGTTTGCGTTTGCTCCCACCGGCACTCAATTCGTAGCCGGAATGGCCGATTCAACGATTCGAATTTATGATGCTAAAACTCGCCAAGAGATTCGCCGATTTTCAGTTCCCGGCAGACCGTTTCCGTGTCCTGCCGTCGCATGGAGTCCGACCGGTGGTCGCTTTGCTGCAGGTGCCGAAAACGCAAGCATTCACATATTTCCGGTCGCCGGTGGCAAGCCGATTACATTAACCGGGCATTTGCGACCCATACAAGCACTTGCATTCGACAAAACCGGAAAAAAACTGGTTAGTACGGGACAGGATGATGTCATTCGCGTTTGGGACCTAAACAAAAACAAGTGCGTTGTGACGATTCCCGGAAAAGGTGTCAATGTTTATTTTGCAAAATTTGATAACACCGGATCAAAGATTGTCTGTGCGACGCTTGGAAAAGGAATTCAAATTTACAATGCAACAAGTGGTCAATTGATTCGTTCCTTTGGTGGTCATAGTGGAATGGGAGTCAACAATGCCGATTTCAATTCGACGTTTACTCGCGCCGTTTCTGCAGGAAGAGATTCTCGACTTACGATTTGGAATTTGGCTAACTCGCAAAAAATCAAAGATTGCATTGGCCATAAAGATTGGGTTATCAATGTTTCTGTCAGTCCAAACGGAAAATATTTTGCGAGTAGCGGTGCCGACGGAACCGTGCGCATCTGGCGGATGGATTCCGGTTCCTCTGCCGGTCAGATGGAGCGAATGAACTTTGTGGGTTCCCCGCTTGCGTGGAGTGCATCAAGTGGGTATTTACTTGCAATGGATGAAATGAACAAAATAAAAATTATTCTTGTTCGATAAAAATAAAGCGTACGCATTGCAGTGCAATGCGTACGCTTCTTAATTTAATTAGTTTCTTTTTCTTCTTTTCGCTGCAAGTGCTGCCAATCCGATTCCGATTGCAACCATTGAAGTTGGCTCAGGAACTCCGGAAAGTTCCCAAATGCGGTCTCGCGCGGCATTATCGATCCGCGCATATTTATTGATTGCTCCATAGACCTCTGGTGGACCATGAGATAGAACTCCCAACGCACATCCCAAAACGTCTACATAAGCACTGCCGCTATCTCCTGCGGCGCCGAACCCTTCAAGAGCGGTTACGTTTGGGTCTGGGGGTCCCGGATTGTCGAAGCGGTCGTTGATTAGGGCTCCGTTGTAGGTCATGTTTGCACCTGTAAAAGTGTAATTTCCAGTTGCTACAAGCCCATCCAGCTTGGTATCAAAACCCCGCTTCTTTTGGTCGCTGACTTGTGCCGCACCTTCTGCGCCGGATTTGCCAACCCCAGCCGAATAAATGGACTCACCCACCGTAGCCGTTCCGCCGATTCCGATACGGGTTACGGTTTCATTGAAATTCGCAACACTGAAAATGGCGATGTCGTTGGTTCCAATCTGGTGTACGGCAGTGGTCGCCCAAGTTCCGCCGGGCTCACCGGTTCGCGTGAATGTGAAATTGCCATTCTGTCCGTTGGTAATCACGTGGTCTGCGGTGAGGAACCAACCTGTGGTTCCGTTGTTTCCAATATAGGAAGCGGTGCCGTATTTACCGGTCGTGGTATTGCTAATCATCCCAACGCCGCTGAATTTGGCGTTTAGACCATAAGCCAAGTGCATAGCGTCGGTGTTATCGTTACGCCAAATAACGGCTTGAGAAGGCAAGACGGCAGCGATTGCGAGAATCGCTGTACCCAGCCGGAGGTTTAATTTTTTCATAGAGTTCTCCATCGCACGGTGCTATTTGCGCCGTTCTAAGAACTGGTTTGCGTATGACCTGTCATTTGTGACAGGAGTTTTCATCCGAACGGAAAGCAAGCCGTCGTAATTGGAGTGACAAAACACAGAACTAAAGCGCCAAACAGATAAAACCAAGTTTGCCGAGCAAGGTATTTATTCGGCATCCGTAACGCAAAAATACTTAAGATAAAACTCAAACACCAGGCACAAAAAATGTAATGACTGGAAAAATAAGCAAAAACGGATTGTTCATGTACAGCACCTAAAACGTATGCAACGAGACCCGAAAGTGACCACATGAAACAAACCACTGCCACTGCTCGATTAATCAAAAACAGATACTCAAAATACTCAGAGATCTTTACAGTTTTGATAAAATTTCCAGCCATCGTTTCCAGCCCTCTTCGCGGGCTTTTTTGTTTTCAGCGGAGCCAATTGGATCTTCTCCTGCACGCATAAAGCCGTGACCGGCTCCTTCGTAAATTACAGGTTTGTACGATTTTCCGGCGTCCTTCATTGCTTTTTCTGAATCCGGAATGGTCGCATTCACTCGGTTATCATTTCCTCCGTAAAAACCGTATATCGGAAAATTGATTCCGCTAACGTCAGTTGGTCCCGTTCCATAAAAAACAAATCCTGCACTCAAATCTTTTCGAGTTGTTGCAAATCGAAACGTTTGGGTTCCTCCCCAACAAAAGCCACCAACCGCAATTTTTCCCGTAGAACTGGGCAGAGTTTTTCCGTAATTACATGCGGCATCTAAATCTGAAGTCACTTGCGAAGCAGGCAATCCGGAAATGGTTTCACGAATTTTTCCTAAATCCGTAAAAGAGTCCGTTCTTCCTCCATTGGGTCCCATTCCCGAAAGAAAATCCGGTGCTATGGCAATGTAGCCCTTTTCGGCTAATTGATCCGCTACAGACATCACCCAATCTGTCATTCCCATAATTTCATGAATGATAATGACAACGTGTGTTTTATCTTTCTTTTCGGGGTAGGCAACAAAACATTTTAGTTTCCTATCTCCCGATTTAAGTTCGACCCACTCCATGTGCCTCGGTGACTTTTCCAAGCGCGCTTTTGCCCATTCTTGACAGAATCCCGTTGACGCAAAGCAAACAATAAGGAGAGCAAATATCCACTTCATGACTTAATGATACGAGAAAAGGCGAAAAATTTACAGCAGAATTTTTCGCCTTTTGATTGGGTTTGTTGGTAGTTAGCGCTTGCCGAATACCTTGACAGTTGCACCCGCCTTCCCCACGGAAACGGCCTCGTACCAGAATTCGATGCGATTAATGACTCGTTCTTTTGCTTTCAGATCTATGGTGCGGGATTCTCCTCCCGCTGGGATCACGGATCGAAGTTCGATCTCTTCTTTACCGCCATTTCGATAATGCACAACAACTTTTTTGAAATTGACCGCATGTCCACTCACCGAGAATTTTATTGCTGAGAACATCCCTCGTAGACCTGTAACCATGACGGTATCTTTGTCTGCTTTGTCGTTCACATGCCGTTCTCCCAATTTCACCCATTGGTCCGGAGGAGTTGCATTTGAAACTGCAACTATTGACGCGACGAGCAATGTTAATGCCAAGAGTTTCTTCGAAAAATTCATAATGTCTTTCCTTTGAATTTGACTTGTGAGTCAAACGTTGCCTAATTTTATCTATCCAGACGGTATCATTGCCACCCATTCAGCGTGCCGAAGTGGCGGAATGGCAGACGCGGCGGTCTCAAAAACCGTTGGGGGCGACCCCGTGCGAGTTCGACTCTCGCCTTCGGCACCAATCAGAGTTTTTCGTCAACGACTCCCACGTACCAATGTTCCATTTCCCCAATATCAATGGGTGATTCATGCCAGTCGTAATGGTAACCGGCAACCAAAGCGTCATCGAGCAATTTGGCCGGTAAGGAAAACTTGGGGACCCACATTTCTTTAATCACCGGGTACATGTGAGACGGCATAGGTTCAAGGAAGTGCTTGTAATCTTCTGTAACATCCACAACGGTAACGCGTGCGACGTTGTATTTCCAGAGTTCATCGAAGAGTACAGCCATTTTTCCCTCCTTGGATTGGCGAGTTACAGAAGGGACGCCGGCGAAATCAGAAATGCCGCAGGGATTTAGGGGGTTATTTCGGCAACGGATTGCAGGCAGAAATCGGCCTGCATGGCCTCTTGAGGTGTGGCAACTCCGGTAAGAACCAAAGCGGACGGAATGCCGAAGTTTTTTGCTGCTAAGATGTCTGTGTCAACGCGGTCACCGATTAAGATTGCAGACGATTTTTCAACTTTTGTTTCTTCGAAAATGCAATTTAGCAAGAACGGATTCGGCTTGCCGATGACGAAGTCCGGATTCCTTCCAACACAGGTCGAAATTGCCGCAACGATTGACCCTGCACCGGGACGAATTTTTCCACCTTCATCGGGAAACGTTGCATCGGTGTTGGTTGCCAAAAATTTTGCGCCGCTCCTTATTTTTGATTGTGCTTTATCCAACTTTTGATAAGTAAGATCCCAGCAAATTCCGACAGCGACCCAATCCGGGCTGTCAGACTCGATCAATCCCGCAGAATTGATTTCTTCTACGAGTCCAGATTCACCTAAAGCGTGAAACGTTTTTGCATTTGAGTTTTTGAGAAATTTTGCAGCACCATAGGCTGAACTAAAAACTTCATTTTCGTATGCAATAAATCCGAGTTGGTTCAATTTATTGACGTATTCTTTTCTGGACTTAGATGAGTTGTTCGTTAAGAAGGAGATGCTTTTGTTTGCTTTTCGTAGATTTTCTACTGCTTTTGCTGCGCCGGGAATCGGTTCGCTGCCACGATATAGAACCCCATCTAAATCAAAAATATACAGGTCATAAGTGTTCACGATTCGCGCAGAACCACATATTGCGCGACGGATTGTAACAAGGATTTTGCCGAAGATTCTTGGAATTGCTCTACGGAGCGAAACGCATTGTCAACGTATTGTTGAGTTTTGTCTATGGTTTGCTCAAATGTCCGGTTATCAATCATCAACTGCCGCAAATGTTCAAGCTGTTCGTTTGTTAAACCGTTTCCAAACCATGACCTTATTTTGTTTTCTTCGATTTCATTAAGTTGGTTTCGCAAAAGAATTAAAGGCAAAGTGGCGCAACCTTCAACAAAATCAGTGGCGTTGGATTTACCGGTTTTTGAAGTGTCACCACGATAATCCAACAAGTCATCGGCAATCTGAAAAGCCATTCCTGCGTGCTCACCGAAATTCCTGAGTGCCAATTGTTCTCCGTCATTTGCACCCGCAATCATGCCGCCGACCTGGCAACATGCTCCCATGAAACGTGCCGTTTTTGCCATCAAAATTTCGTAATATTCGTTTTCCGATAACTCAAAATTTCCACGACATTCTAATTCTCGAACTTCACCTTCGGCCATTTCGACAACCGATCGGCTTACCGTTCTAATGATGTCCAAATCTCCATCATTTCCGAGAATTTCCATCGCTTTTGAAAGCAGGACGTCTCCGCTCAAAATGGCGGCGGTGTTTCCCCAAATTTCGTTTGCCGTTGGTTTCCCTCGACGCGCAGGCGCTTGGTCAATTACATCGTCGTGAATCAAAGTTGCCATGTGAATCATTTCAACACAAGCACCCAATTTATGAACGCGAGTGGCATCAAAATCTCGGCCTGTTATCCTTGCGCCTAAATTAATTAAGATTGGCCGCAATCGTTTGCCGCCGGAATTTGCAACATGTTTTCCGACCTGGTCAAC
>CAZJKW010000073.1:0-10040 GCA_964546835.1 uncultured Fimbriimonadales bacterium
TTTTGTCAATCATGGTAATGGTTCGAGGAGCAGTTTCGCCCTTTTCAACCGGATTGGGTTCGGCGGTTTGTGAAGCTGCTGCGCCGAAGACTAACGCCTCTAGAAGACTGTTGCTCGCGAGTCGATTTGCGCCATGAACTCCCGTGTTTGCAACTTCTCCGGCCGCGAAGAGGCCCTTTACTGATGACTGACCGCCTAAGTCGGTGGAAACACCACCGCATTGATAATGGGCCGCCGGCACGACTGGAATCGGATCTTGCGATACATCAATTCCATAACTCAGTAATTTGTCGCAAATGTTCGGAAATTTTTGTACGACTTCATTTTTTGGAATGTGGGTCATATCTAAGTGAACAAAAGGAACGCCTTCCTTTTGAATTTCTGCGTGTATGGCTCTGGCAACAATGTCTCGAGGTGCCAGTTCGCCACGAGGGTCGTAATCGTACATAAATCTTCTTCCGCGAATCGTTCTTAGAATAGCGCCATCACCCCTAACCGCTTCGGTTATTAAAAAATTCTTGGCTTTACGGTGATAAAGAGTTGTTGGATGGAACTGAATAAATTCCATGTTTTCAATTTTTGCATTTACAGATGCAGCGAGTTGAATACCATCACCTGTTGCAACCTGAGGATTCGTTGTAAAACGATAAACTTGGCAACAACTTCCGGTTGCAAGCAGAGTGCTTCCGGAAAAAATCCTTAATTTGCCATTCGGTGTTTGCAATTCTGCTCCATTACATTTTTCGCCGTCCATGATCAATCCATCACAAAAAGCGTATTCAAGAATGGTTATTTCCGGATGTTTTCTCAGTGCAACAGTTAATGCTCTCTCAATTTCCCACCCTGATTGGTCTGCGTAATGAACGATTCTATTTCTGCTGTGGCCTCCCTCTCTTCCCAAATCAAGTTGTGCGAATTTTGGACCGGGTTGTTTGTCGAAATTTGCCCCGATTGAAATTAGCCAATCCAATTGTGGTTCGGCTTGTTCAACAAGAAATCGGACCGCTTGTTGGTTGCAAAGACCGGCGCCAGCTACAAGGGTGTCTTCTTCGTGCAACTCGATGGAGTCGTTTTCGCCGACGGCAGCCGCAACGCCCCCTTGAGCCCAGTTGGTGTTCGTATCGGTTAACTCAGACTTTGTAACGACGCAAACTTTTCCGCGTTCTGCTGCCTTAAGTGCGAAAGTCAGTCCGGCTATGCCGCTCCCGATTACCAAAAAGTCGTAAGTGGATGTTTTCAATCTGCGCTATTTTGACTTATGCGGCGATTCCGGTTGCCATATCGTCACTATTTGGGAAGCCGAAAATGTCAAGATCATCAACTGCGAAAGAAAGAATTTTGGAAAGCGCCGAGTCATTGATGCTTGAGAGGTCCTATGGAGCCGTTGGAGTCGAAGACATCATGGAATTGGCGAAAGTCGGTAAATCAAGTTTTTATCACTTTTTCCGATCAAAAGCAGCGCTTGGTGAACAAGTTGTTTATTCTTATCAAAATTATTTTCAAAACAAAATTTTTGAAAATGCGTTTCGAAAAGATGTCCCACCTTTAGACAGACCCTTGAAATTTATTGAAAGTTTGATGAAGGCAATGGAGAGTCAGTCACCCATTTCCGGGTGTTTGCTTGGAACACTTTCTGCAGAAATGAACAGTTTGCCGGCAGAGATCCAAAATGCGGTTCATGATGCATTAGAAAATTGCAAAGATTTTTTTGAGGAAGCATTTTCAGACGGTGTCGCAGAAATGGATTTGTTGCCGGGAACCCCAGTAAAGGCGCTGGCTTCGGCCTGCTGTGCTTATGTCCAAGGTCTCTTGCTTTGCTGCAAGGCAAATCAGAGCATTGAAGATTTGAGAAAGTCCGGACCTTTAATCAAAAATATCTGGTCGCCGTACATTGCCTAACTGCGTTTGAAATACCGATATTGATCTATCACAAAAGATTTAGACTCATCAAAAAATAACGTTTTTGTCATAACTCCCGGTTTTTGTTTTTTGCCGTCTACATCTGTCCAAATCAGTTTGACTTGATTCTTTTGGATTGTAAACGTACCTTTCGACATCCAACCGGTACCTGCAAATCGAAACTGACCGGTCGAGTCAAGCACGAATTTTGTTGAGCCGTCCCACTTTTCACCGCTCTTAAGCATATAAGAGCCGACGTATGGGTGGTTTTTGAAAGGAGTTGCGACCGTTTTTGCCTGGACTGTCTTCGCAGGCTTTTTGGCGACAATCGGCGACACGGTCACCATGACCAGGGACAAAAGTGCAATGACAAGCGGCTTTCTCATATTTTAGTCTCGGCTGTTTGACGCCGGACCTAAAGGCACATAACGAATTCGAGACTAATTGAGTCAATAGGCCTATTTGGGTTTCAAAAATGGAATCAGAGCGCCAAAGAATTTTTCCGGCTGTTCCCACCAAGAAAAGTGGCCACATTTGTCAATAAACACCAGTTTTGCATTTGGGATTGCCGCTTTTAATTCTTCTGCACCAATTTCACCACATGGGTCTTGTCTGCCTTGAATAATAAGCGTCGGCGCTGTCAGTTTTCTTAACCGCTGGCTTGGATCTGGAGTTTTTGAAAGAGCTTGATTAGCAATCGCCCAGAATGCTTCTGCTGAAAACAATTCGTCCTTCCATTGTTTTTGAATTTCACGACCAAGATTCGTATCATAGAAATAAGTTGGCAATGTAATTCTTACATACTCTGATTGATTTTCAAACTCGTTTAAGTTTTTTTGGGCTAATTCCGCGAGTGCCTTTTGTTCTTCCTGCTCTTGCCTCACAAACAAGTTTGCACGGAGCCTAAATGCATATTCGCCAAGCCCAACATTGCTTGCGAGTATTAATTTGCTAATGTGATGGGGATATCTTGCCGCATACTGAGTTGCAAACACTTGTCCCCAAGATTGACCAAATACGGACCACTTGTCAATTTTAAGATGTAATCTGAGTGCTTCTAAATCGGAAATCAGATTTTCGTAATCAAACTTAAATTTTGAGAAATCACTCAGTTTTGATTTTCCGGTTCCTCTTTGATCATAGGTGACAACAGTCATAAACGGAGTGAGTCTTTCGGCAATTGGCAAAAGAACTTCGCCGACAAATCCCGGTCCACCGGGAATCAAGACGATGGGCGGCCCTGAGCCACGAATCTGATAATACAAATCGAATCCAGGTCGTTGAACAAAACCGCTTGTTTGAGCAAAAAATAGAGAGGAAACCATCAGTCCGATCATTTGCTTTTCAAAAACCCTTCAATGGCTGAATTGTAACCAAAATCCTTCTCAGATTCAACCGTGTACTGTCCAGAGTAAGGATAGTGATAAAACTCACTATTTTTGATTAGTTTGTGAATCACAAATCCAACACCGTCGCCGTAGATGCAGAGCCCTCCGTGCAGAATCAGCGTAGGGCAGATAATTCTCTTGCACGCGTCTGTTTGATTCAAGTTTTCAAGCGACCGGAAATACTTTAGCTTATTGTCAAAGTTGGTTGAATCCAAGATTGCTTTATGCAACGGTTCAAATTTGGACTCTGGGATACCTATCATGTATTCCTCCATCCATTTTTGTATGTCAGTAAAGTTTTGAAACGGGTTTGTTAGTGATTCATTAAATTTTGCACGAAAGTCCTTGCTCATCCTAATTTTGATGTTGTCCCATGCTCTGTGAAACGGTGGCGCTCCTAATGCAATAGGCGACGTTAATATCAGCGAACGAGTTCGGTTTTTGTATTTTGCTGCGTATTCGACAGCAGGATAGCAGCCAAAGCCATTTGCATAAATAATCCACCTTTCTATTTTTAAGTGCTTGCGAATTGCTTCAATATCGCTAACATCCAATTCTAACGATATCGCTAAATGGGTCGAGGACTTGCCGCAACCGCGCGGATCGTAGCTGATGACCCTAAATCCGAGTTTGGAGATGGATTCGGCAAGCCAAATCCAAGGGTTTTTTGAAACACAGGGGCCGCTTTGTACAAACAAAAGGTCAGGCCCTTTTCCGAAAATTTGATAATGAAGTACCGCGTCTCCATTCGATGCCACCCCACCGATAATCAATTGACTTACGGCCGCAATCAACGCCATTGACATGACTGAATTATGAATCAAGGAATTCAACTTTCACACGGCGAAATTAGAGGAATGTTAGACAAGGAATTCATCTCAAGGTCTGAGTTTTTGAAGGCTGCCATTGTTGGCGCCGGAACCATGATTGCGCCTACCTCGCTACTGGCGAAACGGATTCAATCCGGCGATTTGACAGTCGAAGATTTGAAATCTTACTGCAAAATTATTGGAGTTGAGTTTACAGATGAAGAACTAAAAGCCGTATTAAGTGACGTTAAATCGTTGAGACGAGGATTTGATTCGGTTCGGAATCTGGAATTGAAAAATGGAGCAACGACTTCCGCAAGATTTCTTCCATTGGAAAATGGCTCGATTCAAAATGCAAAAGTCAATGCAAAGGCGGAAAGACCGAAGAGGCAATCAATTAAGGGTCTTTCCGATGAAGATATTGCATTTTCTTCCATCCGTGAATTGCACCATTGGCTCAAAACTCGCCAAATATCTTCTGCGGACTTGACTCAAATTTATACAAAGCGCTTGAGAAACTATGGTGATAAATTGCTTTGTTTAGTAACCCTAACCGAAGATTTGGCGAAAGAACAATCGAAAGAAGCTGACAAATGTTTTGAAAAAAACATTATTCTGAGTCCGTTGCAAGGTATTCCTTACGGACTTAAAGATCTTTTTTCAGTGAAGGGTTACAAGACCACGTGGGGTGCGGGCCCTTTTCGTGATCAATCATTTGAAGTTGACTCGGCCGTTTACGAAAAATTGAAAAAAGCAGGAGCTGTCCTCGTTGCTAAATTGAGCATGGGCGCATTGGCGATGAATGACGTTTGGTTCAATGGCAAAACCAAAAATCCTTGGAATCCCGCAAGAGGTTCCAGCGGCTCGAGTGCAGGCAGTGGAAGCGCTACGGCTGCCGGATTAGTTGGTTTTTCGATTGGTACGGAAACTTATGGGAGCATTATGAGTCCGTCAAACGAATGCCGAGTTACCGGACTGCGCCCCACTTTCGGAAGGGTTAGCCGATTTGGCGCTATGGAATTGAGTCCGTCGCTTGATAAAGCGGGTCCAATGTGCCGAGAAGTTGACGATTGCGCGCTTGTTTTTGCAGAAATTTGCGGACAAGACAACCGAGATTTGTCGTCAGTCAATCGGAGTTTCATTTGGCCGTCAAAAACTGACCCTAAAAAAATAAAGTTAGGGGTTTTGGGTGATGAAAAAAATATCGAGGGAGATGCTGCAACCAAGATATTGCGCGAAATCGGATTTGACCCGAAGCCGGTGACGATAAAGCCGTTGCCTGCTGGCGTTGATGTAATCCTGGATGTAGAGTGTTCTGCAGCATTTGATGCATTCACTCGGAATGGAAAATTGAGAGAATTAAAAGACTCATTATGGCCGGCGACGTTTAGGTCCGCAAGATTTATTAGCGCAATCGAATATGCTGAAGCGCAGCGAGCCAGATTTCAGTACATGCAACAGTTTGAAAAGGAATTGGGAGAGTTCGATGTGGTGATGGCAAAAGGTATCGGAGAAAGTTTGATTCAGACCAATTTTACAGGGCATCCGCAAGTGTTAATTCCATTTGGAAGTACCGCCCAAAACACATCGGTTAGTCGAAGTTTCATTGGAAGACTTTATGAAGAATCAAAATTGTTGGCAGTATGCAAACTGTTTCAAGATAAAGCCGGGCATTTAGGTAAGCGGCCCGATTTAACAAAAATATAAGAAAAACTCCTATCAAACCATCGGTTTGATAGGAGTCATCGCAGAATTAGAAGCCGCCGCCGCCGCCACGCCCTTGTTGTGTTGGGGTGAATTTCTTGCCGCCCATTTCAACCAATTTTGCCTTTTGTTCGACAGTGAGAATGTCGCCAAGTGCTTTGTTGAAATTTTCGGTAATTTTTTGCATAGCAGGCTGCATTTCGGTTCTTTCAAGTTCACCGTTTTGCATTCTTTCAAAAAGATCTCTTTGGTCTTCTTGCTGCTTGTTTTGGGCCGTTTTTACAGCTTCAATTTGGGCTTCAGTCATACCAAGCGCCTTTTGCACCTCTTTGTCAAGAATTGCAGAATTTCCTGACAGTTGAATGCGAATCTGTTTGACTCGAGCACCTTGTTCGGGAGTGATCAAAGCCAATGCCTCTTTGTCCCACTTTGCTTGGTTCTCTTGCATCTTGGTTCGCATTTCTTCCATGCCACCGCCGCCGCCATTTCGCATCTCTTCCATCATTGCCTGCATGGCTTCGCGTTGCTTGGCTTGAAGGGCTTGAATTGCGGTTTTTTGTTCGGCAGTTGCACCGATATCGGTTTGAACATCCGTTCTTCCAAGTAGCCCGAGGATGCTGTTGCCTCCTCCCATCATTCGCATGCCGCCTTGACCTCGTCCGCCACCGCCAGGAGGCCCCCCCTGTGCAAATGCCGCTACGGTCATCAGCATGCAGGCCGCAATCGCGACCAGCGCCTTTTTGTTCATTTCGAGTACTCCCTGGGGCGGAACTAAAACCGTCCCACCCATTAGTACCTGTTTAAGACGATAAAAAGTTGCTCAAGTTCAGGGCATACAAGCGCGATAATCGCCTGCACGAAAAGAATTTCCCATGCTAATTTCTTTTGGAGTGCCTACTCGTTGGCTTTTCCAATTTTTGTGTGCTGCCAAGATGTCGTCCATTATTTTTTGGTTGAAATTAGGAACGACCGGCGACAATAATTTTGCAATGGGTTCCGGTGCTCCTAATTGCAAATAAGCACACACGTAGTTTGTTAGCAAGAACCCCGGATTGGGTCCAAGTTTCGACCAATCCATTTTGTCATCTATTGCCTTTTGAAACGCACTTCTAAACATGTGCCATCCATATTTAGTTTTTAGCTGAACAAACATTTGAACGAATGGGTCATTCGTCTGTTGATTGTGGTGGATTGCAACTTTCGGTATCAAAGTATACTCAATTTGAACTGCAGTCATTAATGGAAATGGACTTCGATGATTTGCCCACCAATCTAAAGGCCATCCGCCACTAACGATTTGTCCCGTAAACAAGTTAACCATTTCGTGAGTAATTAGAACATAGGCCCAATACCCTTTGATTCCATTTGCCGAGTTAAAGAATGCATCATAAGAAACGCCAATTCCGGGTGCGGATTTCTTGGTGATTGCGCTTACTTCGCCGATATTGCCTGTTGCAAAACCGCCTCCGGTTTTTTCATAAATTAACAGTGCATATTTGTCGATTTTAGGCTTGATTCCCCAGTTGTCCGACAACTCGTCATACGCTTTGTCCGCGTATTCGTAAAGCGCCTCGAAATCTTTCTGGTTCGCTTGAAACTGGTCTGCTCGTGCATACCATTCCCAATGGCGCCCGGAATGGACGTGGATAACGGTAGTTTGGAAAACCGATATTAGCGCGATGGCAGTTGCAATCATGTGACGAAATTACCCGCAATTCGCGCTAAAGAATAAGCTGACCCGATTCTATTTCCAGCAATCTCTGTTTTCTCCAGATTCCACCGCCATAGCCGCACAGTTTTCCATCGGCACGAATCACCCGATGACAGGGGACGATTATCGCCAGCCGATTTTCGCCGTTGGCTTTTCCGACGGCCCTTTGCGCATCCGGGATTCCAATTTTGGTTGCAATGTCTCCGTAGGATAAAGTTTTTCCGTAAGGAATCTTTAATAATTGTGACCAAACTTTATCTTGAAACTCATTTGCAATCATGTTAAATTTAGTTTTGAATTCAGTGAGTTTTCCTTGAAAATACGCATCTAACTCGGATTCAATTTGTTGCAAGATAATGTTCTTGCCAGGCACAAATCCGCAGTCTAATTTTCTTTTGAGAGTTTCCAACTGAAATGACAACATTCTTCGGTCTGAAAATTCAAGCAGGTACAACTGTTTTTCATCCGCTGCAGCGATCATGGGCCCAAGTGGAGTGGTAATCCAGGTCATTTTCAAATTTGTTTTGGTATCAGACTGTGATGGTGGATATCCAAATGCTTTCTGAAATGCCGCACGAAATCCGCTTGTGGATTCATAACCGTTATTCATGCTTGCCTCGATGATTGGGGTTCCGTTTTTGATTTCCGAAAACGCTTGCCCCAATCTTCTGCCACGCGCATAACTGTGAAACGTCATTCCAAAAGTCTTCTTAAAGTATCTTCGAATCCTCTCCGGCTCAACATTGATTTTTTTCAGGTCAGAGTCTTTAATTTTTGAATCCGGGCTTTTTTCCACCAATTCGATTGCGGACAAAACCCAGTTAGGGCTCTCATGAATTCTGCCCAACGGGTTACACCTTTTGCATGGTCTGTATCCTGCATAGACTGCTTCCGATGCTGACTGAAAGAACTCAACATTTTTGAGTAATGGAATTCTTGCAGGGCAGGTCGGCCGGCAAAATATTTTCGTAGTTTTTACTGCGAAAAAGAATACGCCATCAAAAGAAGCATCGGATGTCTTAACCGCTTGATACATGGTTGCTTCTGACAAAGTACTCATATAGTCATTTTGTTTAATATTTTTGCTGTTTGCCGCCGCAAAATCCACGTCAATGTTTGGGGTAAAAAGGAATTCAACCATGAAAGGACTGGCAATTTTCACTTACCTTTTTGCATTGCTTGTTTCTTCCATTGGGCAGCAACCACCTCCAACTGTACCCACGTGAACCGGGTGACCCGGTGAGGGTGGGTTTCTCGGTTCGGGAAACGAAAAACAAAAGTGGACGTTCACAACTCGATTTGTTGATTTTGATGTCGAAAGAGCAAAGTGGCGTCTTAACTTGGCTTACCAAGTCTCTCCCAGATTGTTGTTGGGAATTGAACTCAATCCCGTGGTCAGCGAAGTGGTCCCAACGATGAATTATGAGATGGTTAAAGAATCTGAAAAAGACCCATTGATTAGTTTTGGGACTTCGAGTGACCGAATTGGATCTCCGGAGGGAACGCAATGTTATTACATTACCGTTTCCAAACATTTGAAAGACACGCCGTTTTCGCCTTATTTTTCTTTGAACTATTCGGAGTTTGAAGACGGGTTTAATGTGCCGTTTGGTGTTCGCATTGCACTCAACGATAAATGGGCTCTTTTGCCCATGAATGATGGAAGAAGAAACCATTTCTTAATGACTTACAAAGCACCGGAATTTAGCATTTCGTTGCTTTGGGTTTGGTATGAAAAGATTGGAATCAGCGCAAGCGTAAAATTTTAGCCGTCAGTGAAGTGACTTAACACAGCAAACTCTTGAGTTACTCCAACATTTCGCACCAAACAGGTTTTTGGGACAATCAAGTGTGCCGGAGTGAAATTCAAAATCCATCTTACGCCGCCGGCAACACACGCATCCGCAATTTCTTGAGCTGCATTTTCTACAACGGTCAAAATAGCAATTCGTATTTTGCTTTTTTGCAATTCAACATTCAATTTTTTGGAGTCTTGGACAACCTTTCCAAAAAGTGATGTGCCTATTTTTTTCGGGTCGTTATCAAAAATCGCCGCAAGTTCGAAATTGTAATCCGAAAGTCCGGGATATGCCGCCAGCGCTTGCCCCAGTCTTCCTGCACCGACGATGGCAAACCGTTGCAGTTTGTCGAGTTTCATCACTTTGGCGATTTGGACCGTTAGCGGGACGATTTGGTAACCCACCCCGGGCTTTCCCATTTCGCCGATCTGGCTCAGGTCCTTTCGGATTTGTGTTGCCGGTATCCCGGTTAACTCTTCCAACCTTGAGGAACTGACAGTGATGGCTTGCTCTTCGGCTTCATCTTTGAGGACTTTATAGATGGTCGCCAGTCGAAGCAGGGTTGGATTGGGCAGTCGCGGCGAATTTGCCATATGTAAGTTCCAGGTTCAGTCTACCTATCGGGGTTGCCGAGGTAAGATTTCGAGCCGAATCGGGCGGTTAGCTCAGGGGTAGAGCACTACAATGACACTGTAGGGGTCACTGGTTCAAATCCAGTACCGCCCACCAT
>CAZJKW010000074.1:0-9929 GCA_964546835.1 uncultured Fimbriimonadales bacterium
AAATACCAATTCGCTACCCTTCAGTTGTTGTTCGGCTTGAACCGCCGCCCCCGTGCTGATGTCCAAATTGCTGAAGTTTGGTATGGCATAGTGAGCAAACGTTGCAAACCAAGAGCCGATTCCGGATTTGGTGCCATCTCCCATACCTTCGAGAATTGGATTAAGCAGCGTTCCGAAAATAAAGACAAGCCCCGTCAAAAAGAAGTTTACAACCGGTGTAGCAAAAGTCGAAAAGAACATTGCAATTGCGGCAAGCAAACTCATTTGGAAAACCAACATGATTGCTGAACGTACGATTGGTCCAATGTCTTTCATGTCGTAACTTTGCTTTTGCAAAACACAAACAACCAGCAACACGATTGTCATAAGCCCAATCATTAATGCAAGTGCACCAACCGAGCCCAAGTATTTTCCTACCAAAAACTGGAAACGTTGCACAGGTTTCGAAAGAATTGTATAAATCGTACGGCGCTCGACTTCACTTGGTAAAAGATAAACGGTAAGAGTGACAGCGAGAATTGCAGCTGTAATTTTTAATACTCCAAGAACCATTGCGATTAGAACCGTTCTTTCGCCGCGCGGTGTTAACTGGTTCAGTGTCGGCGCTATGACCAAGAAAGCCAAGCCAACCATCATGATAATTAACAAAACGCGCCGTCGAATGGCTTCACCAAGTGTTGTTCCGGCAATGGCTAAAATTGCATTCATGAATTGACCTCGCTTTTTGTTTCCTTGTTAGAATTGGAAACGGTTTCAACGAATAAATCTTCCAATCTCTTTCTTCTTGGAATAACAGAAACGACCTTGCCTCCGCTGGTTCGGATGGAATCAATTAGTCCGTCATGGCTTTGAGTGTCGGACATATCTACTATAAGACGACCTCCTGCAAACGAAACAATTGAATCGCCTTGTCTTGCGGCATTTGCTACGGATTCGTTCACACCATCTGCCGTGATTTCCACGCGTCCACCTGCAAGTAAAACATCAAGTCTTCCTTGTGCTTTGACTTTGCCCTTGTCAAGTATCGCAACCCTATCACAAATTTGTTCGACATCCGAAAGTTGGTGACTCGAAATAAATACGGATTTGCCTTCATCGCGCATTTGAAGAATCAGGTCTCGAATTTCAATGTGGGCTATCGGGTCCAATCCGCCTGTTGGTTCATCCAAAAACAGGAGTTCGGGGTCGTTCAACAAGCTTTGAGCGAGTCCGATACGTTGTTGCATCCCTTTTGAAAATTGAGAAATGGTTTTGCGACCCGCATCTCCAAGGCCGACTTTTTGCAAGAGTAATTTCACCTTTGCGCTACGATCGGGCTCTTTAAGGTTAAACAGTTTGCCGTAGAAGTGAAGGATTTCTTCACCGGTCATGTGTTCATAGTAATAGGGCTTTTCCGGAAGATAAGAAATGCGCTTATGAATCTCGGTGTCTCCGATTTCTTTGCCCAGAACCCAGGCACTGCCGGCACTAGGATAACTAATTCCCAGCAACATCTTGATGGTGGTTGTTTTTCCGGCTCCATTAGGGCCAAGAAAGCCAAAGATTTCTCCTTCTTCGACTTCAAGATTCAAGTTATCAACAACGTTTACTTTGCCGGATCGACCGGAGTAAGTCTTGGTTAGATTCTCAGTTTTGATGGCTGTAGCCACGTGAGGGATTCCTCCAGGGAAGTATTGCAATACGAACGCCGAGTATACCGCTGGGGGTCGTTTCAAGCCCAATCAAAAAAACTTTGGACTTTTTTGAAAAAAGTGTTGAAAACCCATAAAATTACTGTATATTGTTATCTAAGGCAGTTTGATTCGAGGCCCCGAGGCAGGACGCGAACCCCAAAACGGGCTCTACGGGCAGACTGTGTCAAAAAATTGGCGGGAACGTGCTTTGCTCTCCTTTCGGCGTTCCCGCATTTTTTATGGGTTACTTAAGGTCAGTTTTCGTGAACGCGAGTGACCCTAATTTGAACTCAGACTCAGAGACCCATTCGGCTTGTCCCTGAAACTGACGGTTCATTTTGCTTAGAAACGGATCCTTGCTTGCATCGGTTGCGCTTTGCCTCGCCTGGAGCGTTGCCGGGTTACCACCCTGAATGTCGAAATTGGCTGTTTCAAAAATGAACTTGGTTTCAGATCGCTTAATCTCAAATCTCCCGGTCAGATTTGCTAGCACGGTTGATTCCGCAGTCTCCATCATCGAACGATGAATGCAACTGAAGTTTCCATCTGGCTCAATTCGCACGTTGATTAACGCTCCTTGAACCCCTTCGACCTTCCATGCGCCGGCAAACTTGGCCTCGTCTCTCCCTGCACAACCGGAAAAGAGAACTAAACCCGTGAATAGAATCGCAAGCTTCACAACTGGATTATGTTCGGTGTTTCGCCCTCCAAAAGCCATAATCCATATATGTTCACGAGGGAGACCATAGAATTGGTCGGGGTTCCATTTGGTTTAGGTGGAAAGAGGCATGGTGCACAACTCGGACCAGCCGCCCTCCGGTTAGCCGGAGTTGAAAACGCAATCAAGCCATTTGTTGGTTCGGTAAAAGATTGCGGTGATACGGAATCTAGTCATCCGGTCAAAAGTGAAGCGATTGATGGAGTCAACCACTTCGATTCAGTATTGGCCAACTTAATTGAAGTAAGGCAAATGGTTTTGCGAGTGATTGACAATGGCTCGATTCCCTTTGTTTTGGGTGGGGATCATAGTTTGTCAATTGGTTCCATTGCACCAGCCATCAATCGTTTTCAAAGTGACTTCGGAGTCTTATGGATTGATGCTCACGTTGATTACAACACCCCCGACACTTCGCCAAGTGGGAATTTGCACGGAATGCCGGTAGCTGCAATCTGCGGTTTTGATTCAAATTCTAATTCTTGGCAACGAATTCGGACTGAAGTGTTAAAAAATCAGTTTTTGGACCCCGAAAAAGTGATTTGGTTTGGGTTGAGAGAGCCGGACGAAGCAGAAAGAAATCGTTTAATGCAGGGAGATTGCAAACGCGTAATTTCAACTTACGAAATTGACCGCTACGGATTAGCGCCAATGATAGAACACGCTTTGAAAAAACTAAACCAACTCAACGTCAAAAAACTTTGGGTGAGTTTTGACGTGGATACTTTGGATCCGTTTCTCGCACCCGGAACAGGAACAGACGTTCGAGGGGGTCTTACCTACCGAGAAATGCATCTGTTGGCTGAAATGTTGCACGAAAAATTTAGTTCCGATTTCCAGTTAGTCGGCGTTGACGTAGTCGAAGTCAACCCAATTCTTGACAGAAACAACGAGACTGCGAAGATGGCGGTTGAGTGGTTGACAAGTTTGCTGGGCAAAAGAATTATGCCGAAGTGGAACGACGCTTAACCAATTGATAACTGTAACCTAAAATTGCAGTTTCAAAAACCATGGCAAGGGTCAATGCAATTGATGCGTTGACAACATTCATTTTTTCCATCGCTACCAGAATTAAAAGAATCAACAGTGAACCAAATACGTAAACCATCATCCCTACAAGTTGAGATTTGGTGACGCGGTTGTAAGACAACATTCCGCGATAAAAACTTTGCATACTGCCAATCACCGGAGCAAGACAAAACGCTTGCATCGCGTGAAGCGCCATGAGTTGTGATTCCTGAGGAACTTTTAGCGGAACGGTAATGAACCAAAATCCAGCAGGCGAAAAAGCAAACAGGGTTAGCGCAGCCGTCATCACAATTCCAACTCTTAAGCAGAAAGTCTGCAACGCCTCCTCGGTCTCTTTGTTTTTTTGCAAAGTAATAACCGCTTCAGGAAGTGCACTTGAAGGAGCGCGAAAAACGAACAAAATGTTACCTGCCGGCTCCCAAGCGGCAAGCGAACTGTCCGGTTTTTCGCCTCTTGCAATCGCTCCTTGTACCATCGGTTTGGCAAGTAACCATAAAACACTACTCAAGCTAAGCGGCATATGAAATCTCAACAATTCCCTTAATGACAAAGGTTCTAGTCCATCCTCGACATGATGTGAATAAACTTTTTTAATGGTTGGCATCGCCAAAATGTGAGTGAATATTGCTTCCGCTATCACAGATGTAGAAATGGAAATTCCGGCTGCAGTCGCACCCGGAACGGTTTTTACCGACAAGAAAATGACTCCACAAATAAACAGACTCACCGTGCGTACAGCGGTTCCCAAAGCCATAAATCGCGGTTGTCCATTTCGTATCAAAATGCCTTGTGTATATCTTCTCCAGCCAACTCCCGCACTAAAAGGGATAAGAGCAATCAATGCCGGCCGCCCCGCATCACTGATAGATTGCGAAACGCCAATGATCCCCATCGTAAGGAATTCATAAATTGGGCTAAACACAATGAGTGAAACCAATAAAGTGGTGATTAACATTAGCGCAAATACAAACTGTCGAATCAACAAATAATGCTGGCGATTAACGGCAAGAGCCGTTGAAGTTGACAGTAGACCAATCACCACCGACTCAATAAAGAATGCAATGGAAAATCCAACTCCAAAGCCGGCAAGCATGCTCACCGGTTCACTCAACCTTCCAATCAGCCCCGCAGCAATCGGACCCTCTAAAGACATCAAACACCACGAAGCGGCCAATGGAAGAAAAAATCTGAAAATCTGGCCCTGAGTTAAGTGTTCGGAGTCGTTTTCGAGTCGAAGATTAGCCAGAGTAGTGAATGTTACCAAGAAGTTTGCTTGCGAGCAAAGGGGGGCGTTTGCTATAATGCCTTCCCCCATGTGGGTTCGCGCGGGCGTAGCTCAGTTGGTTAGAGTGCCGGCCTGTCACGCCGGAGGTCGCGGGTTCAAGTCCCGTCGTCCGCGCCATAGATTGATTGCCGTGGTAGCTCAGTTGGTAGAGCAATGGACTGAAAATCCATGTGTCGCCGGTTCGATTCCGGCCTGCGGCACCATTTTTTATATTGCCTTCACTTTAAAATTAGTCGGAATTTTCAATTGCCATGTTGAAGCAGGCAATGGCTTGTTAAGTTGCGAATAATCATAAGTCACCGTTTCTTTGTAAAGCGTAGTCGTACTCGGCTGCAAAAGTCTTTCAATTTTTCCAATCAAAAAATCGCTTTGTCTTATGTAAATGGTTGCAGTCCAACCATCAACAGTAGTCGCAATAATCACATTGCACTTTTCTTTTCCAACCATCGCAAAATCTTTGGCAGTCTTAATGTTTGAACCTGAAGGCACCAGGCGATCCCAAAAATTAAAACCCTTCATAAAACAAACAACCATCGGTTCGTATTGTGCACCCATTAAATCCAGCCGCTTGCTAATATTTTTTGAAGTTGCAATGCTGGTGTATGCAATGGATTTTGCCGAATCAATACCGACAAGTTTTTTCCCATCAAAAGAACTGGAAAAAGAAGTAAACGGCTTGTCGGTACTGACTTCAAACCGAATCCGGTTTCCGCGATCCCACCAACATTTGCTGTTTCTAACTTGATTTCCTGACGGCGACCATAGAACCGCTTTGGAAACCACATGAACTGATTTCATCGAATCGTATGCCGTGCGAGATTTTGCAATCAACTTGTCCGTGTTTGGATTATCCGATTTTGTTGGCTCAGATAAAACTGCAAAGTTTTGAACTTTGCTTGCATCTTTCGGGAGTTCTTGCGAAAGTCCCTGGGCCAAACTGAACTCCGGTACACCAATTTGCCATAAAAGAGTGGAATCTTTGCTTTTAATCTCTATGCTGTCAATCAACTTATCTTTTGCATTTGCCAACAATCGAACGTTAAATTCTGGACTTGTGATCCTGAATTCACCGGGTACCGTTTGCGTTGGAACAAATTCAAATTTGCCAAACATTAACAGAAATCGCTGGATGCCAACTTTTGAATCCAGATAAATCTGCGCCAAAGGGTCAATACCCCCAACTGACGACACAATGTTTTCGTACATGGAAACACCCGGAACAAATGTTGCTTCAACAAATCGATTGGATCTGACCTCTAATAATTGAATCGTTTTGTAATCGGAATAAATCTTATAGGTCGGACCGTTTGCATCTCGTATCCAAACTCTTGCTTTTGCAAAACCGTCTGTCCAAATTTCTGTATAGGTTGTTGATGAACTTTCTTTGCTGATTGCGGTTGCTGTAATTCGTACCGCATTAACGTTGTTAGATTCGTGTGCTCGAATCGTATCCAAAAAGGCGTTTTGAGAAACGACCAACAAAGCAACGGCGGACGTAACCATATTCGTCTGTTCTACCCCTGATCAACTATTCAGCACGCTTGCGCTTGGTCAATTTGGCGTCAATTGAAATGCTTCCCATCCCGGTTGTCAACAAAGCAAGCGCAATTCCGGCGAGTACAAACGGAAACTCAAATCCTCCGTTTCCCGCAAAAAATCCATTAGAAAAATGCACCTTAAACACCGCTACGCACATTGTAATCAAAATGCCAAGTGCCGCAATGCGACCCAAAAAACCCACGATAATGCCAATCCCGCCAAACAATTCAGCCGCTATCGCACAATAAGCAAGCACTGGAGGAATTCCTCCCTTACCCATATTATCAACCGTCTGTTGAAAGGTCATATCGCCAAAAGCTCCTACTTTTTGGGCTCCATGCATCGCCATCGTAACACCCAAAACAAGCCTCAATACCAAAATCGCAAGGTCATAGGTTCGATTGTTCATACTCAAGTGTAAGACGTTCGAACGAGCGCAATCGATGTCAAATGCAGGAGCCTCTCACTTTTGGGCGAAATAGTTCCGGTGATTCGAATCTTCGCAAAATGGGACAGTTTTGACGTTCGGTACCTGTATGGCATTCTGATTGGCTTAATGGTATTAACTGCATTCGCGAAATCTCCGCTAAAAGTCCGTCTAAGTCCGGAGGCGCAAAGTTTTTATGATTCGGTTGATAAACTAAATTCAAGTCATGTTGTTCTGATCGAATCAAACTGGGATCAAGGAACGATTGGAGAGTTGAGGTCGCAGTTTCAATCACTGGTTCGGCACCTGTTTCGGAAAAACGTGAAATTTGTGATTCTGAGTGGAATTGCAACCGGCAGACAATTTTATGAGCCGGAACTCAAAAAAATCTCATCCGAATTTGGTAAAAAATATGGTGAGGATTGGATTTCTTGTGGTTTCAAAATTCCTGAACCGAAAGGAATTTCCATTGAAGCGGTATCAAAAAGTTTGAGAAGTGTGGCGCCAAAAGATGATTTCGGTATACCGATTGAAAAATATGCGTGGCTAAACCAAACAGACAGCGCACACGATTGGGGTCTGGTTATTTCGATTTCTTATACAGACTTCAAAGAGTACATCACTTATTTTAAGGAGGCAGCAAGAGTGCCTTATTTGTGCGGGGTTGCTTCTATTAGTTCAACAGGGTTGTACCCCTATGTGAAATCCGGAGCAATTTCCGGTATGTTGGTTGGCTCCAGAGGTGGAGCGGAATACGAACAAGCGTTAGGTCAAAGCGGTTACGGTTCTCGATTCGTCACCGGTCAAGCAGTAGGACATCTTTTGTTGGTTATTGGAATTATTTTGGGCAACATTGGCATGTGGGCAAAGAAAAAACAAAATGCTTCTTAGTCTGATTTCGGCAATCTGCATTCTTGCAATTTTATCCTTGCTCTGGAAAGAAAACCGCGTTTATCGAATTGCGGAGCATTTGTTGATTGGTTTAACCGTCGGTTTTGGTTTTGCGGCAACTTGGTTTGAATACCTTAAGCCAAATTGGTGGGAACCGTTGCTTAACTCAAAATCAACGGGCGAGTTTCTTTTCGGATTTTGTGCGTTGATATTGGGTCTTTGTTGGTATGGAATGTATTTCAAAAAAACGGAATGGCTGATGAGAATTGCCTTGGGAATTGTTTCCGGTGCAGCCGCTGGACAAGCGATAAGAAATCAATTTACACAAACGATGCCGGTTCTTACCGATTCATTTCGAAGTCCTATCGTTATCAGCGAGGGCACGGTTTCCGTTCCCGAGTCAATCAACAACTCAATTTTTTTAATTGTCTTGTTGCCAACTTTATGTTATTTCTTTTTTAGCTTTGACTTAAAAGGAAAAATAGTTAAAGGGATCTCGGCAATGGGGCGGTTTTGGCTGATGGTCGGCTTTGGCGCATACTTCGGCAACACGCTCATGACTCGCCTCAGTGCTCTGATTGAACGGATCTGGTTCCTGATTGATGAAGTGGTTAGGAAACTATTTTGAACCAATGCCGGGTTGGACATTTGAAAAACATTCACCATAATTCAATTTAATTGATATAATCAACTTAGGGAGACATTCATGACATTCATAGACGAGGACATCAGAGAGTTAAGCGTCAAGTATGAAGAACTTCGAGAACAGATAGTCGCCGCTCGAAAAAGGGTTCCGAAAGAACCAGTTGACAATTATGTTTTTGAAACCATAAAGGGAAACCTAACTCTGATCGAAATGTTTGGTGACAAAAGCGATTTAATCATCATTCATAACATGGGCAAATCATGCCCTTATTGCACTCTTTGGGCAGACGGTTTGAATGGATTGGTCCCACATTTGGAAAATCGAACTGCAATGTACTTGGTAAATTCAGACTCACCTGAAATTCAAAAGGAGTTTTCCGAAAGCCGTAATTGGAATTTCAAAATGGCATCGGCACAAAACAATTCCTTTACACAAGATATGGGTTTTTGGAAAGAGAACGAGGGGTTTTGGCCCGGCTTTTCAACCTTTTGTCGAGAGGAAGACGGTACGGTATATCGAATCACGTTTGATTATTTTGGGCCTGGGGATGTTTATTGCCCAATTTGGCCAATGATGGATCTGTTAAAAGACGGTGCCAATGATTGGTCTCCAAAATACCGATACTAATCTGCTGCCGATTCGCCCGCAACGTATCCGGTCGAAAATGCGGCTTGTAAATTGTAACCGCCAACCGGACCCGCAATGTCCAGAACTTCACCACACAAATATAAATTGGGCTGGATGTAAGACTCCATAGTTTTTGAATTTACTTCTTTCAAATCAACGCCACCTGCAACAACCTCACCTTTTTCTAATGGAACCGATTTGACAATTCCCAATACCCATCCCTTTAAATTCTCAGTGATTCGGTTTCGTTGTTTTTGAGTCAATTTTGAAAATGGAGTCAACGAGTCGGTTAACGAATCCATAAGAAATCCATCTACCAAATTTTTGGGCAAAAAATCCTCAATTTCGTTGGCGATCTTCTTCTTTGGATGATTTACCTGCGCGGACTTGAATCGAACAGACAAATTTTCAAAAGTCATATCCGGAACCACATCTACAACAATAGAAACCGTGCCGCGTTGCCAACACTCTGCAATCTCCCTTGTGATTCCTAAAATGGCCGGTCCTGAAAGCCCTCGATGTGTGAAAAGCAAATCTCCTTTCCAGCGAGAAATCACTTTTCCATTCTGTTTTGCCTTTACGATGCAATTTCGGATGGCAATTCCGGCGCGCAAATCCATTCCTTCCATTTCTAAATAAACCGGCGCAAGCGCTGCACGAATTGGAACAACTGTGTGCCCCATCTGTTTCGCCATCTTAAATCCGTCACCGGTTGTACCGGAAGCGGGATACGAACTACCTCCGGTCGAAAGAATAACTTTGTCAAAAAATTCTCCATTAACTTCAAACTTATTGTCGTTAACTGCCAACGATAAAACCGGCGTTTCAAGCCGAATTTCAACGTTCATTTCTTGCAAGTAACCGGTCAAAATGCGTGTTACATCTTTTGCTGTTCCATTCGAAGGAAATATTCGCCCATCTTCCCGTGTATAAACTTTCAGCCCTTTCCTTGTAAGCATGTCTATTATCTGAACGTTGGTAAAGCGATAACATGCACTTCGAATAAAGTCGCATTCGTTTTTTCGAAACGCCTTCAAAACTTCTTTAATCGGACCGTCATGACAAATGTTGCACTTGCCGCCGCCGGAAATCAAAAT
>CAZJKW010000075.1:0-9735 GCA_964546835.1 uncultured Fimbriimonadales bacterium
GCGCTCGTAGCTCAGTGGATAGAGCAACAGGTTGCGGACCTGTAGGTCGGAGGTTCGAGTCCTCTCGAGCGCGCCAAATTATTACTTTAACGATCGCAAAAACTCGGCCAGTGATTCAATCTCCGACTTTGGCAAATCGGCAAAAGCCGGCATCCGTGTAAAACCCTTGCTTCCAGGATTTTTGATTAATTCCACAAAATAACTCCGATTGCGACCTTGCTTCCCTGCAAATTGCAGATTAGGTCCCGCTTTGCCGGAAGTTTTTCCGTCAATTGAGTGACAACTGCCACAAGCACCTTTCAAAAACAAATCTCTACCCTTTGCAACTAATGCTTCATCCAATAGAGAAGGTTTTTCAATTGGCCTAATGGGAGGAAGAAATTTCGGCTCGGTGAAAGGAGTTTGAACAACGGAGCCAAAAGAGAGCAGTTGTAAAACAAAGATTACTGCTAAAACCCCGGCAATCATCTTTCCAATAATGGATGCCGAAACGGTCCGCTCCTTCATCATCAAGGGCAAAAGTCCAAAGAAAAGCAATAATATCACTGGCAAGAGAATTGCTCCAATCCATCCAAATGAAGAATTCAAGTTTGAAGAAGAAACCAATAATGCATGTAATGGCAAAATGTACCACATCGGCTTAGTAGCACCTGTGCCGAAATCATTTGGCGTTGCAGCATTTCCAATGGGTACATCAATAGCAATAGCCCAAACAAAAACAATTGCAATTCCAAAAAAACCCGAAAGCCACGTGCTTTTAGTCCTTAACGATTTTTTTGAGCATGCTAAAAGCAAAATTGAACTCAACAATAATAAGGTCGAAAAAACATATCTATGCCCAAAATACCAAGTGTCTAAAGTCGACTGAGAGACTTGGTTGCCATTCAAAACGAATTTTGTAAGACCGGGTCCAATTACCGGTGTTGCCCCAATTATTTGAGATTCAGCAACAACCGTGCGGACATCGTGTCCCGAAATAGGTAAGAAATTTCCTGTTATCTGGGTAATTAAACTCAAACCCAAAATACCAATCAATGACCACCATAACCATTTGTAGGAATTCGTAAATTGCCCCCTCCATATCATTATCCAAATCCAAATGGCAGACAAAACTATAACTCCTGCACTCCCCCAATAATGAAAACCTCGCAAAGCACTCCCAAAGGTGCCTGACTCGATGGCTGAAACGCTCTGAAATGAAGTTCTAATGTTGTCGGAATAACTCAAAGCCAGTAATATGCCAACAATAAACTGAGCAAAAACGACGAAAGGAATTGCAATAATTCCAAATGCAAACACATTTTCGAAAATGTCAACAAGTTTCTTCATGGCAGTTTCGATAGTTCATTAGCCAATTCCTGCGGAAGCGATGAAAATTTGATTCCAACCCGGTGAATGCCCCGATTGTTAATGGTAACTTTTCGACAACTCGTAACCATTCCGTCACATTCAAACGGAATGGAATTTTTCCCTTCGATTCTTAAAAGCAAATTGACCATCGAACCTACCTCAATAATCTGAGGAACAGCAATTCCCGCCCCGCCTTCCGAGATATCAAAGAGACCTCCTTCAAATTCCCGTTCAGGTAAATGAACAAGGGCAAGTCCTGAAACTTGAGGAAATCCGGCGAGAATCTCAAAAACTTGGCTCCTTTGAAATTCTCTTCGATATTCAATCCCGTTGATTGGAGCAAGTGTGACTTTATCGGACTCTTGTCTTACCAAAACGCATTTTATGAGCCTGTTTTCTGTTCTAACTGAAATAACTGATCCGGATTGTGAAACCGTTTCCGGAGTTTCATTTGGAAAGAAGTGGAACTCACATTCGGAAATTTTCAATTTTCCCTCTTGAAATCCGCCATTCCATTCAATTCTACAATCTAACTCGTCTAACTCCTTATCATTATCACAGACAATTCCGAATCGTTCATTAATAAGCAGTCTACAAATGTGAAATCCGCGCGTTAAAGGCAAACCCGCGATATCACTTTCGCCCGACCTAATCAACAACTGCAAATACGATCTCAAAAATCGTGCAGTTTCAATTGGGTCAAAACGACTTACCGAAAAGGAGCCCATGGTCCAACAGCCGTTTTTCCATTTCTAGGAATGGTCAAGTCAATTGAGCGCAGCACCCTTAAAGTACCGGAAACTGAAATTGCCAAAGTTCCCTTATCGCCATGAATCGATGTAAGTTGGTTCATTTTTGCCTTTGGTTCGATGCCAAAAAACGCAACTCGAGTGGAATAATTTGACCGTTCGGTAAGCATTCCGTTCGAGTCATCATATCCGATACAAAACCCATCTTTTTTGACTCCAAGCGGCATTGGATTAAGACTATTTCCCAAACCGGATGATATGCTTTCCGCCAACAATACGCACTCACTAGGATTATTCACGTCATAAAACCTCGCTGTGCTAAGGGAACTTAACATTCCATAACTTAACTGGGTGCCCTCGCCTCCAGAACTTGGTCTTGTAATTTCCACATCCCATTCCATTTCAGAACTTGGGTTGTTCATTTTCTTGGCGTCCATGTAGCTGAGGACCAAATTCGCCCAAACAACGGGCCTGCCATAGCCATCAATTAGGACAGTTCCATCTGCTTCTTTTTGAAAAACGGTAGGTAAACCTTCATTGTTATCTTGTGCATACAAACTTATGGCACCAAACATTGCATGCAAATTTTCTTTGCTAACCACAAAGTCTCTGTCACGTTTACAACTTCCATAAAGAAAATAAAATGGCACCAGCAATATCAAAAATCCCATCAAAATGATTCGAAACTCTTTCCGAGACATATAAGGGGAACTTCTGCGTTCCGTATCGCGCTCATCTTCATCAACGGTAAAAAGGTAAGTCACGCCCTGGGCACCGACTCACCATTGGAAACAGCGGTACCCGGTCTAAATCCACTCTTAATCAACGCTTCAGGCAGTTTTTCTTCATCCAAATATTGGTTGTAATGCGCACCCTCTTTAACAGGCAATATGCCTTGTTTGATTCGGTTGGATTTTACCGATCTGCCGAACATTAATAGGTGCATAATTTCAGAATCAGTTAAAGACTCTTCAAATAACTGGCACGCCAAATTCGAGATATCATTTAACAAACTTGCGTCCGATGCTATTTTTTGTTTGAAGGCGACCAAAAACTCCTGCTGTCTCCGAGACCTTTCGAAATCACTATCTTTCCTGTATCTCATATACGCAACGGCATTTTTCCCGTCCATCTTAACTCTGCCCGGATGAAAATCAATATGCAGGTTGTCCCAATTGTCATCGTATTTCATCCTTTTCTCAACAAATATCTCGACTCCGCCTGCTCGATCCACCATTTTCTCGACAACTGCATAATTCAAAATAACCGTTCGCTCGGGTCTAATTCCGGTCAATATCTGAACACCCTCTAACGCGGCTTTTTCGCCGCCCGTTTCATATAATGCGTTGATTCGCATCGTTCGATATCCTGGCACGTCGACAATCGTATCTCTTGGAATTGATAACATTCCAATTGCCGAGTTCTTAAAATCCAATCGGACCAAATGAATCGAATCGGTTCTGCCATAGCCACTTACAACTCTATCTCCATAACCCCGCTTGCGGTCTGCTCCCAATAACAAAATAATTATCGAGTCTCTGTCTTTAAACGGTTCTTCAATGATTCCAAACTTCTGCTTAATATAAGCATCAACAAGCCTACTGGTAGACATAAAACCAACGGTAGAGCCAAACGCTAATGCGCCTATGCACAACAATGTGTTCAAAATTCCCAAAAATATTCTCAAACGGTTGCAACCTCTGCTTTGACTTCGATCGGCAAAACGACAGTAAACTGAGTTCCTATGCCAATCTCAGAATGAACTTGAATCTTGCCACCATGCGCAGCGGTAAGTTCTTTTACAATTTTTGTACCCCAACCGCTTCCACTGCTTGCACTCCATCTTGAAGTCGCCGTGCCTTCCAAAATACGAGAAACGACTTCCTTGCTCATCCCCGGACCGGTATCTCTAACCTCAATGATGTGATTCTTTGATTCCGGTCGGTAACTGACAATGACTTCGCCTAACACGCTTTCATCCGTCGCTTTTGATTGCCAATCTTTTGAAACGCCTTCCAAGGTTGCTTTGATTCCGTTACCAACCAAGTTTTGTACAATCCTGTGTACAAACTGATGATCAAAAACCGTTTCCGTCTTGGACTGTTCAATCTGATAACGAATCGCAATACTTTCTCTGCGTGCTTGTGATTCTAAGAAAGCGGCCGCATTGGCAACAATTTCGCTCATATATCCGGGTTTCTTTTCGGGTTTAATTTCCTTTCCGGCACTAATATTTGAAATTAGCCGACTGTATCCAACAATCACATCAATGCTCTCTCTCAAGTCCTCGATTGCATCACCAATTGCGCTCCCATATTCATGAATCGCAGCCGTCGTTTCACTCGATTTCATACTGCTCACGGTTGCATCCAAATAAACCAAGTTCGCATGCAATGCTCCCGCAAGATTTCCGATGTCATGAGAAACCTTGCCCATTCCCGTCAAACTTGCAGCGCGGCTCGCTTCTTCGGCCAACTTTGAATTCAAGTAAGCCATCGCACTAACTGCACTTAATGTATCCAAAACTTCCAAATCACTCTGATCGAAATCGCCATCCAATTTGTTTACAAGTTGGACAACTCCAATGGGGTCCATATCTGCAATCATCAACGGAGCCGTTACCATGTCTTTGGTTGCTACTCCCGTTGATGCTTCAATTTCCGTACGAACAGAAGAGTCGTTAACAACGTTTCCAATTTGGGTCTTCTTAGTTTGAAACACTTGTCCTGCTACACCCGAGTCATCTGGAATCTCTGTCATTTGCAATTTTTCTTGCATTTCCTCAGGCACAACGTGCCGAAACACTAATTTCTTCCTCATCGGGTCATGAATATAAATCGTTCCTCCAAATGCTCCGGTCGCATTAACACAAAGTTGAAGCACCTCTTTCAAAGTTTCTTCAACACTTGCGGTGGTCGAAAGTTTCTGCGTCGCAAGATGAATTGCACTTACTAACCGTTGCTCTCGCTCGATGCCCTTCATTTTACTTGCGACTCCGTTTAGCACTCTTTTTCTTTGTCTCAAGGAGTTCAACTGCCGTTTTTTCTGTTAATTCATTTGGGTCTGTTCCTTTAGGAAGCGAAACATTAACTTTGCCATCTGTAACATAAGGTCCGTATCGCCCATTTAATACTTTAACTGCACCAAATTCTGCCAACACTTCAAAAGTCGGTTTCCCGGCTGTGCGTCGTCCAATTGGCTTCGGCTGTTTAAGAATTTCAATGGCTTCACTTAACGCAATATCACAAGCCGTTTCCCAATTTGGCAATGATCGAAATTCATCACCATGCTTTAAATAAGGACCAAATCTTCCAATCGCGGTTGAAATGGATTTTCCGGTCTCTGGATGATTCCCCAGATTGCGAGGCAATGACATCAATTTAACAGCAATTTGTTCGTCTACATCGGCTGCGCCAAGTCCTTTTGGCAACGACACCATTTTCGTTTTTTGCTTACTTTCACGTTCCTCTTCAGTTTGCTCCAAAGCCAAAAATAATCCATACCGACCATCGCGTAAAACGATAGAACGTCCGGTTCCTGGGTCCGTTCCGACCGAATCAGCGTTCTCTGTTTTTCCATTTAACAAACTTAGTGCCTTATCCAAATTAAGTTCATCGGGAGCAATCCCCGGAGGAACACTGGCCTGATTTTCTTTTCCACCGTCTCCCTTATTGATGTAAGCACCGTAGCGCCCAATTCTTACAACAACTTCCTCACCGGTTTCGGTTTTGCCGATAGAAATCGCTGGATATTCCGGCTCAAAATTCTCCACCCGTTTCTTTAACCCATGGTTCGATTGCTCAGTCAAATGTGAATCCCCAAAATAAAAGTCATTCAAAACATTTATTCGCTTCAATTTTCCTTCAGCCACCATGTCCAATTTGTCTTCGAGCGAAGCAGTAAACTTAACTTGAACCAAATCATTAAATTTATGTTCCAATAATTCAGTTACTGCAAATGCAGTAAACGTCGGAACAAGTTCGTTGCCACGCTTAAACACATATCCTTTATCAATAATCGTCGAAATAATCGTCGCATAGGTGCTCGGCCTGCCAATCCCCTCCTCTTCCAAACGTTTTACCAAGCTTGCTTCCGTGTATCTTAACGGAGGTTTTGTTTCATGCCCAATTGCATTAACATCCTTCGCTTCCAATTCCTGGCCAACCTTCAATGCTGGTAAGATTTTTTCTTTATCGTCTAATTCCGCTTCTGGGTCATCGGAACCTTCGACATACGCCTTTAAAAACCCAGGAAATAGTATCCTTCTTCCGCTCGCCGTAAAAACAAGTTCTTCACTTGAAACAAAAACGGATGCGGAAACATTTGTTCGCTCAAACTTTGCGGGCAACATTTGACAGGCGATGGTTCTTTTCCATATCAATTCATATAACTTGAATTGTTCGTCGGAAACATACGGTTTAATGCTTGCCGGTTTACGTTTCAAATCGGTTGGTCGTATCGCTTCGTGTGCCTCTTGTGCTCCTTTTGATTTGGTTTTGTATCGAACCGGACTCTTTGGCAGATACTCAGCTCCATAATCTTCTTTGATTAAAGAACGCGCTTGCTCAATTGCTTTTTCCGACAACGTCAAACTATCAGTTCGCATGTAAGTAATTAAGCCGACTCTTTCTCCACCCAGGTCAACACCTTCATACAACTGTTGTGCAATCTGCATGGTTCGCTTAGCAGTCATTTTTAACTTTCGATTACCTTCCTGTTGTAAGGTCGATGTAGTGTAGGGAGGTGAAGGCGATTGGCTGGCAGGCGAAGTTTCTAAACTTTTAACAACCCATGGCTTTGACTTTTTTCCTGAGTCAGCAAGTTTTTTGGCTTCCTCTTCCAATAATAACAATCGTTTTGAATCTTTCAGTTTCCCGGTCAAAGGGTCAAAACTTTTTCCGTCGGCGATTTTCTTGTCATCAATTGAGTCAAGCGTTGCTTCAAATTCACTACCGCCGGCTGTTAACTTGGCCACCAAATCCCAATATCCGGCTCTGACAAAAGAGATGCGCTCCCTCTCTCGCATAACGCAAAGCCGGACCGCCACCGATTGCACACGCCCGGCACTGAGGCCCCTCGAAACCGTCTTCCACAGCAATGGAGAAATCTCATATCCATAAAGCCGGTCAACAATCCGCCTGGCTTCCTGGGCTTCCACCCTCTTTTCATTCAAGGGTCGGGGCTGGCTTATCGCCTCCTCAATCGCTTCCTTGGTCACCTCATGAAACGCAATCCGTTCCACCTTCATCCCTTTGGGCGGCTTCAAAACTTGCAAAACGTGCCAAGAAATACTCTCACCTTCTCGGTCTTCGTCTGTTGCAAGCAGAATCGAAGAGGCACTTTTCATCGCATCTTTAAGTTTCTTAACATGTTTTTGCTTTCCATCGGGAACCACGTATAACGGTTCAAAATCAGATTCCACATCAACCCCTAAACGGGCCCATTTGTGCTTCTTAAGTGAAGCCGGGATATCTTTTGCACTCTCAGGAAGGTCGCGAATATGCCCAAAACTGGCCTCAACAATGTATTCCGAACCCAAAAACCGACTAATCGTCTTCGCTTTGGAAGGCGATTCAACAATGACAAGGTGTTTGTCTTTAGCCATGGAGTGATAGGGGTCGGGCGAAACAGTCTATCGGCAGGGCTTACTGCCTGTCAAGCCACCCGGCAACTTGCTACGGATGGTTTGACGTTATAAACTGTAATCATGTCATCCAGATTCCGATTCCTCTTGCCGTGCCTCCTTGCGTTTCTTGGGTCTGTCTCTCTGGCTCAAACAACGGAATACTTCGGTTTGTTCCTACAAAATCAAAGAATCGGTGTTATCAGCACAATCATGACCCCTACCGTATCGGGAAAACGCACCATAACAACGACTTCGTTCGCCGCACAAATCCTTGGCGATGCCGCTTCAATGAAAATCGTAAGCGATACCTTTGCTGATTCAGATGGAAAAATCTCATCTCAAAAATTCAAAATCGAAAGTCAGGGAAGAGTGCAAATCGTTGAAGCAACATTTTTAACTGACAAAATCAATGTAAAAATATTCTTAGAAGGCAATGCGCAACCCGAAACTAAATTAGTCGAGATTCCAAAAGGCGCAACCATTTTAGACGACGCATCACTCGTCACAATCCAAAACAACAAGTTACAAGTCGGTGACAAAAAAGATTATTACGTTTTTGACCCCACGCTTCTTTCACTTGTAAAAAATGAAACCATATTTAATGGCAAAAAGAAAATTGAAATTAACGGAAAGTCAATCGAAGCGCTTTGGATTACCCTTAAGGACCCGCGTGCAACAGCAGAATACTATGTAGATGATGCTGGCAAACTCCTGATTGCAAAAATGATGTTTGGAATGGAAATGAGGCCAATCAAGAAAGAAGAAGCCCTCGATATGAAAGAGATTCCAAAAGTTGATTTGGCAACAGCGTCCAAACTCGTTCCGGATAAGCCAATATCAAATCCAAGAAACGTAACTTCGCTACAACTCGAGCTAACGGGAGGCTTGCCAAGACTAAAATCAACGCCGCAACAAACTGTGATTCGAAATCCAAATGGCACTATTTCAATCAACATAAAACCAAATCGCGGCTCAAAAGAATCCTCAACAACAATAAATGAAGTTGCAAAACAAAAGCCCGAATGGCTAAACAAAGGTCTCAACATGCCGGTTGATGACCCTGAATTCATTGAACTTGCGAAAAAGATAACCGCTGGCGAAACAAATGCTTTTCTGGCTGCAACTAAAATCTGTAAATGGGTTTATCAAGAAATGACACCCTTTGCAGGCGTCGCAATGCTAAGGGATGCAAAAGAAATCCTAAAAACAAAACAAGGGGTTTGCCGCGACTATGCCACTCTGGCTGCAACGCTTTTGCGAGCGGCAAAAATTCCAACAAAACTTGTTATGGGAGCAGTCTACGTAGACGACGGCTTTTACTACCACGCTTGGGTAGAAGTCTATACCGGCTCCGATTGGATTCCAATGGAGCCAACTTTTGGTACTGACTTTTTCGACGCAACCCACGTCACATTTGTAGAGGGCAACTCCGAAGATGTCTTTATCGTCTTTACTTTCGAGGGGATTAAAGTCAAGGTGGTAGGCTCAACCGTAAAGTGAAAGGACAAGGGGCGATTTGAGGTTTTTGAGAGGATTGCTGTTTGTCCTCTGCATGATAGCAGGGGGCATCATCGGCGGAACAACCATTCCGTCGGGGCTCCAAGCCGCTTATTCAAGACTGAACCCCGATCAGTTAACCGGTCCTGATTTCAAAGCCCCCATGCCGACCGCAGCCACAGTTGTTTTCGGCGCAATTGTCTTAGGTCTGCTCGGACTGTTAGGAATAAGTTTCTTCGAGCGCGCATCAACTCGGTGGCGCGTAATGGACCAGCCGCAAAGAGTCACCGTTTTTGTTGCAATTCTCGTTGGCGTTGGCATCAGCATCCCATTCCATATGCTTACTTTTAGTTTCGGCCCCCTTGCGGTTGGCGGCAGCATGCTCCTGATGATCATCCTGGTATTGCTCGCTTACTCAACTTTAAAGAGCATGGAAGACAATCTTCCGTGGATGAAAGGAGGCGGAACAAGAAAAAGCAATATAAAAATCTTTGATACAAACGTAATCATCGA
>CAZJKW010000076.1:0-9440 GCA_964546835.1 uncultured Fimbriimonadales bacterium
ATAAACTTCTGCCCTGCATTTTTTACGAGCGCACCCGGCAAAATTCCTGCCTCTGTCAAAATTTGAAATCCATTGCAAATTCCCAATACAGGTCTTCCATCATCTGCAAACTTTTTGACTTCTTGAATGATTGGTGAGACCGCTGCAATTGCTCCACCTCTTAAATAATCACCATAAGAAAAGCCGCCGGGCAAAACCACCGAATCAAACCCTGCCAAGCTTTTTTCTTTATGCCACACATACTCAACGTCGTAACCTAAGACATTTTTTAACGAAAAATATGCATCTTGGTCACAGTTGCTTCCAGGTGAACGGATAACCGCTACTTTCATCCAACTGCCTCGATTTTGTATTTTTCTATAACCGGGTTGACCAATAATTTTTTGCACATTTCATCAATCTTTTCTTGACCGCCGTCTTTCATTTCAATTTCGATAAGTTTTCCGATTCGAACGTTTTCCACTTCTTCAAATCCCAGGGACTTGAGCGAATCTCCCACAGCTCGTCCGGCAGAATCCAAAAGGCTCGGTTTTAAGGTGATATAGACGCGAAAAGTGCTCATGTCTGATTTTGGCACGGAGCCCTAAGTAAACTCCCGTTATCGTGTCCGCCAACCATTTGACCAATGTCATTCCTGCGTACAATGAGGGCTCTCGAATTCTGCGTACGCTTGAAGCGGTGGCGCAGTTTTATCGTTCTATGCCTTATGATTTCGATGTGATTGTCGTGAACGACGGCTCCACGGATAACACGATGAAAATCGTCGAAACGTTTTGTGAGTCCAATCCGGAATTTCGAGCGGCCGGATATCCAATCAATCAGGGCAAGGGTGCGGCGGTCAAAGTCGGAATGATGCAGGCAACGGGCGAACTGATTTTGTTTATGGATGCGGATTTGGCTACGCCGCTCGAAGAAACCGACAAACTCGTTTCTGCAATTGAAAGCGGAGCCGATATCGCAATTGGAAGTCGACCCTTAAAAGAAAGTAATTTGGAAATCAGGCAACCGTGGTACCGAGAGCAACTTGGGCGACTTTTTAATTTCGCCGTTCAATCTTTATCGATTCGCGGAATCAAAGATACACAATGTGGATTCAAGATTTTTAAGAAGCATGCAGCGCACGATATTTTTTCTCGCACCAAGTTAAATCGGTTTGGATTTGACTTTGAAGCATTGATGACCGGAAGAGATTTAGGATACAAGATAGCCGAAATTCCCATTCGATGGTCCCACCAGGAGGGCTCGAAAGTGGTTTTGATGCGGGATGGACCTCAAATGATAAAGGATTTAATCAAGTTACGATTAAAAGGTAAAAAATGGCGCTTAACGATTCGAAATTAATTTTTCAATATATCTTGACAAGATATCATATTCAACATTTACTTTTGAACCCACAATTAGTGACTTCAGGTTTGTATTTTCAATTGTATGCGGAATGGCAGAGACAACGAATTCGTTCCCAACCGGTTTTACAACAGTCAAACTGATTCCATCAAGTGCAATTGAACCTTTATCAACAAGATATTTTGAATCTTGAACTTTGAATCGGTAATTGATTGAGTTTTGCGCCGGTTCTGCAGCGATTAATTCGCCAATACAGTCTACATGACCCAGTACGAAGTGACCTCCAAATTGTTCTCCAACCTGAAGTGAAGGCTCTAAATTAACAAAAGCGTTCGGATTTAACTTGTTAAATGTTGTTCGAGAAATCGTTTCTTCGCTCAAATCAAAAGATAATTTTTCGCCGCCTTTATGCGTAAGACAACAACCATTAACGGCAATGCTGTCTCCGACTTCAATTTGACCCAGTTGACCTTTTAAGATTTCAATGATTAATTTGCCGTTTTCGTTGGTAATTATTTTCCCCATTGCCTTAATCAATCCAGTAAACATTATCTTTTCACCCTTGCATTTAGTTTAATGCAGTCCCCAAGTTTTTCACAAATTAAGTTTTCACATTTTGTGGCATCTGCAAGATTTGCAATGCCTTCTCCGTTAATCCAAGAAACCCCGTTACCGAACACTTGTGGTGCGATATGCAATTCAATCTCGTCCACTAAATTTTGTTCAAAAAATTGAGCAACTGTTTTTCCTCCACCTTCCACCAACACGCAGTTTACTCCGCGCCGCGCTAATTCTTGTAGTACTTTTGCTAAGTCAAATTTGTGTTTTCCGCGACCGGAAACCGAAATCGTTTCAACTCCATAGTCATTGCTAACCGTTCCGAAAACTAAAGTTGAGCGACCATCCGTAAAAACTGCGGACGATTTTCGAAGTTCTCCGCGTGAATCCAACACCACCCGCACTGGTTGATTTTTTGCATCAACATCTCTGATCGTGAGATTTGGGTTGTCAATCTCGATGGTGCCCGCCCCGACCAAAACGCAACCGGCAATTGCCCTTAATTCGTGAGACCGTTTGCGCGCTTCCGGCCCGGTAATCCATTTACTTTCTCCAGTTTTCGTTGCAATTCTTCCATCCAAACTAATTGCGCTTTTTGCAATTACCCACGGCCTGCCAAGTTGATATCTTTTTACGAAAATATAATTGATTTCTTCCGCTTCTTTTTTTAGCAGCCCGCTTTCTACGGTTATGTTTTTTGATTTAAGTTTATGATCTCCTCCCGCGGCCATTGGATTTGGATCCGGTGCGGCATAAACTACTCGTTTTACTCCTGCTGCAATGATTGCGTCCGTACAAGCCGGCGTTTTGCCATAATGATTGCAAGGTTCCAATGTCACATAGAGCGTTGCGCCGCCAACGTTTTCTTTTGCATTTTTGATGGCAACGATTTCTGCATGGTCGCCTCCGGCAAATTCATGAAATCCCTCACCCACAATATCGTTGTTTTTTACAAGGACGGCACCAACTCTTGGATTAGGTGCAGGAAATCCGCGTTTGGACAATTCAATCGCTCGGTTCATAAAAAGCAAATCGGAATCATTCATTTTCAATCTTGCTTTTCTTTTCCGGAACAGGGGTTGATAACAAATCTGCCAAATTTCTTAAGGATTCTGCTTCATGCTTTCTACGTTCATTTCTGATAGTTAGGAGTGCACAAGCAAATGCACCGAAAAACAACACCCCAACCGCAGTTGTAAAGTAAGCCATTTTTCGAGCGTATTTTGCCATTTCCAATTTTGGAGCCGTTTTTCTTGGCGGAGTTCCAACGGTTAGTGGGTAACTTAGAACAACCGCTAAACCTAACACAACAAAAATCGTTGTTATTAATCTCAGGCGCAAGCAATGCTCCTTAACTTTATTAAGTTTTCAACAGGATTTCCATTAAAAGTAAAAGAGCCGGCGACCAAAACATTTGCGCCTGCTTTCACTAATCTTGGTGCGGTTTCTAAATCAACACCACCATCCACTTGAACAAAATGATGTTTAGCCATTGCCCGCACAGAAACAACTTTGTCCAAACAACTTTCAATGAATTTTTGACCGCCCCAACCGGGATTTACGGTCATGACTAAGATTAAATCTACCAAATCCAAAACGGGTTCTACGGTTTCAACACGTGTTCCGGGATTGATGGCAACTCCGGCTTTTAGGCCTGCCTTGTTGATTTGTTGTAAAACACGATGCAAATGCTTGCATGCTTCAACGTGGACGGTGATTCGGTCTGCGCCTGCTTGCTTAAACATTTCAATTTGGGTTTCGGGATGATTAATCATTAAATGACAGTCCATCATTTTTTGAGTTTTATTTTTAATGGATGCTACGGCTTGCGCGCCAAACGTGATGGGCGGAACGAAACTTCCATCCATTACATCCACATGAATCCAATCACAGTCTGCTTTGTCCAAAACCTCAACAGCGTGACCCAATTCAGAAAAGTCCGCGCTTAATATGGAAGGAGCCAATAAGACCATTATCCTTCGACTCCTTTTCGTTTTACAGTAGCGTCCAAAAAATTATTGAAGTAAATTCTAAACGTCGCTTCTTTTCCGTAACCTTTGATTGCGTCCAGAGAAATTTGTTCGTTGCCTTCGCGTTCTTCTTCAAAAATGACTTGGGGCACACCTCTCGCATCAGTCATTTCAACTCTAACCATTACCGGAGTATCGCTACTTTGCACTTTGAATGAAAGCGACCACGTGTTTGGGAACAAATCTTCTGCACTAACTCTTGGTTTTTCCGGCTCACTTCTTCCTGAGCTGATTGTCAACGAAATCGGCGTACCTCGTTCAACCCTTTCTCGATATGAAGGATCACTTTTTATGATTAAATCTTCTTCAATGTTTCGACTTGATTCTCGCTTGATGGTGGGATCAAGTTTTAGTCCGATATTTTCGAGTCTTGCTTTTGCTTCTGTAATGGGCAATCCGCGCAAGTCCGGAACTTCAATCATTCTTCCGCCTAAACTCAGTTTAACGCGAATCGGAAATCCCTCGCGAACGGGTGTTTGTGGTTTTGTTTCTTGGAAAAATATTGTTTTGGGTTGTGGATAGTCGTCGTTATATTCTTCACTAATAATTGTGATTTCAAGATTTGATTTATTGACAAGGTCTCGCGCTTGGTTGTAGGTTTTACCAATCAAGTTTGGCACTTCAACCACTTTTCGTTGGTGCATGTTAAACCAAATGTAAGAAATGACTGCCAAAGCGCAAAAAGTGGCGAAGACCCAAACGGAATATCGCAGCCACTTGTGTACATGGTCGGGCGGCTGTTCTGCCAATTTTTGTCTTTTTGGTGCTTTATCTTTTTTTGGCATTTCCTGTTTTTTTTGCGCTGCTTCTTGTTGCAAAACTGCGCCTAACTTTCTTTCTGCCTTTTTTTCCGCAAAAGTTAATACTGGCTGTGGTGCTTGAACTTCCATTTCGCCTGAAACGGGCTCGGTAAGCGGCCAAGAAAGCTTTTTCCCAAATCGCAATGCGTCCAAAAGTTGCCGCAAATCTCCAAGCAATGCAGATGCGGTGGGATATCTTTCGATTGGGTTCTTCGCAAGTGCTTTTTGAATAATTTCATCAAATACTTGTGGCACCGCAGGGTTCATTGCACGAACACTTGGCACAGGTTGACCAGAATGTTTCGACAAAATTGCAGCAGGTGTCAATCCGGAAAACGGCAGAACTCCAGTTAACAATTCAAACAAAATCACACCAATTGCATAAACGTCCGATGCACTATTTGGCAAACCACCTTCAATTATTTCAGGAGATAAATAGGGCGCCATTCTTCCCAATACAACTGCGCCTGCGGTTTTGCTGGCCCCGTAACATTCCCATAACCCAAAATCGAGCACCGCAATTCGACCTTCTAAAGTTGAAACCACATGATCGGCACATAAATCTCCGTGATGAATACCCATCGTTTGTGCAGATTCAATTGCTTCGCAAATTCCGATACCCATTTCGCAGACAACCGATGGAGAAAAAGGGGCAAGTCGTCGAATTCTTTCTGCAAGCGTCGACCCTTTTACAAATTCACAAACAATGAAAGGGATTTCTTCATGTTCATCAATTTCATAAACTCTTGCGACATTTGGATGGTCAATCGCTTTACTTTTTTCTATTACGCGTCCAAGCGTTTGTACAAAATCGGGTTCATCTCTAAAAGGAGATTTCACCATGCGAATGCAAACATCATGGCCACGAACTTTATCTTTTGCAACGTAATTCTCGAAAATAGTTGAAGAACCTAAATCTTCAACTATTTCATATCGCATTCGAATAATATCGCCAATCAAAGTTGCTTATTTTCCTCCCGATCTTTAATCAAACAGAAAATAACAGAAAGAACCACAAACATCCACCCGAGCAAGATGTTTGGTTGGGCAATTTTTGCGGTCCAGTCAGGCAAGGTGCCATGAAAAAGCGACCATTGATGCATGGTGTATCCCCCGAAAAGGATGACAAATGCGAAAACCGAACAAATTGCTCTTAAGAAATTTAGGTCTATCATGCTTTTTGAATAACCTCATTAATGATTTCTCTCGGAATGTCGTGCGATAACTCGCAACTTCCGACGCCCGTTAATAGCGACATCGAAAGTTTTCCGTTGATGTTTTTCTTGTCGTTTGCCATCGATCTCATCATTTTTTCGAAGTTTAAATTTTCAGGCAGTTGCGTCGGGATGCCGCATCCTGCAACAACATCTCTCACACGATCTGCCGTACCAAGCGGCGTTTTGCCCAGATTCTCACCGATTCTTGCTTCAACAATCATACCGACCGCAACCGCCTCTCCGTGCAAAATTCCATCGTAGTTCATGGCTTGTTCTATCGCGTGGCCTACGGTGTGCCCAAAATTCAACGCCGATCGGATACCTTTTGTTTCAAACGGGTCGGCATTGACAAATTTTGCCTTGATTTCTGCGCATATAGGCACGAACTTTCCGGCCGCCTGAAGATCGATGCTAACTTGGTCGAGCAATTCCGGATTCGAAATAAAACCGTACTTAATGACTTCTGCCAAGCCGTTTTTCAGTTCCCTTTCTGGCAAAGTTTCTAATGTAGGAATGTCACACACAACCGCCTCGGGCAATGCAAAGCGACCGAGCAAATTCTTTCCTTCGGGCAAATCAATTCCGCATTTGCCACCAATTGCGGCGTCAACTTGCGCCATCAGACTGGTTGCAATAAAACAGAATTTCACGCCTCTTTTAAATGTTGATGCAACAAATCCTACCAAATCACAAACAACACCTCCACCTATTCCTACGATTAAGACATTTCGGTCAATATCCAATTTTGCAAGTGATGTGGTTAGATATTCATATCCACGAATGGATTTTGTTTGTTCACCTGGCTCCAAAATAACTTCGTTATCAAAATCACAAAACCGTTTTGAATAAATTTTCCAAACGTTTTCATCACTTATTACAACTATTTTCGAGGCACCCACTTCGTGAAAAAAGTCTGCATAGTCAAATGTCCCGTCCAAGTTAAAAATGACTGGACTAACTTTTTCGTTTGGAAATTCGATTAAAACTGGGCTCATTTCTTTCTCAGTTGTTTTTCAAGTGATTTCGCAGCCAAGTCAGCGTCTTCATGTTGCTCTTCAAAAACAACATGTGCCATTTCATATATCGGCCCCCTGGTTTTCAAGAGTTCATGGATTTTCTCTTCCGAGTTGCTTGCCAACATAGGTCGAGCACCCGGTCTCAGATTAACGCGTCGAATCAGTTCTTCTTCATTCACCTTTATGTAAACAACAGTAGCTTTCTGCAAACATGCGTTTCTTGTTTCAGGGTCAACAAATGCCCCACCGCCTAAACTCACGACGCCATCATTTTGAATCAGATCAAGCGTCATTTTCTTTTCGATGATTCTAAACTCTGACTCTCCTTCCAATTCAAAGATTTCCGAAATGGACCGTCCTTTTAATTTTTCAATTTCCTTGTCAACGTCAAAAAATCGCATTCCCAAAAGAATTGCGAGTCTTCGACCGATGGTGCTTTTCCCTGCACCCATCATTCCAACCAAGACAATGGTCATAAAAGATATTGGGCGACTACGATATTTTCGCAGTCGCCCATTTCGTTGAGGAGGTTATGCAGAGATATCCCTACGGTCCACCCAATCCATCGCTACCATCTTTTACAACCGTAGGTGTAATCAGAATCAAAAGTTCCTGATTATCCACACCTTTACTGGTTGATTTGAATAAACCACCGATGATCGGCAGGTCGCTCAAAATGGGATAGCGTTGAGTTGTGAACGTGTCTCGTTTTCGATTCAGTCCACCCAAGACAATAGTCTCGCCGTCTCTTACGCGAGCAGTCACGAATATCTGCTGCGAAATAACGTCGGGAATTTCTTCGCCGTTAGGACCTCGTCGGTTTTCACCAAATTCACTGATTTGCGGACTGATAGTCATCGTGATGAAGCCATCGTCATTGATACGTGGCTGTACACTCAATCCGGACTGAATCTGAATATTGGTCAACTGAGGAGCAACAATGACTTGTCCGTTTCCGGTTGAAACCAAGTTATTGATGATGATGAATGTGTTGATCTGTTGAAGAACAAATGCAGGTTGGTTGTTCAAGGTTCGAATCAGCGGAGCATTTACAACCGTACCGTTACCTTCAAGAAGGCTGGTTCGAAGTCGTGTGCTGAAATTACCGCTTGCCCAGTTCACAAAGAACGGGTCGCCGGCTCTCGCTTGGGTTCCTGGCGTGTTGCCAATGAACACTTGACCTCGCTGGAACAACCAGTCAATACCGAAGTTTCGGCTAAGACTGTTTGTCGTAGTAACAAACTCAACCTTGACGATGACTTGCTTGGGAACAACGTCGAATTGGCGAACAAGTCGCTCAAACGCTGCAACCGCGCTGTCAGTTCCTTCAACGATGAAACTGTTGTCGGTTGGGTCATAGATGACTCGGTCAATTCCGTCAGGAACGAATCCTTGGCCTCCGGTAAGCGTAACTTGTCCGCCACCGCCTTGACCAAAACCGCCGCCGCCAAAGCCGCCTTGTCCAAATCCGCCGCCGCCTTGGCCGAATCCGCCTCCGCCTTGACCAAAACCGCCACCACCTTGGAATCCGCCGCCACCGCCGCCTACGCCTTGGAAGCCGCCACCACCGGGTCGGTTTTGATTTGCGCCACCGGGAACCATAATTCCATTAGAACCATCGCCACCGGCAGGAGCCGCAGAGTTGTTATTGAAGTTGCCGCTGTTGCCAAGCGCAGATACGTCATTTGGCGAGAACGCACCGTTGGTCCCAAGAACCACGGGTGAATTGCTTCCCTTACCGATGACATCCGCAGCATGCATTTGTCGGAACTTCATCAACGCTTTCCATTCGCCTAGCCGGTCCGATTCCCGTGCATACATCAATTCTAAGATGTCGCGCGGGCTGCCATGTCGCACGATAATCTTTTTGATAATCGTCGGCTCTTTGGCAACCGGAACTTCGGTGTTGTTGTTATTGACACCGACGGGCGTGTCGGGCTCTTGGCCTTTGTGCCAAATCACGAACACACCGCTCGGGTCCTTTCGGTAAGCGGCACCGGCAGCTTCGCAAATGTATTTCATTGCTTCGTCAACCGTTACGCCAACCAGTCGGAGCGTTATGGATGAATAAGGTTGAGTGCTTGGCTTAAATACGAATTGCAGGTTCACTCCTGCAGACGAGTTCAGCAAAGCGGTGGCCGTTTGCAGGTCACCTTCAACGATGTTCAAGTCGAAACGCTTTTCGGCTTGAACTTCTTGTGCCGTTGCGGCGATGACACCAAACAGTGCCACCGCTGCAAGCATGAGTCCTTTCAATTGGAGAAGCCTACGCATAATCTCCATCCTCCTTCAACGAGTTTTTTGCATTTCAGCAATTCTTATCGGCCCAATCCGCCGCCACCGCCGCCGGGTCCGCCACCACCGCCGCCGAAGCCGCCGCCGCCGAAGCCGCCACCGCCGCCACCGAAACCGCCGCCGCCGCCGAAGCCGCCGCCGCCATTGCCGAAGCCGCCGCCGCCGCCGCCGAAGCCGTAA
>CAZJKW010000077.1:0-9435 GCA_964546835.1 uncultured Fimbriimonadales bacterium
CACAACTTAGCGTATTCAGACAGCCCTTGCCAATGATGAGGCGTCAACTCAAAGTCAATCACTTCTGCCAAGTACCTTAAGCACCGTGCAATAGGCAAATTCAAGCGAACCGCCTCTTGCTCAGCAACTTCTTCAATATGTGTCATACCGAAATCTTTGGCAGATCTCAGCATATCTGCTAATTGATGATTGAATTCTGATTTTCCAATCCACAAAGCCCATACAAAGGGTAATCCGGTCAACTGGCTCCAAGCAGTTCCTAAATCCAATACATAGGGTGTTACTTCATCGTCTTCTAATCCTGCATCACCAATGAGGATGCAAGCATCATGGTTTGAAAACATTATTTGCTTGTTTGGGACTTCGACGGATAGTTTTGGAAAGCACTTGTATTTTTCACCAAGAATAATCTGGACTAAGTGATTACTGGTAAGCGAACTCTTGTCAAGTGCCAAAGATTCGATCTGATGAAAGGGCACCTTTGAAAAAAGTCTGACGCTTTCTACGGCTCCGTTTGAACTGATCCCGACTTTGTCCGCAACTCGCAAATCACGTCCTCCGATACAATAAAAGCTCGAAGCCAGCGCAGCAACCAACTTCGATTCTTCAACTTGAGCGGCTAACTCTGAAGGCGGCAATAACACCAACTCAGCATCATGTTTCCCCTCTTCGGATTCAAACCAGTAAAGCAAAGGCTTGGCATTCAAATAAGGTACGCAACCGATTTTTGGAGGTTGGCTCACAACGGCATTGTACGCCACAAAAAAGTACGGCCGTACAAACGTACGGCCGTACAATCAGAAACGGATGTATGTTTACTTCGTGATTTTGTCAATCGCTTTGTTCAAGTTAGCAATTCCGGTTGCATCCGCCTTTAAGTTCACGAATTTTTCTTGAACCGTTCGATTTTTGTACACAAAAATCGTGTTTTTTACTTCAGCGGAAGTATTGATTTTATAGTCTCCGACGTATTCGGAATTTTTGGGCAAATAAGCCATAGCAACGTTGTTAATGTTTGTTTTAGACGAAAACTCAGCAATCCACTTAGCGGTTTGACTTGTTTTTGCTGGGTCGCTCACAAAGATAATGAACGGCTTCAAACCGGTACCTTTCCATTGACTTCGGTCATTCAACACTTTGGCAATTGCACTAATATTGGCTTCGGAATCGCCATTAACCCAGACTTGAACTTGAGGTTGCATGCCGTAAGTACAAGGCGGACAAGCATCGGTTCCTTTATGTGGCCCGGCTACATGAGTCGGATGAAACGCAGACACTTGTTGGCCAACGTTAAGTCCACTGGTCAGGGAGGCAAGTGCCGGAACGGCAAGAGCAGCAACGGCTGCGAGATAGAGTCCACTCTTCTTCATTCTATTCCTAACGATTCCTGAAGAAGTTTAGTTCCGTTAAGAATCCCGTTTCCTTTGGTTGCTTTGAACCGTCAAAAGAGGTGTCCTTTGACACCGGTACGGTCCCGCAGTTATACTGGAGATTCCGAATCGGGAGGAAAAATCCGACGATGTTCAATAAACCGCTTGCTTTCACACTCTTTTTAGGTGCGCTTTTCACCAGCGCCCATGCGATTGACGGTCCTACGCCTCTGGCATGGCGATGGTCTGCGAAAACCACTTTTGCTCCAACGGCCACTCCGGCGGTTTCTAACGGCATTGTCTATGTTCCCGTCGGAAAAAAGGTGTATGCCTTGGACGCCGTTTGGGGAACGCAAAAATGGGTCTTTCCTACGGAAGAAAATGCATTGGGCGACTACCGAACATCAGTTGCCGTCGCAGGCGATTCGCTTATTGTCGCAAACACGGCGAAATTCGTTTTTGCGCTTGATAAGAACACAGGTTCGAGAATTTGGTCATTTTTAGACGTTGCTGCAACCCGCCATATTTTGGTCAGCGGAGATACTGCTTTCCTCTTTACAACCGACGACCGAATCGTTGCCATAAACGTTAAGAGTGGACAAAAAGAATGGGTTGAAGATTTTCGTATTGATGATAACTTAACGGGTCAGCCCGCACTTGTTGACGGAAATTTGGTTTTCTTCACATCCCTCGGCAACTTGGTTTGCGTAAACACGAGTTCCAAGAAACGAGCGTGGAACGTTCGCATGGGTTCAATCAACGTTGACGGAGGTCCATTTATTTTCGATGGCTCCATTTGGATTGTTACCGGTCAACAAGTTGCAAAAATAAATCCTCGAAACGGTGCCGTTGTCGGAAGGCCGATGATGTTTCCCGAAAGACTAACAGCAGGTGTTGCGGTTACTTCGCGTGGCGGCGTGGTCGTTGGCGGAAGCAACAAAATTTATCTGTTTGATTCAGCAGGTCGAACAATCAGCCGAAATCCGATTGAAATGAAGGGCTATTTATCAGGCACTCCAATCGTGGCAGGCGAAAACATCATCGTCAAAAACCGTGCAGGGGCCATGTTGTTGATTGACCCAAGTCGCCAAACAAACCCGGTGATTTGGGAATATACAACGGTTCCGATAGCGGGAACCATGCGATCAACTTCATCTTCATCCTCATCTTCTTCTGGTCAGGGAGGTGGAGCATTGATAGGCGGAGGAGGAGGTGCTCTTTCGCCGGGTGGTGCTGGCGCTGCAGGCGGCGGAGGAACATCGGCCGGCGGAGCCAAACTCGTACCGGCCGAATCCATCGCGGTTTTGGGTGATTTGGCGGAAGTTGACGGAAACCTATTTGCACTTGCAGAAGATGGATCCGTTTTGGCATGGAGTTCCAAAAACGGAGTAGATGAAGTCGGCCCAACCATCAAAATGGTCGCACCGGCAATGGGAGCCGTAATGTCCGGTCAACCTGACTTAGACATCATTTTCAAATTAGAAGATGACGGTGCAGGAATCATGAGCCGAAGTATCCGCGTCAAGATCAACAACGCAGACGCAAATTATGAATTCGTGCCTGCTGGCGGTTGGCTGTACGTAAAAGTACGCACACCCGGGAGCAGGGCAGAAGGAGCAAACCCACCATTGACCGATGGCAGAAAATCCATTACGGTCACCGTCACCGACTGGATGGGCAACGTTTCGGAAAAAAGTTTCTATCTGATGATTGACAATCTGCTCCCTGTAGTCAAACCGACCACCGGTGCAGGTTCCGGTTCTGGTTCAGGTTCAGGGGGACGACCGGGCGGTTAACCGTGGATAGGAACGCGCCGAAGCGTTCGATTGATTTTTGGCAAGCAGTTTTAAGTTTTGAACTAAGTGATTCAAAGACCCGAGCGTTGGTAGAACGAGTCGGGTCTTTTTGTTTGACAATGCAAGACTTAATTGCATCCCCATTTTTAACTGCCGAAGAAAAAGAAAAAATTAAGGGTCTAAAACCTGTTAATTTTTCAGGAATCAATTTTACAACTAATGAAGACGAAGGTTTTCCAAAGAATCTAAAGCTAATGCGCGAACCGCCCAATGCACTGATGTACAAAGGTGAAATTTTGGAAAGCGATGAATTGGCTGTCGCAATTGTTGGAACAAGAAAACCGACGACTTATGGAAGAGCCGTTGCGCGAAAATTTGCCCAAGAACTTGCTCGGCATGGAATCACAATTATCAGCGGCGGAGCATTTGGAATTGACACCCAAGCGCATGCAGGAGCAATTGATGAGGGTGGACGCACAATCGCAGTGTTGGGTTCAGGAGTAGATAAAGTTTTTCCCGCAGCAAATCGTGAACTCTTTCAAAAAATTGAAAAAAATGGAGCGCTTATTAGCCAGTTTGCAATCGGCACAAAACCGGACTATTGGCGATTCCCGGCAAGAAACTCCGTGATTGCCGGACTTGCGCGCGTTGTCATAGTTGTTGAAGCACCGGAAAAAAGTGGTTCGCTAATTACGGCTTCAGTCGCCGCCGAAGAGGGAAGACATGTTTTTGTGATACCAGCAAACATTGATGCGATTTCATTTCGCGGCTCGTTTCGATTAATCAATGATGGAGCAACGTTACTTTATTCCCCGAGGCAAGTTTTTGACGTACTTGGAATCAAAGAATCAAGTAAACCGAATCACGAAGTTAAATTAAGTTCAGGCCAAAAATCACTTCTGGACTGCCTTTCGCTTGAACCCGTTCTTGTGGATAATCTTGCGGAAAAGCTCAACTGGAATGCGGGAATACTATTGGTAGAATTGACAAATCTGGAAATTGCAGGACTCATTATGAAAACACCGGGTGGTTACGTCAAAAAATGAGCACGTTAATTTGGGAAGCCGACTCATTTGTTGAAAGAAAGTTTGACAATTCAAATCTAAATGGTTTTTATGTTTGTCCGGGTCTTGTGGATTCGCATGTGCATGGTGCTTTTGGTTACGATTTTATGGAAGGCAGCGGAAATGATGTGATTCATTCGTTAAGAAAAATCGGAATAGAATACGTTTGCTTAACAACGGTCACATCGGATTGGCATAAACTTCAAAATGCAATTTCAAAGGTTGATTTCACAATGGATGGGTTTTGTGGATTCCATTTGGAAGGACCTTACCTTAATCCGAAATGGGCGGGTGCGCAACCAAATGATTTCAAAACACCAAATTTCTTAGAATTGTATACCGAATTAGGAGATGCGTTCCAACATATTCGAGTGGTTACTTTCGCGCCGGAATTAGAAGGCGCAATTGAATTCCGAAAAATGCTCTCAAAGCATGGAATTATTGCAAGCGCTGGTCACACCGATGCGAATTATGAAGAGTTATGTAAAATTCAGCCGGACCGAATGACCCATTTCTTTAATGCAATGAAATCATTTCATCATCGCGCGCCGGGGCCAATAGATTTCGGACTAACCAAGCCCGTCGACATAGAATTAATTTTCGACAAAATGCATGTAAGCACCGAAGCCGTAACACTGGTTTTGAATTGCATTCATCCAAGCCGTATCATCGGTATCAGCGACGGGACCGCACTAAGTGGTATGCCGGATGGTACAACAAGGCAAATGTGGGGGCATGAGGTCAAAAAATCTAACGGAAAAGTTGAGTTGACCACAGGGACTTTGGCAGGAAGCGCAGTCACCCTTATGGACGTTTTCCGGAATTTCTGGAACCATTTTTCGCCTGAAATCGCGGTTCTCGCCTGTGCCGAAAATCCGAGAAAACGACTAAACTTGAAGAATCCAAAAACTTGGTTGGTTCTGAATCACAATGGGGAGGTCCAAGCGATTCTGTCGGATTCCGATCTGCACTGAAATCCTAAAAATATGCGCTTTTTTTCTGCTCTCAAACGCTTGATTTTTGGTGCGCCGATTGCTTCGTCTCGTGCACATCATGAGCGGCTTCCAAAAATCTTTGGACTTCCCGTGTTTGCGAGCGACGCAATTTCATCGGTCGCCTATGCTACAGAAGAAATTCTTTTAGTTTTGTTGCTTGCAGGTACAGGTGCCATTGTGGATGTGGTTTACATTTCAATTGCAATAGGCATTTTAGTTGGAATCGTCGTTTTTAGTTACGTTCGCACAATATATGCCTACCCGAACGGTGGCGGAGGTTATCGAGTTTCAAGCGACAATTTGGGCTCAAAGGCAGGTCGTATTGCAGGAGCCGCGCTTCTTATTGATTATGTTTTAACGGTCGCGGTTTCTGTCAGCAGTGGTGTTCTTGCAATTGTTTCTGCATTTCCCGAATTGATTCCTTATACGGTTCCGTTGGGACTCGTTGCAATTGCACTCATGGCATTTGTTAATTTAAGAGGAACCAAAGAAAGTGGTCTGGTTTTTGCGGTTCCAACTTACGCTTTTGTTGCATTGATCCTGCTCTTGATTGTAATGGGACTGGTTGCGGCGGCACGGGGAACTATAATGCCGGAGCCGGTCAAAGAATTACAAAATGGAACTCAACACGCGATGGGAGTCTGGCTAATTTTAAGAGCATTTGCCGCCGGATGTACCGCATTAACCGGAATTGAAGCGATTGCAGACGGGGTTGGTGCGTTTAAAGAGCCCGCTGCAAAAAATGCAAGTCAAACATTAATGTTTCTCGGTGTCATTTTGATGACTCTGTTTATTGGAATCAGTTGGATGGCATACCATTTTCAAATCACTCCAATGGAAGTTGGCAGTGAGGGATTTAAAACGGTTCTCGCTCAAATTGCCGAAAAAATATTTGGAAACGGACCGCTATTTTATATCCTTCAGTTTGGAACAATGGCAATCCTAATTCTCGCGGCAAACACCGCCTATGCCGATTTTCCGCGATTGTGTAGTTTTATCGCAAAGGACGGATTTTTGCCAAGACAATTAGCAAATTTAGGCGACCGTCTCGTTTTTCAAAATGGAATCATTTTGCTTTCCATAAGTGCAGGTGCGTTGATTTGGGTGTTCAATGGAGACACACACGCTCTCATTCCACTTTATGCAGTCGGAGTATTTACCAGTTTTACGTTAAGCCAAGCGGGCATGGTCATTCGGCAAATCAAACAAAAATCCGGCAATTTTGGAGTTATCGCCAGCACTATCGGAATGTGTGTAACGGGAATTGTCGGAGTGGTAATCCTGATTACAAAATTCCATGATGGTGCATGGTTAATCATTGTTGCATGTACGGTCTTAATGTATATGTTCTGGCAAATTCGCAAACATTATGATTATTTGGCAAAATCGCTTAACGTTAGCGATACCGAAAAACTCCCGAATTTAGACACAACCGTTTTGCTTTTAGTGCCTCGCATTCACAAAGGAGTCCTGCAGGCAATCGCATATGCAAAATCACTTTCTCAAGATTGTCGCGCAATTCACATCACAGGCGACCCTTCAACACTTCCCGAATTCAAAAAAGAATGGGAGAAATTTGGCGGAGAAATTCCATTAGTCATCCTCGAATCACCCTATCGTTCTCTTGTAGAACCCCTTATGGAGTATATTGACGAAGCGGTCGGAGAACAACCGGACCACCTCCTAACAGTGGTGGTTCCGCAAGCAGTTCCAAAATATTGGTGGCAAACAATTCTGCATAACAATTCGGCACTTCCCATAAAAGTTGCGCTTGGAAGCAGAAAAAATGTAGTTGTCACAAGCATCAGATATTTCTTGCCATGATAGTTGAATCCATTAACGACGTAATTAAATTGTCCGGTGATCTAACAACCAATCAATGGGAGGCGATTCGTACAGCAGCCGGCCTCGTTCTAAAAAGACATCCGCGAGGTGTCGTTGTAGATTGCGGTGGATTAACGAGCATTAGCGAAATTGGTGCAAACACTTTTTACGATATGATGATGCATATCGAAAAAAAGAAAGCAAGAATCATCGTCGCAAACGTCCCACAACAAATCAAAAAAATACTACAATCCGTTCCCGATGTTCGCTCAGGTTTGGCAATTGCAACAACGGTGGATGATGCACAACAATCCCTCGATTTGTTAGACACGCTTGGCGAAAAACCTAAAGGCAAACCCACCACAACTGACTCGTTATTGCTCGTTTTGACCGGCGCTAAATCGGATTCACCCGCCATCGGCCACGCTTCTGCAATTGCAGAAAAACGACAACTTGATGTCATCGTACTTTTCCCAATAATCGTTCCACAATCCTTGCCCACAAACACGCCGCTTCCCGACAAAGAGGACGAAGCAACTGCTTCACTACAAAGAGCCACTCGTTTTCTTGGAGGAAAAGGGATTCATGTGAATCCGACACTCGAAAGGGCAAGAAGCGTATCGGCATCCGTCGAAAAAGTCGTCTCCGAGAATCCAGTTCGAGTCGCTGTCGTTGCTTTGCCCGCCGCTGATCATGCCGAAAACGAGCCAATTGCAACCGTCGAAGGCATCCTCAAAAAAGTAAAAGGTGAGGTTGTTTTGGTAAGAGAGGGCCCAAAAGGTCCCGGGAACTGAACCGTAGCCAACTTCGTTCGTTTATACGATTACCATTCATCAGAAGGAGGATTCTAATGAAGACTAAGTTTTTTGTAACCACTGCAATCATCGCAATCTCAGCATTTGCTATCGCACAAACCCCGGGTCCCGGTGGGCCGGGCCAAACACCCCAACAAGGACAAGGTAGACCCGGTTCAGGTCAAAACAAACCGGGCGCAATGCAACGTGCCGGCGGAGGCACGGCTGGGTTAATGATGTTGATGAATCCGAAAGTCCAAACCGAAATCAATCTAACGGCTGAGCAAAAGCAAGCAATCACACAGGTAATGACCGAACTTGGTTTGGGAGCAAAAGCACGGGGACAAGGTGGCGAAAAACCGAAAGGCGAACAACAACGCGGACAAATGGCAGAAATGCAACAAAAAATGCAAAAAGCCGAAGCCGCGATTAAGGAAATCTTAACTCCGGAACAGGAACGTCGCATTGAACAGTTGATTCTTCAACAACAAGGGCCACAAGCCATCGGCCAAAACCCGAAACTTCAAGATCAACTCCAGTTAACTCAACCCCAAAGAGTCGCCATCCAAGAAATCCAGAAAGCAAATCGTCAAGAAATGCAAAACCTGGTGCAAGGCGGCAACAAAGAAGCATTTGCAGACAAACTTCGAGAAATGAGAGAGCAAATGGGGCAAAAAATCCTCGCTGTCTTAACTCCCGAACAAAAGTCAATTTGGGCAAACCTTCTGGGCAAACCTTTTGACTTCAAACGAAAGTAAACGACCTTCCCCCAAAGTCACCAACGATTGACAATCTGCCAGTCGTTGGTTACTTTTTAGGGGTACCTTCGCGTATAAGGACTTAACAAAATGAAAAAAATTGCTGTGACAACCTGCTTTGCAATCGGCATCATCGCCGTCGGATTTGCGCAACCTCGTCCCGCAGGGCAAGGTCAACCGCCGCAAGGTGGCATGAGAATGGGAGGCGGCTCAGGTACGACTGGGCTCATCCGAAGATCCGATGTCCAAAAAGAACTCGCTTTAACAGCGGCTCAAAAAACTAAAATTGAAGCGGCACTGAAAACAACCCGACCAAAAGAAGGCGAAAAGTTTGACAGGGCAAAAATGGAAGCGGCAATGAAAAAAGCCGAAGCAACCATTAATGCAACACTGACCGCAGCCCAAAAATCAAGACTTAAACAACTCAGTTATCAGAGAATGGGGGTTGCAGGAGTCATGATGCCGGAAGTTGCGACGGCTCTCGGTTTAACATCGACACAGAAAACAAAAATCACCGGAATTTATCAAGCTGAAATGAAAAAAGTCATCGGCACACCAAAGCCCGGTGAAAGACCACAATTTGACAGGGCGAAAATGGAAGCCGCGATGAAAAGAATTGAAACTCAAGTCAATGCCGCTTTAACTGCAACACAAAAATCTAAATGGACTGCAATGAAAGGCAAACCGTTTAAGTTTGAAAACATCGGTCCGCAAAGAAGAAGCGGCGGAATCTAAACAAACAATAACGGAAATCCACCCGTATGCCAAAAAAGGGTGCGACCCTGAAGGTCGCCCCTTTTTGTCATTTCCAGCAATCCGGCAAATGCTTTTGCC
>CAZJKW010000078.1:0-9409 GCA_964546835.1 uncultured Fimbriimonadales bacterium
TGATGGAAACACCGTTGCCTTACTTAAATGATGAATGTTCTGTCGAACTCTTAATCTCGTTAGGCGAAAAGATGGAGCCGCATATTCGAGAAAAAATCGTTAACAGATACCAAGCAAAAACTTATGATATTTATGGTGCCAGAGAAATCGGAAGAATTGCGGCCGAGTGTCCAATCGGGGGTGGACTCCATGTTCACGACGCAAACGTTTACGTTGAGATTGTTAATGAAGCGGGCAAGCCGGTTTCGGTCGGGGAATCCGGTAGCGTGCTAATCACGACTCTTCAAAATCCCGGAATGCCAATGATTCGTTATCGAATTGGTGACATCGCAACCCGTGGCTCAGAGTGTTCTTGCGGAAGAGGGCTCTCGAAACTTGAAAGCATCGTTGGTCGCGAAATTAGCAGGATCTATTTGCCAAACGGCAGGAAGGAGCATGGTCGGAGCATCCTGGCCTACCTTGAAAAAATTGAGACGGTTAAAGTATTCCGGCTCCGGCAGAAGGAGTACTTCAGTTTCGAAATCGAAATGACGAACGATTCTTTTATCAGCGAAGAGGAATTGGATGGGTTCAGGGCGATGCTTGCGAGTCTAGTTGAATCCGACGTTCGAGTGACCGTTAGCAAAGTCGACGAAGTTCCCATCAATCAAGGTGGAAAACGACGCAAGTTAGTGCATGATTTTGAACCGTCTTGACACCTGAGCCAGGAATAGGTCACAATTGCCGTCCGGCAAAGTCCCGTTTGTTGCCGAAACCGAACTCATTGGAGGGAGAACCTAACCGAAACGATAGGTCACTCAAAATTGAATTTGATTTTGAACCCCTCTATTGGTATGGACGAGGGGTTTTTGGTTTTAAGGGACTCCGGAAAGAGGAATCGAACAAGTATGCCGACAGTCAATCAGTTGGTCCGTAAAGGAAGAAAGACGCCGAGCGTGAAGTCAAAATCACCGGCGCTCAAAGGCAATCCGCAACGGCGCGGTGTATGTACGGTTGTCCGAACCGTTACACCCAAGAAGCCGAACTCCGCTTTGAGAAAGGTTGCTCGTGTACGCTTAACCAATCAGATTGAAGTCACTGCATACATTCCCGGAATCGGTCACAACCTTCAAGAACACAGTGTTGTTTTGGTGCGAGGCGGACGTGTTAAGGACTTGCCCGGCGTTCGATATCACATCGTTCGAGGGACACAACAAACTGCAGGAACAGCCAACCGAATGCAGGGAAGAAGTAAATACGGCGCGAAGAAGCCAAAAGCGGCGAAGAAGTAAGGGCAAGATATGTCAAGAAAGAGTAGCGGATTTAAGAGAAACGTTTCACCGGACCCTGTGTATGGTTCTGAATTGGCGCAGCGGTTTATGAACCGAATGATGTTGGACGGCAAAAAAGTAAAAGCCGAAAAGATTTTTTATGGTGCGTTAAATATTTGTGAACAGAAAGAAGGCAAAAGCGGCATCGAGATATTCGAAAAAGCCCTACAAAATTGTATGCCGATTACAGAAGTTAGACCACGCAGGGTAGGTGGTCAAACTTATCAGGTTCCATCAGAAGTAAGGCCGGCAAGAAGAAGAACATTGGCGATTCGCTGGATGGTAACAAACACCAGAAAGCGAGGGGGTAAGTCAATGGAAGAAAAACTTGCAAGTGAAATTCTTGACGCATTCAACGGACAAGGAAACACAATTAAGAAGAAGGAAGATACGCATAAAATGGCAGAAGCAAACAAAGCGTTTGCACACTTCCGCTTCTAATTTCGACCAAAAATTCATTCGGGTTTCGGGTGCAGATGATGCCCGAAACCCGAAAAACTGTACGAACCTAAAAATAAATCGGAAAAGAAAATGCCTCGAACACATAAACTTGAAGTGACAAGAAACATCGGAATAGCTGCGCACATTGATGCGGGAAAAACGACAACAACCGAAAGAATCTTGTTTTATTCCGGAAAAATTCACCGTGTTGGTGAAGTGCATGAAGGTTCTGCAACGATGGACTGGATGGCGCAAGAGCAGGAGCGCGGTATTACCATCACTTCAGCAGCCACGACCTGCTTTTGGCGCGACCACCGAATCAATATCATTGATACTCCCGGTCACGTGGATTTTACGGTTGAAGTTGAACGTTCATTGCGAGTTTTGGATGGCGTTGTTGCCGTGTTTTGTGCGGTCGGCGGAGTTCAGCCCCAAAGCGAAACCGTTTGGCGACAAGCGAATAAATACGGAGTCCCGCGAATTGTCTATGTGAACAAAATGGACCGTCTTGGGGCCGATTTCTTTGGAGTCGTTGAGAAAATTCGAGCACGATTGGGCTGTAATGGAGTGCCTTTGCATGTACCGATTGGTGCTGAATCCGATTTCAAAGGATACGTGGATTTGGTGGTTAATAAAGCAATTGTTTACACCGATGATATGGGCAAAACTTATGATGTCACGGATATTCCCGCCGATTTGCGCGATACAGTTGCCGAATATCGCGAAAAGATGATTGAAGCGTGTGCCGATGTTGACGAATCCATCATGGAGAGATTCTTGGATGGTCAAGAAATTGGAGAAGAAGAGATTCGCGCTGCATTAAGAGTCGGCACTTTAGCGAGCAAAATCGTTCCCATTATTTGCGGTTCATCTTTCAAAAACAAAGGCGTTCAGGCATTAGTTGATTCCATTGTTGATTACTTACCTAGTCCTTTGGATGTTGGTGCGGTTAAAGGTGTTAATCCGGATACGGAAGAAGAAATGGAAAGAAAAGCCGACGATAAAGAGCCGTTCAGTGCCTTGGCTTTCAAAATCATGAGCGACCCCTACGTTGGGCGACTGACCTATTTACGAATTTATTCAGGAACTCTCAAAAAGGGAAGTGCCTACAACGTTTGCTATCGGTCTCCACAAACCAATGAGTTCAAATTGGAAAAGCAACGCATCGGAAGAATTCTTCAAATGCACGCAAACAGCCGTGAGGATTTGGATGAAGCGTATGCAGGAGACATCGTTGGCGTGATTGGACTTAATGACGTCACAACCGGTCATACGGTATGCGATATAGAAAATCCAATCGTCCTGGAAGCCATCAAGTTTCCTGAGCCGGTTATTTCAATCGCCATCGAGCCAAAATCGCGAGCCGACCAAGAAAAGCTTGGGCAAAGTTTGCATCGGTTGGCTCAGGAAGACCCCACATTCCGAGTTATGAGTGACAGCGAAACCGGTCAAACCATTATCAGTGGAATGGGCGAGTTGCACTTGGAAATCATTGTTGACCGTTTAGGGCGTGAATTTGGCGTTAATGCCAATCAAGGCAGACCGATGGTGGCTTATCGCGAAACCGTTCGAAGACACGCGAAAGCAGAAGGGAAATATGTTAAACAATCCGGAGGTTCCGGTCAATATGGTCACATTTGGCTTGAAATTGAGCCGTTGCCTGCCGGAAGTGGTTTTGTTTTTGAAAACAAGATTGTTGGGGGATCGATTCCCAAAGAATATATCCCTGCTGTTGAAAAAGGTTTAAGGGAAGCCAAAGAGAATGGCGTTCTTGCCGGCTACCCGGTGGTTGATTTTAAGGCGACATTGGTGGATGGTTCTTACCACGACGTGGACTCGAGCGAAATCGCGTTTAAACAAGCGGCGATTATCGGATTTCGAGAAGCGATGAAGAAAGCTTCTCCCACGATTAAGGAACCGGTAATGGGAGTGGAAATCACCACCCCAGAGCAGTACCTGGGAGACGTGATGGGCGACGTTCAATCGCGTCGCGGCCGGATTGAAGGGACCGAACCTTCGATCGGCGGAGTTCAGATTGTCAAAGCGTTGGTGCCTCTTGCCGAGATGTTTGGTTATGTCACTTCATTGAGGTCAATGACTCAAGGCCGAGCGGCTCCAAACGTAACTCCCTCGCACTATGAAGACGTCCCGCAATCGGTAGCGGACGAGATCATTGCCAAGGCACAAAGCGGACGTCATTAGTCGCTCTGAGATTTGCTTGGGTTGAACTTGCAGTTGTAGACAATTCTCGTTCAATTCGGCTATAATTCGCTTTCCCATACGGTGGCAAGCCGTTTTGTGCCGCCACCATCTGGATTAAAGACGGAGAATTCAACCATGGCAAGAGCAAAATTCGAGCGAACTAAACCGCACGTAAACATTGGAACGATTGGTCACGTTGACCATGGCAAGACCACTCTCACGTCAGCAATCACCAACGTGCTTGCTGCCAAGGGTCTTGCTCAAAAGAAGAAATATGACGAAATTGACGCAGCGCCTGAAGAGAAGGCGCGCGGCATTACCATTAACATCTATCACGCTGAATACGAGACGGAGTCTCGCCACTATGCGCACGTAGACTGTCCGGGTCACGCCGACTTCATTAAGAACATGATTACCGGCGCAGCACAAATGGATGGAGCGATTTTGGTTGTATCAGCAACTGATGGTCCTATGCCTCAAACTCGAGAGCACATTTTGTTGGCTCGACAGGTTGGCGTACCAAAGTTAGTTGTCTTCATGAACAAATGCGACATGGTTGACGACGAAGAACTTTTGGAAGTTGTTGAACTTGAAATCCGCGATTTGCTTTCAAAGTATGACTTTGACGGTGACAACGTTCCCATTATTCGAGGTTCAGGATTGAAGGTCATGGAACAGGATCCGATCAATTTGGAGGACCCCTGGACGAAGAAAGTTCTTGAATTGATGGATGCGGTTGACTCTTACATTCCGACGCCGGAACGAGACACAGACAAGCCGTTCTTGATGGCTGTGGAAGACGTGTTCACGATTACCGGTCGTGGAACGGTTGCAACGGGACGAGTTGAGCGCGGTCAACTGAAATCAATGGATGAAGTTGAGATCATCGGACTTCGAGAAGATAACCGTAAGACGGTCTGTACGGGAATTGAAATGTTCCGCAAACTGCTGGATTACTGCCAAGCGGGCGACAATGTCGGGCTGCTTCTTCGAGGCGTAGACCGAAAAGATATTGAACGAGGCATGGTTATCGCCAAGCCGGGTTCAATCAAACCGCACACCAAATTTGACTCAGAAGTTTACGTTCTGAGCAAGGAAGAGGGTGGTCGCCATACTCCGTTTGTAACCGGATATAGACCTCAGTTCTATTTCCGAACCACGGACGTAACCGGTCAGTTGAATCTTCCTGCCGGCGTTGAAATGGTGATGCCGGGCGACAACATCACGATGACGGTTGAACTAATTCAACCGGTTGCGATGGAACAAGGTTCGAAGTTCGCGATCCGAGAAGGTGGTCGTACGGTTGGAGCCGGAGCCATTTCGAAGGTGTACGAATAAGTCATTGAAATTGGGTTGCTGCTTAAACAGCAACCCGTTTCAAAAAAGTGAACACCATGGCAACAGATAGAGTAAGAATCAAACTAAAAGCATACGACCACAGAGCGTTGGATCAATCGGCATCGAAAATTGCCGACACCGCAAAAAGAACCGGCGCAAGGTTGAGTGGCCCGGTGCCTCTTCCAACTTCCATCAAACGGTTTTGCACGATACGTGGACCGCATATTGATAAGGAGTCCATGGAGCACTTTGAAATTCGGATACACAGAAGAATGATTGATATTCTTGACCCAACCAGCAAAACGATAGACGCATTAATGCGGCTGGATTTGCCGAGTGGCGTGGATATCGAAGTAAAACAAGCGTAACCAATTCTCCGCACATGAATTAAGCCCACAAACTTTGTGGGCTTAATTTTTTTGTAAGTGTTCAATGTTAATGATGTTCTGAATTATTTTTGGGTTGTTTGGATAAACCACCAGCAACTTTTTGTAATTGTTTAAGGCGATGTCGAGTTTTCCGATAACGTGTGCTGCTTGTGCAAGGTTTTGCCAAAGGCCATGTGACAAAAATGCAGGGTCAAAGTGGCTATATTTTGAATAGTCACCGGATTGGGACAAGTAGTCAAGTTGCGACATCGCATTGTATGCTTCCCACTTGTTGTTTCGTCGAAGATGTAATATGCTAATTGCCCAAACGACTGCAGGAAACTTACCAAACCATCTCCAAGAGCGTAACACAACTGCGTCGGTTAATTCAGATTGCAATTCCGAGTCGGGTAACAATGAAAAATACCTTGAGAACAAGATAGACCAAGCGTCTTCCGGGGACAGATCTGATTCATTGGCTGCTGCCTTTTTAGCAAGTTTTTTTACGGCATCCCAGCCCGTTTTTGGATTTCTAATGCAGGATTCCTCCGCTAACAAGATTTCAAAGTAGATATTGCCAGGTCTTATTTTGAGTTCTTTATGCAGTAAATCCCAATTTCTTTGTCTTTTCTCATGACTGATACCCTGTTTGTATCCATCATGGTTAAAGACAATATGTGATTCTGCAACAAACCTTCCATTTGCGATTTCGCTAAGTATGTTAGGAGGGAAGTTTTCATGAACCGTGCCAACGTAACGCATTTTTGGGTGATTACGCCAGAATCGAATTAGGGTCATTTCCGAAATCTGATTATTTTCTAACTCGTCTTTGCGAGTCATCAAGTAAGCAAACGCAGTTTCATCATTTGTTAATTCTCGAAAGGAAGATTCTTGATTCGGCTCAAGCCACTCATCCGAATCAAGACGTAATATCCATTCTGTTTCTACCTTTTCTATAAGGTGATTGAGCGCAACATCAAAAGCGCCCGGCCAGGGCATCTCAAACAGTTCTGCATTAAAGGATTTGGCGACGCTAATTGATTCATCAGTCGACCCGGTATCCAAAACGATTATTTTGTCAACTGCATTTATTGCCGAATTTAGGCATCGTTTAAGTCTATTTGCATCGTTTTTTACCATGACAATAAGAGTTATTCCGGGAATCATGGCATCGCCCCCAACGCTGAAAGTGCTTCAATTGCATTTTCATTTTCCGGTTCAACAGTCAAAACTCTTCGGTACATTTCAACGGTAGTTGGATACCTTCCAATTGCAAAGGAAACTAGCCCAAGTTCCTTCCAGCAATCGATGGTTAAGATTGCAGGATCAAATGAACTGTATCGTGTGTATTTGTTTGTTCTTCCCATCTCTTCAAGTTGCATTAAGGCGAAGAATTCACAGTAAGGATTTCTGCGTCTCCTTTCAAGGCCAGCCAAAGTCCAAATCATCGTAGGCATTTCAGGGCAAAACCGCCAGATTGCTCGAATCAATTTTTCGGTTCTACTGGTAAAGAGATCCTCCCCGTGAATCGCATTCATCGCAATTTCAAGTGCGAATGTAAAAAACATTGGTACAGATTCTTTTTCAATAATTTTGTCAGTTATTTTGTTGATTTTTTCAAGGGCATCCTTATCACCAAGTGTTGATTTGTCTACAGCAAGCAGAACTTCAAAATAATCTTGTCCAGGTCGGACTTGGAGCTCCCTTTCCATGTATGGCAGATTTCTTCTTTTCTTTTCTTCACTTTCACCGCCAATAAATCCATCGTGTCTAAATCGGATTTGTGAGTAGATCTCTTTTTTGTCTTTACCGGCTGATTGCATAGATTCGACCGGAAATTGAGCGTGAATAATTCCTTGCATTCTCATTAAGGGATGGGTTCGCCAAAGTCGAAGCATATACATTTCAGAAAAAGTATCCGGCGTGCATAAATCTTGCCTGATTGTTCGAATGGCATAAACAGAATCATCCTCAATCAGTTCTCTCAACTCAGGACCGGATTCTTGTAAAAACCACTCGTCTGAGTCGAATAGCCACGTCCATTCAGTTTCAACCTTGTCAAATGCGAAGTTGTACGCTTCATCAAATGCATCGGGCCACTCAAGGTCATAAATTCTTGCGCCAAATTCTTCAGCGACTTTTCGTGCCCCGTCTTTTGCTCCGGTATCAACGGCAACAATCTCTTCGACCCACGGTTTAACAGATTCTAACAAACGGCGCAAAATTGTTTCGCCGGTTGTAAATACAACACAGAGCGTAATTCCCGGCCTCAATTTGTGTTCGATTGGATCCATTGTTTACATCTATCTACAATGTCCTGGCGATGGTTGAATTCTGCAACTTGTAACATCTTGTCGTACAGGAGTTTGCCCAATATGCCCTCATCAAATGCTTGCCAACGAATGTAATTCTTTGATACTGCCATTTGTTCGATTGCAAGAAGGTGATCCAGGCAATTCCTGAAATTTCCTCGTTGTGCTTCGACTTTGGCCGCCGCCCATCTCAAAGGTGGTGAATTTGGAAACCAGGTTGCTACTCGAAATAGCAATCTTTCTGCCAACTCGGAATTCGCATCCTTAACTGTCATGCTATGAAGTTGGTGATTGATAAAACTCATCACTTTCGGCTCTCTGGAAAGGTCCTCCTCGCAGTAGCCGATTTTGTTTGAGATGTTTAAGAACAATGGTGACGCTTCTTGCCTGTTCAGGTCGGCGAAAGTTTCAGCAAGATAGATCTCGTACTTAAGTTGGTTTGGGCGAAGCGAGAGTTCCTGTTGGATGAGTTCGAGGTTTCTTTCCAATTTCTCGATTTTCAGGTCACCGCCATACCCATCGTGTTCAATGATCGCTTGGGATTTGGCGAATTGGCCTGCCTTTTCCATTTGCAAATCGAAGTCCGGGATCCACTCGTGAACCACGCCCACAAATTTGCGTTCGGGACGATGGCGCCAAAGTCGGATGAGTTCCGTTTGTCCCATGCTGGTTCCTTCATTCCACTCCCTTCTTTCGACCGTAACCGCTTCAAAGTCATTCCAAGAGAGAGCAAGCAAGCACTGGGCACTCTCCTCCATAAGCCATTCGTCGGCGTCGAGCCAAAAAACCCATTCGGTCTTGACTAAATCAAGCGATTGGTTTCTGGCTTCATCAAACGCACCCGGCCAGAGAATGGTCTTAAGAATAGCGCCATAAGAATTAGCGATTTCATGAGTGGCGTCCGTAGAACCGGTATCCACAATGACAATTTCGTCAACGAAGTTGCGAACAGACGCCAAACACCGACCGAGACATCGCTCCTCGTTTTTAGTAATCATCGCGAGCGTGATGGAATGACTCATGGCAAAAAGAAAAAGACCGAGGAAGCGAACCTCCTCGGTCAATTATGCGGTTATTCCGCTTTGACTTACTTGCGTCGTCGGCGAGCGGCGATTGCGCCGATACCGAGAGCGAGAGCGGTCATTGTTGCGGGTTCAGGAACCGGGTTACCGTTGATCCACAAAGTAGCACCAACTAGGTTTCCGGAGTCACCACCTGCCCAATCTTGAATCGAAAGTGTCCAAGTTCCTTGAGCATTTTGGTTAATGTGAGCTGCCAAAAGGTTTGTAACCCCTGAACTCGGGAATGTTCCAGCAGTTTCTCCATAGACGCCTGTCGCAACGTTTCCAGTCGCAGGCATCAAAGGGTTGCCGCCTCGAACAGTGTACGAGTTTGCAGCAAGGAAGTCACCTGAATTGCCAAAAGATGACGTTGCGGT
>CAZJKW010000079.1:0-9345 GCA_964546835.1 uncultured Fimbriimonadales bacterium
CACAAAAAAACACGGAGGACATCAACCAACCATGACAGGAAACATTATCGGAATCGGAATCGGAATTGCAGCACTTGGAGTTGCACTCGGCCTTGGAATGATTGGCGGCAACGCCATGCAAGGAATGGCAAGACAACCGGAGGCAATTGGAAAACTTCAAACTGCAATGTTGATTGCATTTGCATTTGTAGAACTTGTTTTCCTGCTTACCGTTTTCGTCGTACCTGGAACCCTCAAGTAGTCAGGCCACAAAAAAATGAGTTGCCGGAATTGATTTCGGCAACTCATCAATCAAATGGTGAGCATGAATATGCCAGACAGTAAAAAATCATCGCCGGTGCCCGCAATTCTCGGCATCATTGTAGGAATCGCTATGATGATCGGGGGTTTTTGGTTTTCCAAAAACGTTCACATTGAGTTTGTAGACAAACTTGCTGAACAAGGAATTCCACTTGATTTGGGAAAAACCTTCGCTACCATTGGGGTTTTCCTGATTCTTTTTCCCCTAATCAACATGTTCTTTTTGAAGCCTCTTCGCGAAGCGATGGATGGAAGAAACAATGATTTAGAAAGCACTTTTTCCGAAGCAGAGAATTTGAAATCAAGAATGGCCGAACTGAAAACAGATTACGAGGCTCGACTAACTCAATCTGAGGCGGCTGCTCGAGAGCAGATTCAAAAAGCAATCAGTGAAGCCGGTGAAATGAGAACGCAAATGCTTGCAGAAGCAAAATCACAAGCAGATGCAATCAAGAAAGCGGCAGAAGTGGAAATGGCGCGGGAACGAGACAAGACACTTGTTGAGTTAAGAAGACATGTTGTTGACATGACGTTGGTGGCAACGGAAAGAATCATTGGCGAATCTCTTGATAAAGACCGCCAAAGAAGATTGGTTGAAGAGTTCATCAATACTGCCGAGGTTGGGCGTTAGGAATGGATTTTAGGGCGGCCGGTCGTTATGCGAAGGCGTTGCTTTCTGCTGCAAAAGCAGAAGGAAGCGTGCATGAAGCAGAGGATGATTTGCAAGCCATTACTTCCATTTTGGAAGCGAAACCGGAATTCAGGGAAACCCTTGAAAGCCCAACGGTCACTAAAGACAAAAAACTTGCTCTCATTGATCGAGTTTTTTCCGATAGAGCTCGACCTATCACGATGCGGTTGTTGAGATTACTTATCAAAAAGAATCGCGAAGATGAAATTTCGGTTTTGTACCGCGAGTTTGTTCGGCTTAGGGAAGAGTCAGAAGGCGTATTGCACTTGACGATTCGCTCTGCTATCCAACTGTCTGAAGATGAAGTCAAAAGAATTGTTAACAAGATCGAGTCACAAACCGGCAAGCGTTGTGCGGTTGATGTTGAAATTGATCCGAACTTGATAGGCGGCGTGGTTGCTCAATATGGCGACTATGTTCTTGACGGTTCTGTAAAAGGTGCTCTACGTCGCCTAAAAGAAAAACTATACGTAGATGTTTTGAAGCAAGCATAAACGGAGAAAGTAATGGCAATTCGTCCAGAAGAAATCACAAGCATCCTCACTCAAGAACTTCAGGCCTTTGAAAAAGAGGCGAAAACCGAACACGTCGGAACCGTGTTACAAGTTGGCGACGGTATTGCACGGGTACATGGGTTGCCCGATGCACAAATGGGCGAACTTCTTGAGTTTCCGGGTGGTGTAATGGGATTGGCGCTTAATTTAGAAGAAAACACGATTGGCGCCGTACTAATTGGGTCTGACCAAGAAATTAAGGAAGGCGACCCGGTGAGAGAAACAGGAAGAATTATCCAGATCCCGGTCGGAGATGGTTTGCTGGGAAGAGTTGTGAACTCCCTGGGTCAACCGGTGGACGATGGTGGACCCATTGCCAGCGATGCAATGGCACTTCTTGAAACGGTTGCCCCGGGTGTTGTAGACCGACAACCCGTTAAAGAACCGCTCCAAACCGGCATCAAAGCCGTCGACGCCATGATTCCCATTGGACGAGGACAACGCGAATTAATCATTGGAGATAGGCAAACCGGCAAAACGGCTATTTGTATTGACACGATTCTAAACCAAGCCAAAACGCATGAGCCGGGGGGAAGTCCGGTTTATTGTATTTATGTTGCCATCGGCCAAAGAATGGGCTCAGTTCGACGTGTTGTTGAAACATTGAAAGCCGAAGGTGCGATGAAATATACAACCGTAGTTGTCGCCCCCGCTTCGGACTCAAATGCCATGCAGTATCTGGCCCCCTTTGCCGGAGCAACAATTGGCGAATATTTCCGAGATAATGGTCGCCACGCGCTTGTAATTTACGATGATCTTTCAAAACACGCAGCTGCATACCGTGCAATGTCGCTGCTGTTAAGAAGACCGCCTGGAAGAGAGGCATATCCCGGAGACGTATTCTATCTTCACAGTCGCCTTTTGGAGCGCGCAGCAAAATTAAGCAACGAGCGCGGTGGTGGGTCGTTGACCGCATTGCCAATCATTGAAACCCAAGCCGGCGACGTTTCTGCTTACATTCCCACGAACGTAATTTCAATTACCGATGGCCAGATTTATCTTGAACCTGACCTGTTCTTCGCAGGTGTCCGACCCGCAATTAACGTCGGTATCTCTGTTTCCCGCGTGGGTGGGGCCGCACAAATTAAGGCGATGAAATCGGTTGCAGGAAAACTTAAACTTGAGATGGCACAGTTCCGAGAAGTTCAAGCGTTCGCACAGTTTGCAAGTGACCTTGACAAAGCAACCCAGATGCAGTTGGCACGAGGGCAGCGACTTACGGAATTGCTTAAGCAAGACATTTATTCTCCCTATGATGTCGTTGACCAAGTGTTTTCTGCATACGCCGGAACCGGCGGCTTTTTGGACGCGCTCGAAGTTAAAGATGTTCAAGAGTTTGCAAAAGGAATGCTTGAACATATCCACACTAAATATCCGGAATTGGTCGAAAAAGTTCGAACGTCGAAAGAGTGGACATCGGATGTTGAGGACACAGCAAAGAAAGCGATTTCCGAATATCAATCCATGTTTCTTGCATCAAAGAGTCAAGCAGCCGAGCCCGTAACTGTCTAAAAAATGGCAAATCTGAAACAACTTCGTCAGAGAATTCGAAGCGCGAAAAATATTCAGCAAATTACGCGCGCAATGAAACTAGTCGCTGCTGCGAGGTTGCGGCGTGCTCAGGACCGAGTTTTGGAAGCAAGACCGTATTCGGAAAAAATGCGCGAATTGATGGCAAGCATTGCTGAAGCCGGGACGATGCCTGAACATCCTCTGCTTGCGCGACGACCCATAAAGAAATATGGGGTGATTTTGGTGTCGGCCGACCGTGGGCTATGCGGTTCTTTTAACACCAATTTGTTGAGAAAGTGTCAAGAGTTCGTACGTGAAAACTCAGGGCAGGGCTGTTTGCTTTCGGTAGGAAAGAAGGGCAGTCAGTTTTTTGGAAGACGCGGTGTGCCGGTGGTATTTAATTTAACATTGCCGACTTCCGGTCCTACAAAAAGGCATGCGGAAGAAGTAATGGAAGCGGCAGAGAAACTGTTTGTTTCCGGCGAAGTAGATGCTATTTATTTGGTTTACAGTAAATTTTATTCAGCGATTCGACAAACACCTGAAGTTGTGCAACTTTTGCCGATTGAGCCGCCTAAATCCGAGGGGAAAGGCGCACAAAAAGATTACTCATATGAGCCGGGAGCAACCGAACTTTTGGGTGCACTATTGCCTCGTTATGCTCTTACTTTGATTCTGCAGGCATTGCTTGAGTCTACAGCAAGCGAACATGGATCAAGAATGACTGCAATGACGAGCGCCACGGATAATGCCGGGCAGATGATTTCAAACTTGACCTTACAGGCGAACCGTAGTAGGCAAGCATCCATTACGACAGAAATTCTTGAAGTTGTTGGCGGGGCTGAAGCGCTAAAAGGATAGAGTGGAACTCGACGTCGAAAAAGTCTGTTGAATCAAAAGGAGAAAACTATGAAATTCTTAATCGCAATTTCCGTACTGGCTATGGCCGCGATTGGTCTTGCCGATGAAAAATGTTCCGGTGGCGCATGTTCGAAAAAGGAGTCAAAAAGCAGTCACTGTGCAAAACCGATGACCGAAGACCAAAAGTTCCTTGCGTTGGCACAACAGATGGCCATGGAAGCAGAAGGCAAAAAAGCATGTTGCAAATCCACCGTTGCTAAACCGATGGCAAAAGGAGACAAGGGGTGTTGCAATGCTGCTGGCGAATCTGCAAAATTCAAAGTATTTGTAGCCGGAGTTGGTTACAAGTTCTTTGGATGTGAAGGTTCGGCAAACAAGGGCAGAGCCGAATGGATGGCAAAAGGCAAGAATGTTGGAAAGGTGCAAAAAGTAACTTCTAAAGTTGCAATGTAAATAATGAATATCCGGAGCGGCGAATCTTCGCCGCTCCTTTTTTATTTTGCATTTGTGATACGGACCGTTTGCATGATTTGTTGTGCGACCGATTTGATTCCTTCCATATCTTGTGATTTTACAAATTTGAAAATATACGAAGTTCCGTCGTGTACGAGCACATAAACCATCATTCCAATCGGGTCTCCGGATCGTGTTGCGTTTTTGACATAGAATTCACTCGCTTCACCGATTGGCAAAGTGACTTTTTCTAAGGTGCTCCAACGCATTAGTTCTTGCCGCATTGTTTTGGTTGCTCCGTCCAAGTTTTTTGCGGATTCTTTTTTGACTACAACGCCAAATCTGGGTTCGCCGGGTATTTTTCTTCCAATCCTATCGACCAAAGATGCAATGACGGTGTCTTGACCTTGCTCATCTAAATTAATGATTCCATTTGCTGCCACATCTGCACCACCGACGATTCCGTCTACCCAGTCCACGGGTACATAGAAAGTTAAGCTGTGAGCAGACAAATCAACTTTGGCCCAAGTCGTATCCAAAGTGGGTTCCGGTGCTGAATGGAGCATGGTTTTTGGACCACAACCGAAACTTGCAAAGACTATCAACGAGAACAGTGACTTTTTCAAATTTTCTCCTATGTTTTACATTCTAAACACGGGCCAGTTTGGCTTTTCTACTGGAGCATTTAATGATGCCGAAATTGCGATGCCAATTGCAATACGAGTTTCTTCTGGCAAAATTATTCCGTCATCCCACATTCTTGCTGTTGCGAAATAGGGTGAGCCTTCCTTTTCATACTGCTCCCGAACCGGGTCTCCTATCGCTTTTTTCTCCTCATCCGAAACCGGACCTTTCATTTCCTTAATCGTAATCAGTACTTGCGCTGCTTGTTCAGCACCCATAACGGAGATTCGTGAATTGGGCCATGAAAATATGAATCGTGGAGCGTAAGCGCGTCCGCACATGGCATAGTTTCCCGCACCGTGAGAACCTCCAATAATTACGGTGAATTTGGGGACATTAGCGGCGGAAACGGCCTGCACCATTTTTGCTCCGTCTTTGGTAATGCCACCTTGTTCATACCTTTTACCGACCATGAAACCGGTTATGTTTTGCAAAAACACCAGCGGAATGTTTCTTTGACAACAAATTTCAATAAAATGAGCGCCCTTAATTGCAGATTCAGAAAAAATGACTCCATTGTTGGCGAGAATTCCAACCGGAAAACCCATCCATTTGGCAAAACCTGTTATTAAAGTTGACCCGTAGTTTGACTTAAATTCATGAAATCTTGAACCGTCAACCAGCCGGGCAATAATTTCGCGAGCATCATAAGGTTGGCGAATATCGGCAGGCAAAACCCCGGGTATTTCGCTTGCACCCCATAAGGGTTCTTCAATTTCGTGTTGACTCAGCCAAGGGGTTGGATTAGGAGGTAGATTGCAAACAATGTTTCTGACTATTTCAAGGGCATGTTCATCATTTTCTGCTAAATGGTCAGTTACACCGCTAGTTCGTGAGTGCATTTCGCCGCCACCTAATTCTTCGGCACTTACTTCTTCACCTGTTGCAGCTTTGACTAAGGGTGGACCTGCCAAATAAATAGTGCCGGTACCTTTTACAATTACATTTTCGTCGCTCATGGCAGGTACATAAGCACCTCCGGCGGTGCACATTCCCATAACACACGCAATTTGTGGAATTTGCGCTGCCGACATCTTAGCTTGATTGTAAAAAATTCTTCCAAAGTGGTCTTTGTCCGGAAACACTTCACTTTGCATTGGCAAAAAGACACCGCCAGAATCCACTAAATAAATGATTGGCAAACGGTTTTCTAATGCTATCTCTTGACACCTCAAATGTTTTTTAATTGTGAGAGGGTAGTAAGTGCCACCTTTTACAGTTGCATCGTTTGCAACGATCATGCAAGTTCTTCCGGAGACTTGTCCAATTCCAGAAACAATTCCCGCACCGGGAACTTCATTTTCATATAAATCGAAAGCTGCCAGCATGCCGATCTCAAGGAAGGGTGTGTCCGGGTCAATGAGTTGGTCAATTCTTTCGCGGGCAGTGAGTTTGCCACGTTCTCTGTGGAGTGCAACGGCCTTTTCTGAGCCACCTTTCATAACAATTTGCCTTCTTTCCTTAAGTACATTTTCAAGTTGGGAGAAATGTTCTTGGGACTTTTTGAAGTCGGCCGAATTGACTGAAATCTTGCTTCGAATTGGTTCCATTGAGAGTAGTTTTACCCTTTGTGGGACTTTGGACTCAGTTTGGCTTGTTAGACCATTTCCCAAAAATTGTTTCTATCTTGAGTTTTCTGCGACTCGTATTTGAATCATGAAACGACTCTCGTTGCTAATCTCAATCACGCTTGGTTTTTTTGGATTCGGTTGCTCAGCTGAAAAATTTGAACAGGCACCAAAAGTAGCGAGCGGATTGGCTGTTGCAGAAAAGCCCATTTTCGTTAAATTACCAAAGTCAAAAGTAAAGTTTGGAAAAGCTGCTGGGCCTAAAAATGTACGAGAAGTTTTTCCAATGCCAGGGAATGACGAATTGCTTTGAGTTGAATTATCCGACTCGCTTGCCATCAATTGTCGTGGAAGATTTAAGTTCTTCACTTCGTTTGATAAGCCAACCTTTTGGAGTGTTTATCCATGTATCTTTGGTTTGACTTGTGTTTAGAAGTTTCTGTGTTTTTCCGTTGCTGCCGGCAATTGTGGCCGCAACTTTGATGTCAGTGATTGAAGTTGCGACATTACCGGCAATCGTTAACTTGTTTATTTTGAAACTCGCTGATTGAACCGACTTCATCATCAACAAATTCATTTTTAACATATCTAAAGATTCCTTTAGGTTCATTTGCGTGCCATTCTTGTATTTGTAAATGAAATCGGATGTACTAAGTTTCTTGATGTCTTCAATGTTTCGCTTGAGAACAGCCGTTGAGAATTTCAAATAGTTTCGCTCTAAGATGGTTTTTACCGGTGTTCCGGTTTGAGAATAGAGTGATACGGCAAGGAGCCCGCCAAGCAATAAAAGCACACGTTTCTTCATAGTCGAACATTTTGCCCTATAATCAGCTATGAGAGTTTGTTTTCATTTGAAAGTGAAACCGGAGAAACTGGAGGAATACAAACAGATTCATTCAAATCCGCCTCCTGAATTGCTGGCGGAGCTTAGGGCTGCCGGGATTAGGAACTATTCAATTTTCTTGTGGGAATCGGGAAATGAATTCGGCGTTTTGGAGTGCGAGGACTGGGATGCAGTTTGGTCCTATTTGAGTTCAAGTCCAATCATTCACCATTGGGAGTTGCAGATGGCAAACTTTTTAGAAACCCCAGTTACGGCCGGAACTTCACCAGTCCTTTTAGATGAAATTTTCAGGATGGATTGAGATTATTTCCAACCACGGAGCATTTTTTGGGTTTCTTCAAAGTGACCGGTTTCATCTTCGATGATGGTTTCCAATCGAGTTGCTAACCCCTTATCGCCGTATTGATCCGCTTGCTCGGCGCGTTGTTTATAATCTTTAATGGCCTTTTTCTCTGCTTCTAAAACATTTTCTAGCATCTGTTTTGGATCATTAGCATCAGGGACCGGACGCGGCTTAGTCGTCGGCTGTCCTCCCAGGCTTGCAATTTTGTCCGCCAAAAATTGAGCATGAAGAAGTTCGTCGGGAATCTCATTCGTAAAAAAGGTCTTGAGGGTGGGGCGATGCGGGCCAGACACTGCGGCTGCATAAGTGACATACATCAAAATGGCTTGAAACTCGCCAGCCAAATCTTCATTCAGTGCATTAATCAGCGCCTTCTTTGTCATGTATTAATTGTATCCGTTCAGGTAAACAGAATGAATGGGATTGCTAGAGGTATCGGAAGAGAATGGAATCTGTAACGTCGTCCTAAAGAGACCTGATGTTAGGAACGCATTTGATGAACATTCTATCAAAGAAATCACTCACGTTTTTCAAACGATTAGACCGAGAGTTGCCATTATCAGTGGAGCGGGAAAAGTCTTCTGTGCAGGAGGAGATTTGGATTGGATGAAGCGGTCGGTGGATTTATCTCAAGAAGAAAATGAGCGAGATGCAAATTCTTTGAGCAAAATGTTCCAAACGATCGATGAAGCACCCTTTCCCGTGGTTGGAAAAGTGCATGGTGCAGCATTTGGAGGCGGTGTTGGAATGGTTTGCGTTTGTGACGTTGTTGTGGCTGAAACTCAAACCAAATTTTGTTTTAGCGAAGCGAGATTGGGTCTTGCGCCTGCCGTCATTGCACCTTATGCAATCTCAAAAATAGGATTGTCTCAAGCGCGCCGTTTTTTTCAAACAGCTGAAGTTTTTGATTCAAAATGTGCAAAAGAAATTGGACTTGTGCATGAAGTTGCAGTCGAAGCCGATTTGGACAGGTGTGTGAGCAAAATTTGTCATTCGATAATTGAGAACGGTCCGCTAGCTGTCAATGCTACAAAGAAACTCATTAGAAAAGTTGCAACTTCCACACGGGAAGAAGCGAGCTTGTATTGTGCAAAAACCATTGCTGCCCTCCGGATTTCTTCCGAAGGTCAAGAAGGCGTTAGGGCTTTTCTGGAAAAAAGAAGTCCCGATTGGAAGTAGTCGGGTAACTTCATATTAATGAGTTGTGTAAATCATCAAGATATTCGAATTGGGACGTTGGCAGGAATTGAGTTGGGCGCTTCTTATCTCAGTCAAATGTCTAAGTACGGTTTTGAGTCCTTTCAACTGACTTTTGGAAGATATGCATCGGGGTTAGATTGGGGCAAAATTGCTTCTGAATCTTTAGAAGCAATTGGCGAAGACACCATTATCAGCAGTTTGGGAATCTATGGAAACCCGTTACAAGATCCAGAAACGGTAACCGGATGGCATCACCTAATCAAAAATGCAAAGAAGTTCAACTGTAACTTAGTCTGCGGTTTTGCGGGCGCACTGGAAGATCGACCCGTTGACCA
>CAZJKW010000080.1:0-8402 GCA_964546835.1 uncultured Fimbriimonadales bacterium
GAATCGCTGGAGTGGTGGAATAGCCGTCAAGATTGGTGAAGCGTATTATCCCAATTGCGGCCGAAACGCAAGAAGACTTCGTGAGAAAGCCGTTCTTTCAGAATTGAAAACCGACAAAGCAGCGTGACACGCGCGGTATTCTGTTCGCGTGATTCGACTCACACAAATGGTTGATTGCGCGGGTTGAGCGAGCAAACTGGGACCATCCCAACTCGCAGAGGTTCTGCGCGCTTTACCAAAAAATGCACACCCTGACCTGCTCGTCAGTTTTGATTCTCATGACGATGCGGGGGTTTTTCGCGTGTCCGAAAACATGGCAATTGTTCAAACAATGGATTTTTTTACTCCCATTGTTGACGATCCTTTTTTATACGGACAAATTGCGTCGGCAAATGCACTTAGCGATGTTTATGCAATGGGAGGCAAACCGATAACCGCAATGAATATCGCATGCTTTGACCCGGAAATGGCTCCGCCGGAAGTTTGGGCAGAAATTTTTCGAGGTATGGCAGAAAAAGTTGCGGAATCAGGCGCACAATTAGTTGGCGGTCACACCGTTGTTGACAAACAACCAAAATTTGGATTAAGTGTTACCGGAATTATTGACCCGAATTGTATCATGGACAATTCAAGTGCAAAAGTCGGTGACAAAATCTATTTATCAAAGCCACTCGGGACCGGGATCATAACAAGTGCTGCAAAATGGAACGATTGTCCGCAGGAATCACTGGATGCGGCAATTCAATCGATGACTATGCTAAATCAGCATGCATCTCTGCTTGCACTAAAACAGGGTGCCAAATGTGCAACCGACATTACCGGATTTGGACTTGCAGGTCATTTGTACAATGTAGCGCGCGCTTCAAACGTCACCATCAAAATTGATAGTGGGAAATTGCCATTGTTGCCCAATTTGATTGAATTGATTAACCGCAAAAACTTAACGGCAGGGAGCGCAAAAAATCGCGCATTTTTGGGTGAGTCATTTGTAGTCGAAAGCACCGTACCGAATTGGATGATTGAAGTTGTTTTAGACCCACAAACTTCTGGCGGGCTTGCGATTTTTTGTGCCGAACCCGTCGCGAACTATCCTTGTATTGGTGAGGTCGTTGAAGCAGAAGGCAGCGTTATCATTGCTTAACTACGATCCCACATATTGTGAATTTCACTTAACAGCAATCAGCAATCAATAATAATCTCGCCCTTTGAAAACAAGAAACAGTGGCCGGAAATGTGGACCCGATCGTTTTTTACTTCGCAATCGAAAGTTCCGATGCGTGAAGATAACTGCTTTGCGACCAACCTGTTCTTATTAAGTCGTTTTGCCCAGTAAGGTGCCAATGTTGTCTGAGAAGAACCGGTAGCAGGATCTTCATTAACGCCGGATTGGGGTGCGAAAAACCTTGATACATAGTCAACTTCGTTTCCGGGTGCAGTGACAATCAAACCACGACAATTAAGTTCTGCTATGCGACCAAAATCCGGCTTCAAATTTACTAGAACTTCTTCGGAACTGAGTAACGCCATAAAATCAGTCTTTCCGGCAAAACCTTCAATTGGACTTACTCCAATTGAATTGGCAATTGCTGCAGTATCATTGACTTTCTTGATAGAATCAACCGGAAAATCTAAAGTTAACTTATCATCGGTTCTGGCAACTCCCAGTTTGCCACTAAGATGTGATTCAAATTCTATGAAATCACCGTAATGCCCAAGTTCATTAAACAACACAAAAGCAGCGGCAAGCGTTGCATGTCCACATAGTGCGACTTCTACTGTTGGCGTAAACCATCTTATTTCGTACTGGTCTCGATTCTTCACGATAAATGCAGTTTCGGCAAGGTTGTTTTCCATACCAATGTTTTGTAACAATTCATCAGACAACCAAGCATTTAAGGGACAAACAGCAGCAGGATTACCACCAAACAACTCCTCTGCAAAAGCATCAACTTGATATCGAGGAATTCTTAACTTCAATTCAAACTCATCGGCTTCAAACTCGGTGAAACCTCAAACTCAGCCGTACATGCACGCAATTCGTCCACCGAAATATCCGGATAATGTTCCATCAAAACAATTCCACCTTCCGGCTTAACGTCGAAAACCGCTTTTTCCGTAATGATTCGATTGACAACTTTCTTTCCGGTCAATGGCAAAGTGCACTCGTCCAATATTTTGGGTGAACCATCTTTTGCCGTATGGGTTTGAATAACGACAACATATTTTGCTGACGCGACCAAATCCATTGCTCCACCCATTCCCTTCACCATTTTTCCGGGAATCATATAGTTCGCCAAATCCCCGTTAACGCTTACTTCCATGCCACCCAAAATAGACAAATCAATATGTCCACCACGAATCATTGCAAAAGAATCGGCACTGCTAAAAAATGATGCACCGGGTATCGCGGTTACCGTCTGTTTGCCCGCATTAATCAAATCAGCATCAACTTTGTCATCGGTCGGAAAGGGCCCTATCCCCAAAAGTCCGTTTTCCGATTGCAAAATAACTTCTATCCCCGCAGGAATCGCATTCGCAATCAGAGTCGGAATCCCGATTCCCAGATTAACGTACATGCCGTCTTTCAGTTCTTGTGCAGCGCGTTTGACAATGATTTCCCTAGCATCCATTACCAAAAGGATACCTTTTGACGAACTGCTTTCGGGTTCAATATCCGCAAAATGAAAGCGGAAACCAAAAAACCATCTTCGTTTCGGATTTATCTGGAGATGATAAAAATTGAACACTCGGTTTTCGCTCTGCCGTTCGCCCTGGTTGGAATGATGTATGCCGCAAACGGTTTTCCCGGTTGGAAAGTGTTTGGGTTTATCGTCCTCGCAATGGTCAGTGCAAGAAGCGCAGCAATGGCGTGGAACCGGATTGCCGACAAAAAAATTGACGCAATCAATCCGCGAACAAACATGAGAGCAATCCCTGCCGGATTGATTTCATCCAACAAAGCAACCCTTTTTTTTCTAGCTTCATGTGCTCTATTTTTTCTCTCAGCATGGCAACTTAATCCACTCACACTGTATCTCGCACCAGTCGCACTTTTTGTCTTAATTTTTTACAGTTACACAAAGCGATTTACTTTTTTTTGCCACTTTTGGCTCGGCTTTTCTCTTGGAATCGCACCGGCAGCCGCATGGGTCGCCGTCACCGGTCATTTTGAATGGACTCCACTATTCTTAATATTCGGGGTTATGTTTTGGACCGCGGGATTTGATATACTTTATGCGCTCCAAGATGATGAATTTGATCAAGTGCACAAACTAAAAAGTATTCCCGCACAATTCGGTAGAAGAAAAGCAATCGCCATCAGCCGGATTAGCCATACGCTTGCAATTCTTTTTTTAATTCTCTCCGGTGTATGGATAAAAGCGGGAATCGCTTACTTTTTCGGTTGCGCATTTGCAGCGCTTATGCTCACCTACGAACAAAGCATGGTAAAAGAAAACGACCTCAGCAAACTAAACATGGCATTTTTCACCCTTAACGGCTATGTTTCTGTCGGTTTCTTCTTATTCGCTTTAACCGATATTATTCTTCGATTAGCTTGACGGTTTTCATCGAAATTATTTCGTCCATTTTTTGCCAAGTATCAATGATTTCAATTCCTTCAATCACTTTCCCAAAAGCACAATAATCTCCCGCCAACCAATCACCATCTTTTTTTAGCACAAACATTTGGCTGTCGCCACCTTTCTTTGCACCGGTACTTGCCATCGCCAAAACGCCGCGCTTCATGGGAATATCATTAGATTCAAAGGGCAAGTTCTTGCCTGACCCGCCCGAGCCCACGCGCCCAATATTCTTCTGCGGCTCTTTCGAAAAAGGGTCGCCCCATTGAACCACCCAATCTTCGACACGATGCACGCGTTGGCCGTTGTAAAAACCTTCTTCGATTAATCGAACAATTTGTTCGCAAGTTTTTTCGGCTTTTTCCGGATACAGTTCAAGAGTAACAACACCGCGATTTTTGATTTCCATTTGAATTTTCATGACTTTCTTCTTCCTCGAAACTTGATGGAGGTTGCCCCCTACAAAACCAAAAAGCATCGTCGCAGCAACAACGATGCCAATCCATTTTGTCACGAACATGATTTGAGTTTACCGCCCCACCGAAGCAGGGCGGTAAAGCCGGATTATCCGCCGCCTTTCTTTGCTTTAAACATTGCCAAGCGATCTTTAATCTCTTTCTGTGTTTCAGCCGGCATATCCGGTGCTTTAGAAAGAAACTTCACTGCTTTTTCTTGAACTTCAATCGCCTTATCAATGTTCCCTTTTTTGAAATATGCATACGCAAGCGTGTCCAAATTCATTGAATCTTCCCATTTAGTTAACTCACATGCGCGGTTTGCAAGCGTTATCGCCGTATCAAAGTCTGGCTTTTTGCATGGCGATTTGTCATCCACAATCATCCAAGCAATGCTGTTCAACATCATTTGATTATCTTTCAATTCGGCAACTACCAATTTGTTTGCATAAACATAGGCGGAAGGTTCATCCGAAGTCACAAGAATTGAAAACTTTGCCTGAATCAATTGCTCCTCAATTTCAGGATGCATCTTCATCGCCTTATCAATAAACTCAATGGCTTCCGTGTATTTTTTCGCTTGATAAAGTTCGGTCAACTGGCTGAAAACTTCATCCATTGCCGCACTTTTTTGATTTTCTTCTTCTCGTTGCTTGGCAAATGCTTTTGCATCCCATTTGTCAGCCAAAACCTGGTCAAGCACTTCTTCCATGCCGGACATCGGGTGCCCTATCCAAGCAATCTTCCCGTCCTTGCCAACAATGAATGCCGCAGGAATTCCGTTTTCACCGGAAGCGGCCATCCAAGTCTTCGCCATCGTTCCGTCAATCCCGTCCGCTGCAACGTTATAAGCCATCTTGTCGCCCCATTCCGTTACAAACTTCTGAACCGTCGCAATGTGCGGCTGCTTTTCTGCGGGCAATTTGCCTTCCATCGCAAGTTTCAAATCTGCCGGGTCGGCTTGCTCAGGGTCAGATTCCCAAACGCTGATACCGTTAAAACTGACCTTGCCCGCATATTTTTTCGCAAGCTCAGTCAAATGCGGAATGCTCGTTTTACAAGGACCACACCAAGTCGCCCAAAACTCCACAACATAAACTTTGCCGGTCTCAAATTTCTTCAGGGGTGTCCCCTTAACCCATTTGGCAACCTTGACGGGCGGAGCGGCATCACCGATACCTAGGTTCGGTTTGGCAAAGGCAGGCAACGCAAGCGCCGCTAAGCAAAAGGCAAGAAAGGGAATTGAAATTCGTCTCATGTAATTGTTTTCCTGTGCTGATTATGAACAGCCAACAAGGTAACGAGTAAGCCCCCCAATTAGTTCCGTCCAAGTAAACTCAAAGACAATGGAATACCGTATTGAAAAAGACTCCCTGGGAGATGTTCAAGTCCCAAAAGACGCCTATTGGGGAAGCCAAGCCGAGAGAAGTCGACAACTATTTCAACTGACCGGAATCACCGAACACCCGGTCATGATCGATGCTTACGTCATGCTGAAAAAAGCATGCGCCGTAGCAAACAAAGAACTCAACCTACTAAGCCCGGAAAGAGCCGACGCTATCATCCAAGCCGCTGACGAAATCCTCAACGGAAAAATGCGCGACCAGTTTCCCGTTGACGTGTTTCACATGGGTGCTGGAACCAGTTTTAACATGAACGTCAACGAAGTTCTTGCAAATCGTGCAGAAGAAATTCTCGGCGGCAATAAAGGCGAATATCAAAAAGTCAATCCTAACGACCACGTTAACTACGGACAATCAACAAACGACACTTTTCCAACGGCAATGCGCGTGATGTCAAGAATCATGCTCGAAAAATTGAGAAACGAAGTTGAATTACTCTCGGTCGCTTTCGAAAAAAAAGGAAGAGAATTTGATGACGTATTAAAATCAGGAAGAACTCATTTACAAGACGCAGTGCCCATCCGATTGGGACAAGAATTCACCGCATACGCCGTCGCAATTAAACGTTCAAAATCCTGGCTCGATTTTGCTGCAAAAGAACTCGATGAATTAGGCATCGGCGGCAGTGCGGCAGGAACGGGTTTAAACACCCATCCCGAATACCGATTCCGGGTGGTTAATTTGCTTTCCGAATATACAAAACTTCCTTTCCGTCCAACCGACGATTTAAGAGAATCCATGCAATCGCAATTTTGCATGTCTGCACTCGCTGCCGGCGTTCGATTACTCTGCATCGAACTCACTCGAATCACCAACGATTTGCGCCTACTCTGTTCGGGCCCGTTGACCGGATTGGCAGAAATCGTTTTGCCTCCAGTCCAACCCGGAAGCAGCATCATGCCCGGCAAAGTAAACCCGTCCATGGCGGAAAACATGAACCTGGTTTTGTTTCAAGTGATGGGTCAATGCCATTCCATTGATATGGGAGTCCAAGCAGGACAATTGGAATTAAACGTCATGATGCCGGGAATGGCTTTCAGCAGCCAATTCATGTTGCAACTCTTAACCAATGCAATCGCAACTTATCGCGTTAATTGTATTGATGGAATCATCGCCAACCGCGAACGATGCAAACATTACGCCGAAACTTCCCCATCGCTTTCCACCGCATTAAACGCATACGTTGGATATCAAGTCGCCGCCGATGTCACAAAGCAAGCGTTAAAAGAAGGTCGCACAATCCCGGAAATTGTCAAAGAAAGAAATCTCATGGATGACGAAACACTTGCAAAAGTTCTTGACCCGGCAAAATTAACCGAACCCGGAATTCCCGGCAAATAAACAAACATAAAAAAAATGACCGGAATAAAAATTCCGGTCATTCACACATTCAGATTCTTAGAATCGGAATGAACCTGCAATGTACCAACCATTGTTGTCAATGCTTAATACTTTCGGTGCCATTTGATAGCCGATTTCAATATTGAAACCACCTGCAAATTCATAACCGATGGTTGCGAATCCGCCAAATCCCCACTTATTGTCAATGCTGTCGAAATCATGGTTGTAAAAACCACCGGCAATCTTAAAAAAGAATGTGCCGCTGCCCATGTTCATGTCGCCACCGTTGCCGGCATCAAATCGAATACCGTAGTGAACGCCATAAGCAGTGTCATTCAAACCGGATTCGTTTTGGAACCAGCCGCGTGCGCCACCAAAGCCCATCGTGCCCCGTTCATGTAGTAGTCAAGACCAACCATGAAGCCACCATCAAAGCCGATGTCTTCAAGGTCGCCTGTGGCCATGTGATAGCCAAAAGTGAGTTCCCAGGGCTTGACGATAGGCGCAGGTGCCTTCGTGTTGTTGCCCGCAAATGCGCTGCTTAGCAGTGCTGCGCCTGCAAGTAATGTGACCAATTTCTTCATTTAGAAGAACCTCCTGATATGGTTCACCGGACGGGCCATCCTTGGTTCCGCCGCGCCCGGCCATAGCCATGCGTATGCAAAGTATACATACTGGCGTCAAACTTGGCAAGTTTCCCGAGCAAAAAGCCCCAATGAGCGCATTCACCCACGTCGCCCGGCACTATGAAACCTTAATGAAGGACGTCCCCTACGGGATGTGGCTGTCCTACCTGCGCCTTATCTGGGCAAAAGCAGGGGTCAGCCCGCGCGACGTCCTTGAAATCGCTTGCGGAACCGGCAGAATCTGCCGCATGCTCACAAGCGAAGGGCTGAACATGACCGGCATAGACGTGTCGCCCCAAATGATCGAAGAAGCCAACGCAATGGCACAAGCCGCGGGAATGAAAATAAGGTTCGAAACCCAAAACGCGTCCCTGCTCCAACTCGATTCCGAATTTGATGCGGCTTTCTCTTTTTTTGACAGTTTGAACAACATCACCGACCCCATCGAATTTCAAAACGCTTTAACTCGTATTAAAAAACATTTGAAACCGGGTGGAGTTTTTGTTTTCGATTTAAACACCGCATACGCATTTGAGAAAAAAATGTTCGACCAATTCGAAAATAAACCGGATGCACCCATAAGGTACGAATGGAAATCCGAATGGAATGAAGCCACGCGGATTTGCAAAATTGATATGCAGTTTTGGACAAACGAAGATTCGTTCTCCGAAACACACTTCCAACGGGCTTACACGCAGAATGAATTAAACCGAATGATGGATGAAGCCGAGTATAAATCCATCAAAATCTACGACGCCTACACCCTCAACCCACCTCATAAAAAGTCCGACCGCATCCACGTGGTAGGACTTGCATGAAAACTATAAAAACATTCAAAGACTCATCGTTTGTGCAGCAAGTCATAAACACAATTGTAAAGTAAGCCAACTTCAACGGCTTTTTTCCAGTTAACCTGGGCAAATTCGAAAACCTTATAATGCGCCCTGCGCCGATACGCATCGCTCAAACGTTGTTACCAATAGCAACCTTGGACAT
>CAZJKW010000080.1:8412-9332 GCA_964546835.1 uncultured Fimbriimonadales bacterium
CCCTGCATGGCGAAATTCATCATAATTATCCGCCTGCTGACGGTTTGGACCTAAGGAAATCTGGGCTTGTACATGGAACCAGGTCGGCAATCCTCCCCATCCCTGCGCCGATACGCATCGCTCAAACGTTGTTACCAATAGCAACCTTGGACATTGAAGAAATTACGCAGTATGTGGAAAAGGCGACAGGGCAGCAAGTTGCACCGCCCGTTTTGCGTCGCGCAATGATGGCAAACGTGCCGGGAGATTCTAATTTGATAGTCAATTATCTTGCGGGTCTTGTATTTTTTGTTTTGTTGGTAATTGGGTGGATAGTTCTTGGTGTGATGCCAAAACAAGATCCATCAACGGTTGGCCCAATGATCATCTGGTTTTTTGGAAGTTGGATCCTTTCCTCTTCCATTAAATTAGCGGCACAATGGGAACGCGCATTGGTTTTTCGTTTAGGAAAATACGTTAGAAGCGTCGGACCCGGAGTTTATTTGCAAATTCCATTTCTTGAACAATCAAGAAAAGTGGACATTCGCATTTTAACCATGGACATTCCGAGACAAGAAGCAATTACAAAAGATAACGTGCCCGTTGCAATTGACGCCGTGATTTTCTTAAAAGTCATTAAGCCCGACCAAGCGGTCATCAACGTTCAGGATTATCGTTTCGCAATCACGCAATATGCGCGTTCCGCTTTGCGAGATGTAATCGGTGGCAGAACCCTGGACGAAGTGCTTTCAGAACGCGAAGGAATCGGTCAAGAAATCGCAAAAATGGTGGACGTGGAAACCGAGCATTGGGGAATGCAAGTGGACGGAATCCGCATCCAAGACATCCTTCTCCCCGAAGATTTGAAAAAAGTGATGAGCCGACAAGCGGCGGCAGAACGAGAAAAGCGAGCCAACATCACCAAATCGGAAGGAGACCGC
>CAZJKW010000081.1:0-9309 GCA_964546835.1 uncultured Fimbriimonadales bacterium
GTCCTGATGATTTAGCAGCAAATTTAAAAACGTTTGTCGAAGAATTTGGAGTTTCAATTGTTGGTGGGTGTTGCGGAACCACACCCGAACACATTCGGGCAATCAGTCATTATTTAACTGGTGCCGTCCGCAAAGAGAGAAACCCAAACAAACTGATAGGTTGCTCATCACTATATCAGTTTCAACCTTATGATCAATCTCCGAGTTTCTTAATTGTTGGAGAAAAAACAAATGCTAACGGCAGCAAAGCGTTCAAAACTGCCTTATCGGAAGGCGATCGAGATACTCTAACGGTTATTGCACGTGAACAAGAAGCCGAAGGTTCTCATTTACTTGATGTTTGCACGGCTTATGTTGGTAGAAATGAAGTAGCGGATATGAGATCCGTTCTCTTTGATTATGCTACTCAAATCAATATTCCGATTATGATTGACTCAACAGAATTGCCTGTCATTGTAGAGGCACTTAAAACACTTCCTGGCAAACCAATTGTTAACTCAATCCATTTTGAGGACGGTGGAAAGAGACTTAATGAAGTCATTTCGCTTTGCACTCAGTATGGCTCTGCAGTTGTAGGGTTAACCATTGACGAAGAAGGAATGGCCAAAACTGCAGCAAAAAAACTCTCCATTGCTGAAAGAATAATTGAAAAAACCCGTGCTGCCGGGATTGAAGATGAAGACCTTTTCATTGACTGTTTGACTTTTACTCTTGGTTCGGGAGATCCAGAATTCAGAACTGCGGGAATTGAAACAATTGAAGCAATCAAGCAACTAAAAAACAAATTTCCAAGAGTAAACACAATTTTAGGAATCAGCAATATTTCATTTGGATTAAAACCCGCAATTCGACATGTTTTGAATTCGGTTTTTCTTCAAATGTGCAGGGAAGCCGGTCTAACAAGCGCCATCGTCCATGCTGGCAAGATTTTGCCTCAAAACAAGATTTCTGAAATTTCATGGAGACTTGCCGAAAAATTGGTAAGAAATGAAATTACCGATTCAAGTGACCCGTTGGTAGATTTAATTAACTTGTTTGAAGAAACCAAATCGTCTTCTGCGAACATTCAAGAAAACGAACTGAGCATTGAAGACAAACTAAAATACCATATTATCAACGGCATCAAAAAAGACTTAGTTTTGTCGTTAGATAGGGCACTCGAACAGTACGAGCCGCTTGCAATTATTAACGATGTTTTGCTGGAAGGCATGAAAACGGTTGGCGAATTGTTTGGAGCAGGCAAAATGCAACTTCCATTTGTGCTGCAAAGTGCAGAGGTTATGAAGGCAGCCGTGTCATACCTTGAGCCCCTCATGGAAAAAGTCGAATCAAGCGAAAAGGGGTCAATCCTGCTGGCAACTGTAGCTGGAGACGTTCATGACATTGGGAAAAATTTGGTAGATATTATTCTTAGTAATAACGGATATAGAGTTGTTAATATCGGAATCAAGCAACCCATATCCAATATTTTGTCCGAAGCACAAGAGCACAAAGTACAAGCAATCGGCATGAGTGGGCTCCTGGTTAAAAGCACCGTCATCATGAGAGAGAATCTTGAAGAAATGAACTTAAGAAACCTGCATGACTTTCCAGTTATCTTGGGAGGTGCGGCATTAACAAGAAGCTACGTTGAAGACGATTTGCGCAGAATTTACAAAGGCAAAGTTGCATATGCACAGGATGCATTTGAAGGGTTGAATTTAATGCAAGAAATTAGCAATGGAACATTTGCAGAGGGAAAAGATGTAATTGAATCAACTAGAATTCAAAGCCACCGTTTACCGTCTTCAAACCCTGAATTATATGTGTTTGACGGCACCAAGTCGGACATAAATCCACTTGAGAGAGTGCCCAATCCTCCATTTATCGGCACTCAAGTAGCGACCGAATTTGATTTAAACACCATTTTCTCATTCATCAACGAAACTGCACTGTTTAGGGGTCAATGGGGCTTTAAGAGACCCGACGGAATGTCAAACCCTGAATTCAGTGAATATTTGGCGGACAATGCAGTTCCTGTGTTTGAAGGATTAAAATCTGAATATTCTGCATTTTTTCAACCAAGAGTTGTTTATGGCTTTTTCCTTGCAAACTCAGATGGCAACAAATTGAAAATATCTGACAAAGAAAATCACATCGCAGAGTTTTTGTTTCCACGTCAGTCCGATGGAAGAAGACTGTGTCTTTCCGACTTTTTCAACTCAATTGATTCAGGCATACCTGATGTAGTCGCTTTTCAATTGGTAACCATAGGACCCGAAATATCAAAATTGGAAAAACAGCTCTTCTCCGCTGGCGATTTTCAAAAGTACTTGTACTTACATGGTCTTGGAGTCGAAACGGCTGAAGCATTGGCGGAGTACTTTCACCAGCAGATAAGAATTGCATGGGGCATTAACGATTCTGAACCCGCCGACAAAAAGGGGCTTTTTGGAGTTAAGTACCGTGGTTGCCGATATTCATTTGGCTACCCGGCATGTCCTAATCTTGAAGATCAGAAAATTCTGTTCGAGCTATTGGAGCCGGAACGTATTGGAGTTGAACTCACCGAAGAATTTATGCTAAATCCGGAACAAAGCACAAGCGCATTAATTGTTCATCATCCAGAAGCAAAATATTTCAATATCCGCTAATTTTTGACATAACCCATGCCCCCAGCCAGCACGCAAGTAAACCGACCAAACACGTCAAAAACATGTACGCAATCGACAATAGAAACTGACCGCTCCTAAGCATGCTCATCAATTCGAAACTCACTGCTGAGAAGGTTGTGAAGCCCCCCAAAAACCCTACCGCGGCAAAATATCTTAAAGAATCTGATAATCCAGTGTTTTCCAGAATCAGCCCGATTAGAAAACTGCCTAAAATGTTAACAATAAATGTGCCGAATGGAAATGAACTACTGCTTAGACTCGAAATCCAATAGCCAACAAGAAACCGCGAGGCACCTCCCAGGCCGGCTCCAATTCCAACTATAAACGTGTTTAGACCTATGTTCATGGGCAAATTCTTACCACAATTCAATGTGTCAGGTACTCTAATGCAATAATGATGCGCCGCAAGGTCTTCTGTATTCTTCTATTGCTAAACGTTTTCGTTTTTGCACAAAGTCCAAACCTAACGCTTGATCAGGCAATGAATGCCCACAAAGCCGGTAAGTTGGAGCTGGCAATCAAACTGTATAAGCAAGTCCTCCAAAAAGATCCAAATTCTTTCAATGCAACTTACAATTTAGGGCTTGTTTTACTCTCTTCAAAAAAGCCATCGGAATCACTCATTTATCTAAACAAGGCAATCCAATTGCGACCGAAAATGCCTGAACCCTTTATGGCGAAGGCAAATGCACTTATAGACGCAAACAAAAAGCAGGATGCCTTGAATTCACTTATCAATGCAGAACCCGTTTGTACAAAGTTACCGGAGTATTGGATGATGCGCTCGGGACTTGAAGCTCAGTATTCAAAGCAGGCGCAGGCAAAGTCGTCCATTCTCAAAGCACGACAACTTTCTCCAAAACGATCCGACATCGCATTTAGGGCTGGCGTGATTTTTATTACTTTCGGAGAAGCAGAAAAATCACTTGAACATTTCCAAGCAGCAGTCTCATTAGACCCCAAAAATGTTGATTATGTTTTAGGGTTAGTTCAGGCATTGAGATCAACTCGAAAAACACCGCTTGCCTTAAGCACACTAAAAAAAGCCACCTCAGAAAACCCGAATGAGCCCAGGTTGTACATGAATTACATTGCATTGCTGAGTGAGGCGAATAAGGACGAAGATGCACTCCGATTCATTGAATCCAAACTAAACAACACGAAATCTGATTCTCAGTTACTTTCTGCAAAGGCAGAAATTCTTGCAAAAAGAAACGATTTTAGCGGTGCGATGCAAGCGGCTAATCAAGCGATTACTAAGGATAACAAAAACGCCCAAGCATTTCTTACTCGCGCTGCGCTTAATGCGACCACAGGAAAATTCGCCGATGCACTAAGAGATGCGAATACTGCGTTGTCAATTGACAAGTTTCAAACAAGAGCGTTCAATATCAAGCAAATGTGTGAGAAAGAACTTGGTCAAGCCAGTCAACGTGAATCCACGTTAAGAAATTGGATATCGATTGACAGTGCAGACCCAACTCCCTACAAATTATTGGCAGAATTGCTATTCGAAAACAAACAGTACTTGCAATCAGCCGCTGCATATGAATCGTATTTTCAATTTGGTCCAATTGACGCGGATGCTTATGATCAAGCAGCACAAGCATACGTTTTGTCCGGCAAACCACAAAGCGCTACTCAGTTAATCGAGAAAGCGAGTTCAAAGGGGGTTAAAAGCGCAGATTTGTTTGTCCGACTCGCACTGGCCTATCGACAATTTGGAGACTCGGCAAACGCAATTGTCGCGTTGAAAAAAATGCGTACTCTCTTCCCAAATGACTCGCGATCATGGACGCTTGAAGGATCCACTTATGAACAAATGTCACAGTGGCAAAAAGCACTTGATGTGTACACGGATTTGATGAAAACAAAACCTTCCGATTCATCGGGATACGATGGAGTCGCTCGAATGCACGCACAAATGGGAAATCATTTAGAAGCAGCGAGAACTCTGGAACAAATGGGTGACAATGTCCCACAAACAAGCCAAGCATATTTAGCGGCGGCACGAGAATTTAGAACAGCGAATCATCCTGAACTTGCAGAAAAAATGTGGAAAAGAGTCACTGAATCGAAACCAAACGATGAATACATTTGGGCTGGCTTGGCAGCATATCATACAGATTCCGGAAAAATTGATTTGGCTGTTGAAGCGTACAAAAAAATATGGACCCTTAATCCTGCAAATTCCTTGGCAAGAAGGGCTGCTGCCGAATTGCTTTATCAGAACAAAAGACAAGGAGATGCATTTGATTTACTGGCTCAAGATCTTGACCGATTTTACAATGACGGAAGTTACGTAAATGATATGCTGCGAGCAGCAAAAAATGGAGAAAGACTCCAAGTTTTTCGTACACTTCTTGAATCTCTCTTTGAAAACAAAAAATTTCATTCTGCTTCGACCGTTGCCTATGTTGATGCGTGTATCTCCATAGGCAATCTTGATGCAGCAATCGGAAAACTCAAAATTCTTGGAGCACTCAATCCTTCGGAATCTTCAATATTTGTTGGGTTGTCTCGCGCGCAAGCAATTAACGGAAACGCAGCTGAAGCTTTGCAAAGCATTGAAAAGGCCGCCGATATTAGTCCAAAGGAAGAGTCAATATTGAGAACTTTCGCTGGAGCAGCCGAATCTGCGAGAGATTTTCCAAGAACTGCAAAGGCATACAAAATGCTTTGGAATGCGCTTCAAAATGATCCGAATCTCGCCCTAAAAGCAGCAGGCTACTTGTTAGAAGCAGGTGACAAAGATTCTGCAAAGAAAATCTTACAAGATGCAAAAATAAAATTCCCTCAAAGCAAAGCCGTCGCTGATATGCTCGCAAAAATTAGTTAACTGAACACTTCCAAATTTTTGCAATTCGCCTAAGTACGCCTTCGATTTCGTTCAATGGCAACTGCGTTGCGGCGTCACTCATTGCATTTTTGGGATCTGGATGCACTTCCATAAACAATGCATCCACGCCAACCGCAACAGCCGCAGCTGCCAAATAAGGAATCGATTCCCTTGCTCCTCCGGTAACGCTTCCTCCCGCTCCCGGCCGCTGCGCGCTATGGGTTGCATCAAAACAAATTGGCCATCCAAACTCTCGCATGATGGGTAATCCTGCCATATCGACAACCAAATTGTTATATCCAAAACTGGTTCCTCGTTCTGTTAAAATAATGCCGTTCGCATTGCAACTTTCCAATTTTTGTACAATGTTTTTTGCGTCCCAAGGTGCCAAAAACTGACCTTTCTTAACATTAACGACTTTTCCTGTTTTAGCGCACGCTTCCAATAAGTCTGTTTGTCTACACAAAAATGCCGGCACTTGCAAAATGTCTGCTACTTCGGCAACTGATTTCGCCTGATCCGGCAAATGAACATCTGTTGTAACCGGGAGTCCAAACTCCTGTTTGATTTTCAAAAGAATTTCCAATCCGGCTTCAATTCCCTCCCCACGCGGACTCCTTGCCCCGGTGCGATTTGCTTTGTCAAATGACGCCTTAAAAACGTATTGAATAGCTAATGTCGAACAAACATTCTGCAACTTCTCGGCAACTTCTTTGCACATTTCCAATGACTCAGCAAGGCAGGGCCCACCAATTAATACCGGGTGATTGTCTCCAATGGTAATGTCCTTAACTTTAATGGTTTTCATTATTTTTTGCTCGCCAATTCGAATCCATCTACCAAAAACTTCTTATATTTCTCAGCATCGTTCGTGCCACCTTGAAAAATCTTAACGACCTTGCCTTCGCTCGTCATAATCACATATACAGGGTTTGTGATTGATTCAGTAAGTTTTATTCTTAACTCTGCATTCGCATTTTCCTCTGGAGTTCCGGCGTCGGTCCAAAGCTCGGCGGTTACAAATTTCAGCAATTCTGATTTTATTTCTGGCCTCGGAAACATCCCCTCTTCCATCAGCCTGCAATTGACACATGTATGTCCGGTAAAGTTTAAGAATATCGGCTTGTTTTCTTTTTTAGCAATTTGAAGTGCTTCATCATACGTTTCAATCCAATTGATTTCTCCACTGGCTGCCTTACCTTGTTTAACAATTCCATAAGATTTTGGCGGCGGAAACGCTTCTAATTGTCCAAGCGGCGCACCATTCATTGCGGCAAAGCAATATCCCCCGATGCCAATCGTAAACAACCCGATAATTCTTCTTGCCATTCCAGGTTTTGAAGTGTCGCTTGGTAGCAAAATCCAGCCAAGCAAATACAAACCGGCCATGATTAACAGGGTTGCCCAAATCCCCAAAAACACAGGTCTTGTTAAAATTTGCCAATTCCAAACTAAATCAATGTTGCTCAAAAACTTAAAGGCAAACGCAAGTTCAATAAAACCCATATATGCTTTAACGGTTGCCAACCACCCTCCCGATTTCGGAAGTTTCGATAACCATCCGGGGAACAATGCCAACAGGAAAAATGGAACGGCAAATGCAGTGCTAAATGCGAGCATTCCAAACAATGGATACATCACTTCCCCATTAGCAGCACCCGCCAAAAGTCCGCCTACAAATGGAACAGTGCACGTAAAAGTAGTCAAGCTAAAAGTCAATCCCATAAAAACAGGACCCAGTAATCCGCCGGATCGGGTTTGCTTTTGACTCGCGTTTACCAGCCAAGAAGGAAGTCTCAATTCGAGAACGCCAAACAAACTAAAAGCAAGAAAAACAAAAATTAGTGTAAGCCCTAAGTTAACCCATGGATTTGCAGAAAGCAATTGCACACCGCTTGCACCAAAGATATAAGTAACCAGCAATCCAAGTCCCGTAAAGGTACCCATGATGCCAAAACAATAAGCCAATGCACCGCTTAAGTTCTTTTTTCCTTCTCCGCTTCTTTTGCTAAAGAAACTTACAGTTACCGGAATCATGGGGAAAACGCACGGGGTCAACAAAGCCAGCAATCCTGCAATAAAAGCAATCCCCATATATGCCAGCAAACCGCTGCTTTTAGCTTTTTCAATTTCTTGTTGAGTTTCATCAACCACTTGCCCGCTTTTTGGCTCACCGGTCTCTTGCTCAAACGGCTGCTTTGGAATTTCAAGCGAAACGGATAACTGAATCGGTCTTGGTTCACCGGGAGCAATATTCACCTCTAACGGCACTTTTGTTTTTTGTGGAGGCAAACAACCGGACGCATCGCATGCTTGCCAATTAACAGTAACTGTTAACTTGTGCGCACCGGGTGTAAGGCCCGAAACGTTAACGGGTATGGCAAAAACGACTCCCTTCTCAAAAATGGAGGTTTCCAACTTGAGTAGTTCATCAAACTTCTTTTTGGGATTTGGTTGAATCGGCTCTGCTTCTTGCAAAAACGCGTCTTCAGGAATCTCAAATGAGGTTGGAATCAGACCTCCTGCTTGCTTTAAATCATAAATATGCCAACCATCTTTAATTCTTGCTTCAACCAAGATTCGCGCAGCTTCTCCAACACGCGCGTCATTAGGTTCCAATTTGGCAGTCCACTGAACAACTTCAGATTGTCCAATTCCATAACCAATTGCGAAAAGCGCAAACCAAAGGGTTGCAAAAAATTTCAAATTATTTCTTGAGCAATAGGCTCGCGGCCAGTTTCTTCGTGTTTGGCGCAAAGCATTGACCCGTGTCGTTCGTACAAATCTGCGTCAGCACGTTAACAGTCAATGTAACTCTCCCAACGTTCGCAGGCATCTTAAACTCTACTGGCACAACGATTTTCCCCTCATACACGTTAAGAGTTGCGTCCATTCCGGGGTACTTCTTGCTCACTCCCTTTGGATAACTCACTTTAGAAATTCTCGCCTTCGTGTCTGCCGCCGAAGTAATTGTCAACAATACTTGGCCTGATTCGGTCGCTGGCCGCGCATAGGCATGATGCCCTGCAGGAATCTGAATCGTAATGGTCCCTTTAACAATAGATCCTGGCTTTGCAACGGTGCTTGCCAACTTCAAACTTGAAATAACGTTGGGTACCTGTGCAAATGCAGGCACCAATAGGACAACGGATGCAAGCAATGTTCGTAATATCTTCATTTTCTTTATTATGAAACGCTCAAGGGAATCAAAACATTCCCGCCAAATCAACTGACTTGCCTGTTTCGGCACTCTTTCGGGCCGCTTCCAGAATAGCGACGCTAATCTTCACTTCTTCTGGCTTAACCATCAATTCAGTGCCATTTAAGAGGTGGTCAGCAACGTTTTGGTACAAGGAGCCCCAGTTACTCTCTTCAACGCTGACTTTTCGTTCAATCTCTCCTTCCCGTATCGTTGCCTCATGCCAATCCACGAAGCGCAACGCGGCTTTCTCGCCCCGGACAAGCCACCTGGGCCGCACTTGATGACTTATACACCCCACGTCAATTCCCGCCATGACTCCGTTATCAAAGGCAACCATCAAACTGGTTTGGGTTTCGATGTCCACCTCATGAACGCCATACCAATGGGTAGCAAAGACCGCTTTCGGCAATGCTGGAAGCATTAACTGAACGAGTTGGTCGGCAAGATGGGCTCCCCAGTCATACAGCATCCCTCCCCCTTTGGCACGTTCTCCTCTCCAACCTCCCGGATACCACCACCCATTGACGCTACTCTCGATACTAAACACCTTTCCAAGATTTCCGGACTCAATCTCCCGTCTTACGGTTAAGAAATCCCCATCCCACCTCCGATTT